>CAXTWT010000018.1:0-24650 GCA_964247955.1 uncultured Bryobacteraceae bacterium
AAAAGGATTGTGTAAACGGTTTTCTCGAAGAAGGAAAGCGAGACGGAGAAGAACCGAGGGAAATCGACAAAGACGTGATTCACAAGCTGCTCGCCCACTATCCAAGGCCGGAAGACATTGTGGGCGAAAACGGGTTGCTCAAGCACCTGACCCAAGCTTTGGTGGAACGCGCGATGGAAGCCGAGCTGACGACGCACCTAGGTTATGAAGAGCATGATCCGGCCGGCTGCGGCCGCGGTCATAGCCGGAACGGCGCCGGCAAGAAAACGCGCCACGGAGACTGCGGCGCACTCGACAGGGCGGCGCCGTGCGCTCGCAATGCCGGCTGCGAGCCCAGGATCGTACCGAAAGGCGCCGGCCCGTTTCACCGGCTTTGCGGACAAGATCCTGTCGCTGCAGGGGCGCGGCATGACCACACGGGACATCCAGCGCCACTGGGGAAGGAAAGGCATGGTGCCGGAGGAGGGACGCGCCCGGCAGAGCCGGCCGCTTGCTCCGCTGCACCCCCTCGTGTGCCTGGATGCCTTGGTGGTGAAAAGGCGTGACAACGGGGTGGTGCAAAACCGGGCGGTCTCGGTGGCCTCAGGGGTGAGGCGCGCAGGACGGCAGCAAGTGCCGGGGCTGTGGAGCTCTGCAGATGACGGCGCCGAGTTCCGGCTGCCGGTCTTGACGGAGTGGAAAAATCGCGGTCGGCAAGATATTTTCCTCGCCTGTGTGGACGGGCGGAACGGCTTTCCGCCGGCGCTGGAGACGGTGTATCCCCAGACCACTGTCCAGCTTTGCCTGGTGCATTCAGTGCGGGGCAGTTGGCCGTATGTCAACGGGAAAGAGCGCCGCCCGGGGGCGCAGGATTGACGAGCCGTTTAGCAGGCGCCGACCGGGGAAGCCGCAGAACAGGAGCGGGAACTCTTGGCGGCTCGCCGGGACCGCAAGCATCCCCCCAGCAGGGCCTGGTGGAAAAGGCACGGGGAACAAAGTACTCCTTTGTTTGCCTTGGCGCCCGAGATCCGCAAAATGATTTATACGACCGATGCCGTGGAATCGCTACCTATGACCTGGCGCAAGGTGATGAAAACGCGTGGTTCCTTTCCGAACGAGGCGGCGATGAAGTTGTTGTACTTGGCGCTGTGCAACGTCTCCAAAAAGTGGGGCCCGTTACCGAACGGGAAAGAGGCCCTCCATCGTTTTGCTCTGCTGTGGGAAGCGCGCTTCCCGCAAAGGGCTTGGTAAGCAGAAAAGAAAGACTAAGAGAAATCCGTTTACACAAACTGCTTGACACTACCGATTTTGACCATGTCCAACAGTTGTGTCAGTGTAACCTTCGTTCCCGGCGGGAGCGGCTGTGGTGGACGCATCTGTTTCCCTGCTTCTACCATGGCACATTCCTACTCCTTTGATCGCAACTTGGTATGAGATCATCCGATAAAGCAGCAGGCGCATAACCTCAACCTACCCGCGGCTGCTTATCGAAGCACGCCGCTTTTCCGAAAGGACACCTGAAATCCCTTGCGGCAAGGAGCAGGAAACACTAGGAACGTATATGGCGTAATGAAGATTGTTTACCTCCGTAAAACCTCCCGCCACGCCAAGAGCTCATTCTGGTTTCGATATAAGTATGGCTGTTCCTTCCCGGTAAGGGCAGAATTCTATTCATGAACTTGGAGACACTGCAATCCATTAGCCTAGCGGTGGCGCAGGAGCGGGATCTTCCTCTCGTGCTGCGCAAGATCGTACAGGGCTTAGTCGATGATGTCGGCATTGCGCTGGCGCGGATCTGGCTTCTAGCTCCGGGAGACCACTGTTCAAAATGCCGCTTTCAACCCAATTGCCCAGACCGAAAACATTGTCTGCACCTTATGGCCAGCGCCGGAAAGCCGCTGCGTTCGCCGGGAGAGGACTGGGCCCGGTTGAACGGTGAATTTTGCCGCGTTCCCCTGGGAACCAGCAAAATTGGCAGCGTGGGCACAACGGGAGATCCGGTACTAGTGTCTGACGTTTCTCTGAATTGGAGCACGCGAAAGGAGTTCGCCGAGCGCGAAGAGATTCGCAGTTTTGCCGCGCAGCCCCTGGTGTTTCGAGGCAACATCTTCGGAGTGCTCGCTATCTTCAGCCGGGTTTATCTTGAGGAAGAGAATTTTCGCTGGCTGCGGACCTTTGCCGATCACGCCGCCGTGGCCTTAGCGCACTCGCGGGCTTTTGAGGAAAACACACGCCTTCACGAGCGTCTAGAGCTGGAAAACGCTTATCTGCGAGAAGAAGTTCAAATTGGATTCAGCGGCGGCGGGATGATCGGCGGCAGCCCGGCGCTCAACAAAGTGCGGGAGCAGATTGCGCTGGTGGCGCCCACCGAAGCAAGCGTTCTTATCAGCGGCGAATCCGGAACCGGCAAGGAACTGGTCGCGCGGGCCATTCACAATCAGAGCCGAAGACGTGAGCGCGCATTAATTTGCGTGAACTGCGCTTCGATTCCGCGCGAACTGTTTGAGAGCGAGTTTTTCGGGCATGTCAAGGGAGCATTCACCGGTGCGCTCCGCGACCGTCCGGGCCGGTTCCAATTGGCTGACGGCGGCACCCTGTTCCTGGACGAAGTGGGAGAAATTCCGCCTGAACTGCAAGGCAAGCTGCTCCGCGTTCTGCAAGAAGGAGAGTACGAGCGGGTAGGCGAGGACGTGACCAGGCAAGTTCGGGTGCGCATTGTGGCCGCAACTAACCGCGACTTGCGCTCCGAGGTAAAACGAGGCTCCTTTCGCGAGGATCTGTTCTATCGGCTGAATATTTTTCCGCTGGTAGTGCCTCCCCTTCGGTCCCGAAAAGAAGACATCGGTCCCTTGGCGGCGCATTTGGTTCATCTGACCTGCCGCCAGTTGAGAGTGCCGGAATTTGCTCTCGATGCCGAGCAGATTGCTCACCTGAGCGCCTACGATTGGCCGGGCAATGTACGGGAGCTGCAAAATGTGATTGAGCGCGCAGTCATCATGTGCTCCGAGGGGCAGTTGCAATTTGAGGAGCTGAACGGTGGACGATTCCCTGAATCAATGCCGGTGTTGGCGTTGTGTTCACGGGTATCAGCCGATGCTTTCCTGACGGAAGAGAGATGGATGGAGCTGGAAAGCGAAAATCTGAGGGCTGTATTGCGCCGCGCCGGTGGAAGAGTGGGCGGACCGGGCGGGGCCGCCGAGCTGCTGGGAATCCGGCCTACCACGCTTCGCTCCCGGCTGCGGGCGCGGGGCATTCGGCCAACTGAATAGTTTTCGCCAGTGGTTTGTTAAAGAATCTGTTTGGTGACAATGCCTCTTTGCGGTCTTTCGTCCACCTCCAGCCGGAACACGTCGGGACGAGCATAGTGTCCCGTAGTGTGGAGAGCCAGCCGAGCTTCGATGTGCTCGCGACGATTGACCGTGGCGGTGAGGATCGCGGCAGTGTTGTAAACGGGATCTGTCAGAACCACGCCGGTCGGTGAAATGATGGCGCTGCCTCCTCGCAACAGCCATCCGGAATCCGGTTCCTGAATGCTTTCGAGCAGAGACCGTGCGAGGGCAGCAGGCTCATCTTGGGGGAGATGAAGAAACAGTTCCTCGTGTCGAAGGACCGCCCCCGCCGCCAAAACAAAGCACTGTCCTGCAAAGGCATAGTGCCGCGAACTGATCAAATTCATTTCATTCAGCGCCGGCCAGAGAGCCGCATGGATGAGTTCGTTTTTAGCATGCATGGCCGAGCAGGCTAACGGCATCCAGTGTTCCCAGCAGATCAGACCCCCGACCCGGCCCGCTTCCGTTTCGATGACCGTCAACGTGCTCCCGTCCCCACGACCCCACAGCAGACGTTCCGTGTAGGTCGGCATCAGCTTTCGATGCACTCCCGCCAGTTCGCCGTTATCACGAAAATACAAGATGCTGTTAAATAATGCGCCTTCAAAACATTCGCTGGCGCCTAGGACCACCGTGCAGTGATGGGCCTTTGCTGCTTTTGCGAGGCGTTCGGTATGTGGGCTGTCCAACTCAATACTGTTGTGATACAGGAGATTGAAAATCGCCTTAGCCGGTGCGTGATCCCAGAGAGCGGCCCCCGGCGACCAATCAAGCCAAACCGGATATCCGGGGAGCCAGGTTTCCGGAAAGACCACAATTTTTGCGCCCATTTCAGCGGCCCTGCCGATCAGGGTAAGTGTCTTCTCAATTCCTGCCGCGAGATTTAAGAAGACCGGGCTGTCCTGCACTACGGCAACAGTAAACGGTTTAGCTGAAAGCGTCATAATCTGGTGGGCTCAATCGTAAAAGAGACTTACACTTTTTGAGCCATGTTGAACTCAGGCGTAAGATCAGGCCAATCATTAACTCTAACCAAATGAAAGATGAACCCTCGTCGCTGGACTTGCTAGATTCCATTCTCCGACGAGAACTCGTCTCCTCAACGGTCGAATGTTGGTGAAGTTTTCGCCCCTGCCGGGATTAGCCTATCTCGCCCGCTGACGGCACCCTCAGCTTTGCATACTCTCCGATATGATCCGCATCATATCCCATCACCGGCAAAACAATTAAGACTGAGGAAAGCGGAGGTAAAGAACCTTTGGAACGTTGTTTGTTAACTTTTCGTTCTCAGCGTCAAGTGCTCAAAGCTCCGATTGCCTGCCAGCCTGTAATCGCACAAAGGAGTTTAAATGATTTACTTAAAAAAGCACAAGAACTTACTATGGAGCTTTGGTTTCGGCGCTCTTGCTGTTTCTGCAATCACCGTTCATCAAATGGCCAAGTCAGCACCGGCTGTTTACGCCTCCGACCATGTTGACTCACCGACAGTTGCCCAATACGTCGCTGCTGATATCGGTGATAACTGGGCTTTTCTTGATCCGAACGATAATTCCCAGGTCGTTCTGGTTATGGATACAAAGGGGTTTCTGGTCTCATCCGAAGCCTTTGGACAGGTCATCTTCGACCCAAACCTCCGCTATCGTTTTGAAATTGAAAATACCGGAGACGCCACACCCGATGCCTTTATCGATGTTCGCTATTCGCCCGGCAATGGCCGGTTAACTGGCCAGACGGCAACTATCACGTTGCCTAACGGCGTTACTTTCACCGCCCCCACCACCGTCGCCAACCAGGAATACACTCCGAATCCTCCGGTGGTTACCGTTGACCCTACAACCGGTGTAAAATTCTTTGCCGGCGCGATGGCAGATCCATTTTTCCTGGATGACACGGGGGCAAATCGCTTTGTTGCCTCCTCGATGATGAACCCCGGCAACCCTAACAGGGCGCTGTTTTCAGAGCGCGGCGGACGTAACACTTACGCTGGTTTCAATCAGCTCATCACAGCCGTTGAGATGCCCGTTGCCATGCTGCGCGGCAACTCGTCGGTAATCGGCACCAACGCAGTCACTCAATTGCAACGTAATCAAATTGTAAGAACTGACGGCTCGATTGTCTCTTCCGGTGAGTGGATTACGGTAGACCGTGATGGAAATCCACTGGTGAATAACGGCTTAATTCCAGCCTCTCGCAAAAATGAATACAACGGCGCTTCTACCCAAGACGATGCAAACGGCAGATTCCGTGACAGCATCGTGCAGTCACTGAACAACTTCGGTACAAACAGCGCTTACCAGGCAAAAATCCTACAGGTAGTGCAGGTGAACGGCGACATCCTGCGTCTTGATACCAATGTCCCTAATACGGGGCCCCAGGGCGGCAACAATCCCTCGGGAGGCTTCGGCAACATGGGCGGACGCCGCTTTCTGGATGATGTTGTTGACGCAGTATTCACGCAGCTAAATAGCGGCAATCTCCTGAGCGATCTTGTCAATGCGCCTTCCAAAACCCTGCGCAATCAGTTCCCGTTTGTGGCTGATCCTTACCAGCCCTTCCCGGCCAGCACGATCAGCGATGGAACCATGCAATAGCTCCAGCCTGTAAACGGCTAGCTGAACGCTTTTCGGCGGATGCGCTCCATCAGCTCATCCGCCGAATCTGTGACTCAACAAACATCCAAAAATAACTTTTATGTCGAAATCACCCATTCAGAAATACGTTCTATCTATAGTTTTCGCTTTCTCCACGCTTTTACTGCCGCGCGCTGTGTCTGCCGCGCCGCTGAATGTTACCTCGTCGGTCAGCGGCAATGGTCCGCTATTTGTCTACAGCTACACGGTAATGAACACCAGCGTGCCGGATCTGCTTTCAGTGACTTTGACTACACCAGCGCAAGCCGGCGCGGTCCAGAGTCTAACGACGCCTTCCGGGTTTTCCGTCTTCTTTGATGCCGGTATTGGACTGGTGGACTTCGTTGCCGATACGCGCGCGTTTTCCATTGGATCATCCATTAGCGGATTTACGCTTCAAAGCCCATTTCAGCTAGGCGCTGCGCCCTTCTCGGCGCTCAGCCTGGATGCCAATCAAAATCCCATTGTCACCACCGGCGTTGTCTCGCCTGCTGCCTCGCCTGTACCGGAGCCGGGTGCTTTCGGACTCGTGGCTGCTTCTTTGCTCTCGGCTTTCGCCGTTTATTGCAGGAAACACTCAACAAGAATAAGAATGCAGTATTTCCTGTAATAAATTTTCGTGCCTCTGGTGAATCGGGATGACAGAGATACAAAAAACCAGTGCTACCTTCTGGCCGGTTCTCTTTATCGGAATGGCCTTCAGTCTCCTGGCGGCTATTCTGCTGGTCCGTTTCGGACAAACTCCGTTTATTAGCCCGAGGGCGCCGGTTTATGCCGCCCCGAAAGACACGGCCCACTCGCTTTTTGAGATGGAACAGGCAGGCGATGCCACCACAATCCGGTTCCTGCTCGACAAAGTAAAGCGCGACCCCGGCGACATGATCGCCGAAAACATGCTTGCCTCGCGCATGTTGCAAAGAGTCCGTGAAACTGGCAGTGCTGATTATATCCAGGGCGCTTTCACTGCTGCCCGGAGATCGCTTCAGTCCGTGCCTGAAATTCGAAATATCGGCGGACTGACTGCGTTAACTCGAGTCGAGATTGCCACTCATGACTTCACCAGCGCTCGCACTCACGCCTTGCAGGTTGTGGATTACGATCCTTCGACGATGGGGTCTTATGCCTTGCTGTTCGATGTTTTGATTGAGCTTGGCGAGTACGCCAAAGCCGATGCCGCCGTCCAACAGATGCGGAAGCTCGGCATGGATACAGCCGAAACAGAAATTCGTTTTGGCCGCCTCCTGTTTCTCCAAGGCGATACCGACGGAGCGAAGCGGCGCTTTGTTCGGGCGCTTGCTTTCATCAAGCAACTAGCCCCGCCGCCCCGCGAATCCCTGGCTTGGTGCCAATGGCAGATAGGCGAAATGAATTTTTTTGAAGGTGACTATCAATCCGCTGAGCAAAATTATCGGGACGCGCTTGCGAATTATCCCTCTTACGTCCAGGCATTAGCCTCGCTCGGCCGTGTTCTCGCGGCGCGCGGTCAGCTCTCCGGAGCTATCGATCAATACGAACAGGCTACGCGACGCTTCCCGGACCCAACTTTCGTGGCTGCCTTGGGCGACCTCTATTCTTTAGCAAATCGCCGGACAGAAGCCGATGCCCAATACGCACTAGTTGAGCAGATTGGGCGTCTCAGCACCCTGAATGGCGCCCGTTACCATCGACAAATCGCTGTTTTCGAAGCAGATCACAATCGAAATGCCGAGGAAGCTTATCGCAATGCCAAGCGAGAGTATCAAGACCGTCACGACATCTATGGTGCTGATACTCTCGCTTGGACTGCTTTAAAGGCCGGCAGACTTGCGGAAGCGCAACGGGCCATGCAAACGGCGCTTCGCCTTTCGACACGGGACGCCAAACTCTTCTATCACGCTGGCATGATCTCGAAAGCCGCAGGCGATCAGGCAAAAGCGCAAACTTATTTGAAACGCGCTCTTCATCTCAGTCCCTCCTTCGATCCACTCCAAGCCAGCCTGGCTAAACAGGCGCTCATTAATTGATTATGTGGCGCATCTTCCCTCGTTCCGTTTCGCTAGGGGCTGTTTGCCTGTTCGCCAGTCTTTCCCGAGTTCCTGCCTCAGCCCATCCACTCGGCAATTTCACAGTGAACCACTTCGTCCGCCTGCGTATCGGCCAGGATCAAGTCCGGATCAACTATGTGATCGATATGGCCGAGATACCCGCTTTCCAGGAACTTCGGAAAGCGGACGAGAACGGTGACGGGAAAACTTCACCGGTCGAACTGGATCGTTACTTTCGCAGTCTGGCTTCCCAGTACGCCGAAGGATTGAGCGTCACCATTGATGGGGCCCGTACGCCGCTGCGGGTGGACTCTCAGAAGATCGCGACGCCCGCCGGCGCGGGTGGTTTGTCAACGATACGCTTGGAATACGAGCTGTTGGCCTCATCGGTACAGACAGACCACACCCTGCCGCACCATCTGCAATTGGAAGATGCCAACGATTACGACCGGATTGGCTGGCGTGAAATTATCGTCGTGCCGGGGGCGAACACAGCCGTTTTCAACAGCTCGGCTTTCAGTAATTCCCTCAGCAACGAACTGCGCTCATACCCACCTGACATGTTGGCCGCGCCCCTTGCCGAGCGTTGGGCGTCCCTGTACTGGACCTACGGCCCGGTGCCTTCGGGGGTGACTCTCCTCAGAGCGCGCAACGGACGAATCGTCACCGCCGGAGCGCCCGACCGCTTCGCGGAGCTGATTTCGATTCCAAAGCTAACGCTGCCGCTTGCCTTGCTGGGTCTCTTGATTGCCGCCGTTTTAGGCGCAACGCATGCCCTATCGCCGGGACATGGAAAAACGGTTGTCGGCGCTTACCTGGCAGGCTCGCGCGGCACGCCGAAACACGCGGTGTTTCTAGGCCTGACTGTTACCGTCACCCATACTGCCGGTGTTTTCGCGCTCGGCTTGCTCACCTTGTTTGCTTCGCAATACATTCTGCCGGAGCGTTTGTTTCCCGTGCTGAGTTTTGTGTCGGGAGCCCTGTTGGCGTTTATCGGCCTTAGTCTCTTTTTTCGTCGGCTCGCAGTGGCGCTCGGAGGGAACGAGACGCATCTCTATAGTCATGCCGAAGGGAACGAAGCGTTTGCTTCCGGCCACACCCACGCGCACTTTCCCGGTGGAAAATCGCATTCTCACTTGCCGCCCGGAATGGACGGCGAGGAGGTTACCTGGTGGAATCTTCTGGCGCTCGGAATTTCGGGCGGTCTGCTGCCTTGTCCTTCGGCGCTGATCGTCCTGCTATCGGCTATTGCATTGCATCGCATCGGATATGGATTGCTGCTCGTCTTAGCGTTCAGCGTAGGATTGGCGGCAACCTTGACCGGCATCGGGTTAGTCTTTGTTTATGCCGGACGATGGCTTTCCCGGTTTGGTTGGACTTCGCGGCAATCACGGTTGCGCCGCTCTTTGCCGGTTTTCAGCGCCTTGGTGGTTGCCTGTCTCGGTCTGGCTATCGCATACGAGGCGGCGGCAGGAGCCGGCTTTGGTCCCGCGCTTCTGATTGGCACATTACTGGCGCATTGGCAAGCGATTGCTTCCGGGCATGTGCCGCTGGCCTCCTTGGGAGTGTTCGCCGTTTTAGGTTTCGGCCTCATCCTGGGCTTTAAGCACGCGACGGAAGCGGACCACGTCGTTGCCGTTTCCAGTATTGTCAGTGAGCACCGGCAAATTACCAAGGTGGCGATCATTGGCGCTTTGTGGGGCGCCGGGCACACCATCACTTTGGTTCTGGTTGGCGTGGTGGTCTTGTTATTGCGGGTAACCATTCCGGAAACCGTGGCGAACTTTCTTGAGTTCGTTGTGGCCCTGATGATTATCGGTCTCAGCGGTACGGCCCTGACCCGAGCGCTGCGGGGAGGGCAGGATATTCACATGCACCAACATGCGCATGGCGGCTGGCGACACGCGTATTTGCACTTTCATGAAGAAGGAGCAGACCATGATAAATTAGTCAGCCACGAAACGCATCGCGTAACCGGGGTAGGTTTAAAGCCCCTCCTCGTAGGGGCTATGCACGGATTGGCCGGTTCTGCGGCGCTGACACTGCTGGTGCTCACTCAGGTTTCCTCCGTTGCCCTGGGATTAAGCTATCTTTTCATTTTCGGTGTCGGCTCTATTCTAGGCATGATGCTTGTCTCAGTCCTAATTGGCCTTCCTTTTGCGCTAAGTACGCGGCGACTGGCGGGCGCGACTCTCCGCCTGCAAACCCTCGCCGGAGTGACGGGAGTGGCTTTCGGTTGCTGGTATGCGTATAATGTCAGCTCGTCATTTTTTTAATTTCTTATTGTTGATAGTGGCGCGCCCACTCGAAGCCCAGAGGAATGGCGCGTCCACTCTGTCCGGGCATGTCACGGACCCGCAAATGCGTCCCGTCGCGCGGCTGCGGGTTCAATTAACTCCGCCGCTAGGAGATTCCTCTCAAGTGCAAATTACCGGCGATGACGGGGGGTTTACTTCTATGTTTAGCCGTCCAGGAATCTATCGGCTGAGCGTGAGCGCTCCGGGGTTCACTGACATCACCCAATGGGTCGATGTTTTCCCGGACTTATCGCCGGTCATTGCGGATCTGCAATTCAACAGTCTGGCTGGCAGACAGGAGTCAATTACTGTCACTTCCGACCTGAAAAAAAGTAACATCTTATTCCCCGATCCGACGCAGCGGATTTACGTTCGACAGGAAACTTTGGATGCGAATCCAGGGCGTCCCGGCGTTCCCATCTCGATTCCGGGAGTGCCGGTTGAAACGGCTTCCGGCGGCATCAAGGCGCCCCAATACTTTTCACCGGGAGCAGCGGGGGATCATGGAGAACCGATTGCCGAATACATTCAAGTGGGAGACTATCTGGTTTCGAACAATCTGTCTTCCAACGCGCATGGCAACGGTTATGCCGATCCGAACATCTTGATCCCAAGTATTTTGGAGGGCGTGCAAACCGATGGCGGCGCATTCAACGTGCGCGAAGGAAACCATGCCGAGAATCTTTCTATCATTTATCAACTGCGCTCACGCCCTTAAACCATTTCTGACGGTCACGGGCGATTATCGAGATGTTGACGTGATCGCCGGCTGGAGTCCGGAAGACCCCGGCAAAAAGTCCTGGATTTCGCTCGAAGCCGCTTACGGCAACGGTTTTCTGGACCGCTTGGAGCACCGCCGTCAGTACAAGCTGAATGGATTCCGCGAGTTCGATTTTGCTCATCATCAGTTGACTCTTTTCGGCATCGGCTATTACGGCTTCTCCTACGTTCCAGGGCTGGTTCCGCTCCATACCGCCTTTCTGCGCGATACGCTCGACCGGCGGCAGCAGGATCAGACTCACACCGGAGAAGCCGCCTTGAATGACCGCTGGAAGCTTGACAACACACAGGAACTTCAACTATCCGGATTTTTTCGGACCTACAATCTGGCGTTATACTCCAACTTCGGGGATGGCCTGATCCGGCAAAGCGAGTTCCGCACGGTGACAGGCGGTAACGGAACGTACCTCAACAGTCTCACGAAATCCATATCCTTTCTGGCTGGCGTGGACTATCAGCGGGATGCGCCGCGACGGTTGAATCTGGACCGTTATAAGTCGACAGACCCCATAGTTTACGGGCCATACAGCAAAGTTACGTCCAATGATGTGACCTTGGCGGACTATGCTCCTTATCTTTCCAGTGATGGATCATTTCTGAAGAATCTGCACTACAATTTGGGCTGGCGCAGAGATCAGATCCAGTTTGACAACAGCGACCTCCTGAGTTCGCTAAATTCCTATCGCGCTTCCGTTGGCTTCAACTCCCCTAAAGCGACAATATCTTTTTGCCGGAAAATCACCCAATTCTGCCGTCAGTCGCGTTCAGCTTCGGCGAAGCCTTTTACACAAACGACCCGCGCATCGGTACCGGCGCCGAGAAAGGAACTCCGATCAGCCGGGAGCACTCCTACCAACTCGTTGTAGGCAAGCGCATTTTTGACACGGACTTGCGCGTGACTTTGGGGCACATCACCACGGAAGCAACACTGGCAAAAATTGATCCTGATACCGGGCTGTCAGAAGATCAAGGGCCGGGAAAAAATAATTATTTTACGGTGGCCGCGCGCCGATATTTCCCATTCGGACTGCTGCAAGCGTCCCTTTCAAAAGCTGACGCCAGAGATCTTTCCGTTGGACTTCCCCTACCCGAAGCTCCGCGTTTGATCGTGGACGTTCTCGGCGCTATTAATAAACTTCCTTTTAAACTACAGGTGCGGGCCGAATGGGAAAGAGTAGGCGGGAAGCCGCTCGGGGGCGGCTTTACGAGCGTTCCAGTTACTGAGCTTCGCGGGGCGCTGGTCCGTTCCTTTCGTAATCATCGTATGGACATCGGCGTCAATTTCCTCCTTGCCAAAGGCTACACTGGACAAACGACGGAAATAATTGCCCTTCCGGGAGAAATTGATCCTGCTGAGCGAATCGTCGGGGTGCGGCTTCCTTCTTATGTAAGCGCTTCGTATACCTATCACTTCCGGCCCGGCAAACTGCCCTAATCATCAGTACTAGTACGGAATTTTCCGTTAGCAGCGTGACAAGTGTTTCACGGGGCACGAATAACTGTAGGAAAGGTCATTATATGCGCCTGTTTTGCCTGGAAAAACTTCCGCCGGAACTTCAAGCCGCCGTGACTTATCGTTATCTGCGAGTAAATGAGGTTCTTTATCGTCAGGGCGATATGTCGAAAGCCGTTTTTTGCGTGCTGCAGGGCAGAATGCGTTTGGACAATCACGTTCCGAGCCAAGGAACTGTTCCTCTCTACGTGATCCGTCCAGGAGAATGCGTTTCAGAAGCGGCTTTATTTGCTGAGCGCTACTGCAGCGATGCTGTTGCCGAGATTACATCGCTCGTTTCGATTTTTCCGAACTTGCTGTTGCAAGCGGCTTTGGAGAAAGATCCTGAATTAGCAAGGGAGTTTATGACCTTGCAGTCTCGGCGATTCAATGTCATACGGCGCAGTATGGAAATCCGCAGCATCCGGCCGGCAAAGGAGCGTGTTCTCCAATATCTACTCTCATCTAAGCCGGCGAATTCCTCTCGTTTGTGGCTTGATCGGCCGCTCAAAAGAATAGCCGAAGACATCGGCCTGACACACGAAGCGTTTTACCGAACCATGAGAGAGTTGGAGCGGGAAAATACCATACGCTGGAGAGAAAACACGCTTATCTTTCCCCAGGAACACGCTAACTGCAATGAGCGTTACAACGTTCCTGAAACAAATATGGAGTTCAATTGATAAGCGGAGAGGCTGGATCTTGTTTCTGAATTGCGCAAACACTGTAGTAATTCCGACACGGCCCAGGGGGGCTTCCGCTTTTTGCCTGTCCGCCTCCAAGACGATTATTCGTCTTGAGAAACGAGATTTCGTGTCGAATACGAAATTCCACCAGCAAAGATCTATGCAACAACTGTTCTTCCTTCCGCCATTCTATGTGGCTTGGAACGTGCTATTAAGAGTTGGGTCAATCGCATGATGAGCGCAGAACGTAAGCACCGCCTGACCACTCGCTGGACCCATTGGGTGAACTTTCCTGTTCTGTTTGTCATGGTTTGGAGCGGTCTCCTGATTTATTGGTCGAACGGCATATACCGGGTGGGTTTAGGCAAAGCGACGCTGTTTCATTTCTTTCCGGAAGGATTTTACAAAATCTTTCATATTGACCACCGCTTGGCCGAGGGCATGGCCTTGCACTTCCTGTTTATGTGGTTCTTTGCCTTGAATGGCGTAGCCTATGTCGTCTACAGCATTGTTTCCGGCGAGTGGCGAGAGATGGCGCCGGACCGGAACTCTCTGCGGGATTCGATCCTGGTAACGCTGCATGACTTGGGCCTGAGAAAGCAGCTTCCTCCCCAGACAAAATACAACGCCGCGCAAAAGATCGCCTACACCGGAGTGATCGTGATGGGATTTGGGAGTCTGCTGACAGGGCTCGCGATATATCGTCCCATTCAGGTCCATTGGCTCACGTCCTTGCTGGGCGGTTACGAGATGGCGCGATGGGAACATTTCTGGCTGACGATGGGGTACGTGGCTTTTTTCATCATCCATGTGGCCCAGGTTGTGCGCGCGGGTTGGGGCAATTTTCGCTCCATGGTGATGGGATACGAAATGGTCCCCACAAAGCAGGAGGCGCATGGCGATTAATGACAACCGCTCCGGCAAGTCTCCTGCGCCGATGACAGAAAAGGAGTTTGCGGCCCGCAGCCGGAGAAGCTTCCTCTCGCTCGGAGTTAGCGCGGCAGGCGCTTATCTCGGCTGGCGCTGGCTGCGAACCCGGATGGACGAAGACGGCATTCCGTCTTCGTTCCGGGGTGTCCTCGATTTCAATCGGGCTGTCACTTCAAAGACCTTGTTTAGTGATGGCCACTTGGCTCCGAGTTTCCCGCCCTCGGCGGTGAAACCGCTCCGCCCGAATGGAGATTACGGTCTGGACGACGATGTGGATGCGGAGAAATGGCGGCTGCAACTCACGCCATTTTCAAAGCCGCACGCAAAACAGTCTATCAGTCTGGCTCAAATCCGGCAATTGCCGAAAACCGAACACATTACGCAGTTCAAATGTATAGAAGGCTGGAGCACGGTGGTGCATTGGGGAGGGGTTCGCCTTTCGGAGTTTACAAGGCGCTTCGCGCCTGGGTCGGAGAAGGCCCGCTACGTTGCCTTGGTGACGCCGGATGAAGAGTATTACGTCGGCATCGACATGCCCAGCGCGCTGCATCCGCAAACTCTGCTTTGTTACGAGATGAACGGCGTCCCCCTGAAGGACGAACATGGCGCGCCCCTCCGGCTCGTCATCCCGGTCAAGTACGGCATCAAGAATTTAAAAAGGATCGGAAGCATTACTTACACCGATGAACGCCCAGACGACTACTGGGCGGAGCGCGGCTACGACTACTACGCAGCGCTTTGATACAAAGTCACACGCAAGGAGAGACAATCATGAAAAAACAACTTAGTATTTTAACCGTGGCGCTCGGCCTCATTGCCCTGCCATCGGCAATTTTCGCCTTTCAAAGCCAGGACACGACGACTACCCAGAAAGACGGCAAAATGTCCGATGACAAGATGGACCACGGCAAAATGTCGGGCGACAGCATGTCGCACGACAAGATGAGCAAGAAAAAGCATAAGAAGGGCGACAAGATGGACCACATGTCCGATACCACCAGCACCGGCAGCAGCACCAGCCGCTAACGATCAGGCCGGGCTGACTTGGGGCAAAACTTCCTCAGACAGCCCGCCTTTACATCCATTTCATGTTCAGGAACATCGCACGATTTCTGCTGCTGTTTGCCGTCCTCTCGCCCGTATACGGAGCGGCTGAGCAATACGAAATCAGCCCCGACCCCCAATCTCATTTCGCTCTGGAAGTTTTCAAAACAGGTTTAATGGCGGGAAAAAAACATCATTTTGAATTTTCCCGTTATCACGGCGCTTTACAGTACGACAAGGAACATGCGGCGGACGCCAGCCTGAAGCTGACAGTTGCCAGCAAGAGCGCTATCTGCCGGGACACCTGGGTAAACCCGAAAGATCGTGAAAAAATTCAAAACTATGCGCTGAATGAGATGCTTGACGCCGGGCGTTACCCTGACATTGTTTTTCAATCGACAGCAGTCAATCCGACGGCGGAAGGACGATTTCAAGTTCACGGACGACTCACTATCCGGGACAAAACAGAGCCGGCCACGGTGGAAGTCAAGATGGATTCGAGCAACGGACAACACTTGCGCTTTACTGGTCAAGCAAACGTCAGGCTGACCGATTACGATCTGAAACCTCCCAAGGCCGGCTTGGGATCGATCGGCACGAAAGATGAGATGACCGTGCTCTTTCAACTGACCGGTGAGCCAGCGAGATAGACAATTATTTCCCACGGGCTTTCCCGTTTGCGTGGCGATTTAAGCCACGGTTGAAAGGGCGTGGTATTGAAAGATCCCTCATTTAGGAGAACTCAATGACTTATAAAGGTACCGTTATAAAATCCCCGGTGCAAGAAACACACGTGCCGCATACGGTCGTTCGCCGCATCGATGCGGACGGCGTGAATGTTTTTTATCGGGAAGCGGGACCGGCGGATGCGCCGGTGCTGCTCTTGCTGCATGGTTTTCCCTCGTCCTCATTCCAGTACCGGGAGTTGATCCCGCAATTAGCAGACCGCTACCGGGTGATTGCACCCGATCTGCCGGGATTCGGATTCACGCAAGTGCCTCAGGAGCGTGAATACCGGTATTCGTTTGAGGCTTTGGCGCAAACGGTACTGGCGTTCACGGATGCGCTGCGCCTCCAGCGCTATGCGTTGTATGTGTTTGATTACGGCGCTCCGACTGGTTTCCGCCTGGCGATGGCACGTCCCCAACACGTCACAGCGATCATTTCGCAGAACGGCAACGTCTACGAGGAAGGCTTAGGCGATGCTTGGGCGCCCATACAACGTTACTGGAGACAGCCTTCGGCCGAAAATCGGGAGGCGCTCCGCGAGGTGCTCAGTCTCGAAGCAGTGCGCCGGCAGTACACTTTCGGGGCGCCCGATCCGAATGACGTTAAGCCCGAGGGTTATACACTCGATGCGGCCCTGCTGGCGCTGCCAGGCAACATGGAAATCCAACTGGATTTATTTCTCGATTATGCTAACAATGTGAAGCTCTACCCATCATTCCAGGAGTATCTTCGAAGCGCCCAGCCGCCTCTACTGGCGATCTGGGGTAAGCATGACCCCTTTTTTGTCCCGGCCGGCGCAGAGGCTTTCCGGCGAGATGACCCCCACGCCACCGTTCAGTTGCTCGAGGCAGGTCACTTCGCATTAGAAACGCGCTTGGAGGAGATCGCTTCCGCGATCCGATACTTCCTGAAAGAACATGCTCTTGGAGCTTGAGTCGTAAACGTGGAAAGGAACCGGTATGAATCCTGCAGCGGACGTGCCTTCCGCTCAGACTGGTCCTGATTGGATGGATCTCATGGCTCGTTACCAGGAAGCCGACAGCGAAGCGACGGCGCGGCTGATTGCTTTCGCCAGCCCGCTTCTTTATCGCTTTCTCGCCGGCCAGCTCGGGAGCCGGTCCGAAGCGGAAGACCTCCTGCAAGAAGCGTGGCTGAAAATTCATCGGGCGCGTCATACTTACCGTTCCGGTGAACCGGTATTACCTTGGCTCTATGCCATTGCCCGGCATGTTCGTGTGGACAGTTACCGGAAACGGCGTCGCATTTCCTCATACGAAACTGTGATGGACGTTTTGCCGGAGCCGGCGTTTCGTCACGGCGCAGCAACTCAAGCGGGTTCGCTGCCTGCCTGGGAAACCTTGCTGGCGGAACTGCCGGAAAGCCAGCGCGAAGTCGTTACTCTGCTGAAAGTCAATGAATTGAGCCTGGAAGAAGTGGCGCGCGTCACGTCGTCCACGGTTGGGGCAGTCAAGCAGAAAGCGCATCGAGCCTACGGACGGTTGCGGCAAGTTTTAGCGCAGACGGCTACCAAGACCTTATAGGAATGAAGTAAACAGATACGAACACTATGAAAAAACGTCTACTCACCAGTTTGGGAGTTTGCGCATCCGCTCTCTTTGCGGGAAATGCCGGGCAAGTGTGGGACGGCAAAATCAGCGATAGCGCCTGTGGCGAGTTCCACAAGGTGGATCGCACTCATTCCCGGCATCTGAGCGATCGGGACTGCACGCTCGACCGGGTAGGGCAGGGAGCGCGATACATCCTGGTGAGCCACGGCAAGATTTATCAGATTAAGAATCAGAACTTCCCTGGCTTAGAGCAATATGCAGGCCGCGAAGTCAGAGTGCAGGGAGACGCCCTGGCCAACGATGTCATTACCATCACGAGTCTCAGCCGACCCTAAAGCTTGATTCGCTATGCAATCTCAATCAGCATGAGCGTCAGATCGTCCGATCTGGCAGCGCCGCCCGTGTGCTCGTTCAGCGCATCGGTCAACCGGTGCTTAATGGCGCTGATCTCCTCATCGCGGGAACGCTCCAGGAGCGCGCACAGCCGCTCCTCTCCGAACTCTTCTTCCGTTTCCGAGAAGCTCTCCGTCACGCCGTCAGTATAGATGGCAAGCCGGTCACCGGATTGTAACGAAACTGTGTCCTGGTCATACTCCGTGGACGGGAGTATGCCGAGAGGCAAGTTGGCGCGGTCGTGAGCCGACGCGGAAAGCAGCCGTTGCCATGCCTGCCCGCTCCGCTTTCTCAGCAGAGCAGGGGGATGCCCCGCATAACAAAAGTATAGTTTCGAGTTCACGGTGTAAAAGGAAAGCACCGTCGCGGTCGTGATCGCTCCAAAGCCACGCCCGAACAGAATATGATTGAGAGATTTCAGGACCGAAGCGCCGTCCAAAGTGTTCATACTTTCGCGAAGAGCCTCATAGATCCAGGCGCTTAGCTGGCTGACCTGCTCGCCATGACCGCGCAGGTCAGCCAGCATCACTCGCGTGAGCAATTCGTTGTTGCAAACCGTAACGTAATAGATGTCTCCGCCTTGCAAGCCGTCACAGGAGTTGCTGTAGATGCTGGCGGTGATTCCGGTCGTGCAGACGTCGCAATCCACGTCCTGATTGCCGCCCCAGATCTCCGAACAATGCAGTTGATAGGTGGAACCGGTCGTTGAAGTCATCGTGTTTTGATTAAGCAATAAGCCGTCCGAGGCTGATTTTAAAGCGCGGCCGTTTGCGCCTGAGTATCCGGCGCGGAGTTCCGGCCTGTATTCAGGAACGAGAGGAATTGTTGCGGGTCGCGCGTTAAACCGGCCTGGTGTGCTACTTCCTTTTCTTTCTCATCAAGGATGACATAGTAGGGAAGCGCCACGGTGGAGAACCGGTCCTGTTCCAGTGTTTGATTTTTGCCCGAAGCAGCGTCGGTCCCATCGGTATACAGTTCTACCAACACAAACTTCCCGAGCGCCGCCGAGATTTCCGGGCGCGGGAAAATGTTGGCCTTCATCCAATGACAATTGGTGCAGGCGTAACCGCTGAAGCTGACCAGCAGCGGCTTATGCTCCCGCTGCGCTTGCGCCAGCCCCTGAGGATAGTTGTCCTTGAGCCAGAGAAGGTTCGCCGTCTGGCCGGAAGCGCTGACGATGATGGATGTCTGCGTGTCGGCGGCGGGCAGGAAGGATTCCAACTCTCCGAGATTGCCTCCCCAGAGAGCGGGCAAAAGACTTACGGCGAAGGCCAGCAGCGCTGCTCCGCTCAATAAACGGCCGAGACCAATCTCCGATTTCTCTTGTGCATGAAGAAGCTTTAATTGACCCCAGAGATAAAGCGCGGCCATCAGAAACAAAGCAAACCAGAGAGCGACAAAGCGCTCGCGTGTCAGAAGGTGGAGTTGCAGCACCTGATCCACGCTGGCCAGGTATTTGAGCGCGACCGCCAGGATGACGAAACCGAAAACAATCTTGACGCGCGACAACCACGCGCCGCTTCTCGGCAAACGGTTGAGGAAAGCCGGAAAGAGGGACAGCAGGAAGAATGGAGTAGCCAGCCCGGCAGCAAAAGCAACCATACCCAGAACGGGCTGCCAGCCGGAGCTTTGTACCGAGGCGGCCAGCAACGTGCCCAGAAATGGTCCCACACAAGCAAACGAAGTCAGGCAGAAGGTCAGCCCCAGCAGTAATCCGCCGAGAACACCGCCTTTCTGCGATGCGCCGTCCAAACGCGTCAGGAGACCGGAAGGCAGCGTCAGTTCAAAAGCGCCCAGGAGACTGAGGCCAAGCGCAAAAAAGACTACGGCAATGATCCCATTCACCCAGGGACTGCTTGCCAACTGAACGACTCCAAAAGGGCCGGCAATCAAAGTAACAATGACACCCGTGACGGAAAACAAGACCACAATACCCGCCGAGAACAGAAACGCTTGCCGCACAGCCGCGCCCCGGCTGTTACCCTGCTGGTTCAGGAAGTAGGAGATGGTTAACGGAACCGTGGGAAACACACAGGGCGTAAAAATAGCAACCAGCCCAAAGCCGAACGCCAGCAGAAGAAAGCGGAAGTCCAGCGGCATACTTACGCCTGACACGGCGCTGGGTTTTAACGCTGTCGATGTCGGCCCGCTCACCAGATGGTACGCGCTCGGTACTGAAGCATTCGTGACCGACGCGCCTTTCCCAATGGTGATCGTCGCGCTCGCGGTGCGCGTGACGGGCGGCAGGCAGATTTCATCGCTGCAAGCCTGATAACGCGTTTGCGCTGTCAAAATTGCGGTGCCGAAAACAGCGTCCGGCTTGATCTTGGCCTGTATGGGGAAATCCGTCGGACCGCTGAAGATCTCGACCGGCACGTTCAGGTTGGGATCATTGTGCCGGTCCGGTGACGATTGATACATACGCGCGTCCTCGAAGGCGGGACTATCTTTTAGGGAAAGCGTTGTCCGAATCGGGCCGCCTTTTGGCGTCGTGAGTGAGTACAGGTGATAACCGGGAGCAATATCGGCGTGCAGCCGTAGAACAACCGTCGAGCCGGGCGAAACCGGTTCCGGGGCAGCGGACAGGCTCCATTGCACTGGATTTAGCTTCGGAGCAGCGCCCAAGCATACAAGAAGGAAAAGATTGACGAAACAGGCGCGGGAGACGATCCTCAGCAGGTTTTTGGGAAAGGTCAAGTTCACGGTAGTTCTCCGGGAGCGGTTGGCTTCCGATGTTGTATTCGCTCACAACCGCTGGCGAGTTATGGCGGAACCAGTGGATAACAGGCTGTTTGTTAAAATTCCGGCACAGCAAACCAAAGTTTATTTCTTTATGACCTGTTCCAGAAGCCGATCATGAATCTCGTCCAGCTTACGTTCGGTGTACTCTGCCCAGCCGCGCTGTGGAAGGGAAATGTCGTCAACGAGTCCTTGAAGACGGCGTTGCAGGCGCGCCACTTTCAATTCTACTTTCTTATTCAGAGGCCATTTATGGGCTGCTGCCAATGAGCTAACGGCTACATTGAGCGCATTGGTCATGTCTTCCAATTGCGCATTGCCGTTGTCGATTTCGCCTTCACCATAGAAGCCGTGCGCGTGGTCAAACGCCGCCTCCGCAATCGCCAGCGCCATTTTCGAGCGCGTGGCCGGATTAGGCTCCGCTTTTAAGTCCTCAAGCAAAGACTGAGCACTCACGACCGAAGCGCATGCGGCAAACAGCAAACTTAGCCCAAACAGTCTTACGATGCCAACCTGTCTGCTCATGACTCGGTCACGCCGACTCCTTTCTCTGATGAATCTCTGCTCTATCATTCGGCTTTTCTTGAAAGAAAGTTATGGCAGACGTCCGCGTTTTGAAAGTCATAACCCGGAGCGCGCCTCCAGCGAATGAACTGGGTAGGAATTTCTCTGGCTTCTGTACAGTTAAGCTTTTGGATTGGCAGGCATAATGAAACCGTATCAGCACGTTCCTCTCAACTTCTCTCCTGTTTCGCCGGAAAAGCAGTTGCAAGCCTCGCAAGAATTTCTCTCCAAGATGGCCGCACGACGCTCAGTCCGCTCCCTTTCGCCGGACCCGGTTTCCTTCCAACTGATCGAGAACGCGATTCGATGCGCGTCACTAGCGCCCAGCGGGGCCAATCAACAGCCCTGGAAATTCGTGGTGGTGAAAGACCCTGAGATTAAGCGCAAAATCCGCGAAGCGGCGGAAGCGGAGGAGCGTGAAAGCTATGAACACCGCATGCCTGCGGAATGGTTGGAAGCGCTCGCGCCGCTCGGCACGGACTGGCGCAAAGAGTTTCTCGAAACGGCGCCGTATCTGATTGTCGTGTTTCGAATCGACTTTGGTCTCGCGCAAACGAGCGATGGGGAGAAAAAGACGAAGCACTATTACGTGCAGGAATCGGTCGGCATCGCCACTGGATTTCTCCTCGCTGCTCTTCACCTGAGTGGTCTGGCCACTCTGACTCATACACCGAGTCCGATGGGCTTTCTGTCAGATATCCTCCAAAGGCCAAAGAACGAACGCCCGTTCGTGTTGATTCCGGTTGGTTTGCCGTCGGACGGGGCCACGGTTCCCGCGATTGTCAAAAAAGATCTTGCAGAGGTGCTCGAAATCAAATAACCACGGTTGAAAAGATGGGAGCGACTTAACAAAGCTTTTCCGATCCGGCAATTTGTTGCGTGACCACTATTCCGCTGAAAACGAATCAATATCAGCCGGGCCGCGCTCCGAACGCATGCTTTCCGGCGTCACATAAAGTGTCCATATGACTTTAAATTTTCTGGATGTCCTGCAGCGGAACGCCGGCGCGCTTCCCGCGCCGCGCAATGCTGAGGCAGCGCCGGCCGCCGATACGCCTCCGGCGGGCGCGCCTTCTGCCGCACCGCCCCATTGGGAGTTTGCCTTCGCGACCGGAATCGAGTGTTCGAATCCCACCATTGTTGACGAAACGGGCCGCCGCATCCGTCGCGATCTTTTGGAAGAATGCGGACACTATCGCCGGTGGCGGGAAGATCTCCAACTCGTCAGGGAAATGGGGATTCCGTGCCTGCGTTATGGTCTGCCGCTTCATCTCACCCACCTGGGTCCGGATCGTTACGACTGGAGTTTCGCCGACGAAGCGATGACTGAAATGCGGCGTCTCGGCATCGAACCCATTCTCGACTTAATGCACTTCGGCGTGCCGGACTGGATCGGCGACATGCAGAACCCGGAGCTTCCGTTTCACTTCGCGCGCTACGCCGGTGCGGTCGCAAAGCGTTACCCCTGGGTCCGTTTCTATACGCCGGTGAATGAGATCTATGTTGCGGCCCGCAACAGCGGCCAGGACGGAATCTGGAACGAACGGCTGCGTACGGAGCGAGGCTTTGTCACCGCTATTAAGCATTTGGTGGCGGCGAACCTTTTGGCTGGAGCCGCCATCGCGCAGCATCGTCCCGACGCTACGATTGTGCAGAGTGAGTCCGCCGAGTACACCCATCACGTGCGCGCCGCCCCGTCCCACGCCGTGAAACTGCGAAACAAGCTGGTGTTTGTTTCGCTCGACCTGCTGTATTCGAAAGCCCCTGATTCCGACGTTCTGCTGTTTCTGCAGGACAACGGCATGAGCCGGGAAGAATTTCTCTGGTTTATGAACACCGGCGCTTCGGGCTTTCAGGTGATGGGCAACGATTATTATGGCGGCAACGAGCAGTTGGTGCTTCCTGACGGGTCAACCATGCGCGGCGAAGACGTGCTGGGCTGGTATCTGATCACTCTGCGCTACTACCGCCGCTACTACAAGCCGGTAATGCACACGGAAACCAACGTATTTGATCCGGAAGCAGCGCCGCGCTGGCTGTGGAAGCAATGGGTCAACGTGTTGCGCATGCGCCGGGACGGCGTGCCTGTGCTCGGCTTCACCTGGTACAGCCTCATCGACCAGGTAGACTGGGATACGCAGTTGGCGGAAAAGCGCGGCGCGGTGAACCGCTGCGGGTTGTTCGACCTGGATCGCCGGCCGCGCCCGGTCAGCGCCGCCTACCGACAGTTGATTGGCGAGTTCAACCGGATTACCGCAGTCCCGCACGGGGAAATGTTTGAATTGACTAAACATGACGCGGAAGCGCGGTTCGATGTGTAGAGACCGGCGCCTTCAACGGTCCTGCACCAGTCGAATGTCCACTTCTCGTTCCACAAACTTCCACTCTTCAGAGGCACGCAGTTCCCCTACGAGTTCTTCAAAGGCCGCTGTATCCTCTTTTGCGTAGTCGAACAAGGTCAAGAAATCGAATGGCTCATTCTCTCCCAGATCGCGGCAATGATGGAGACGGCGGGCAATGGCGGGTAAGTACTTCAGCCCGATCTTGATGTGGCGAGACTGCTCCTCCAAAACGGCGCGGCGCTCATCCTGCGTCATGCTCCACCATTTTGCGCTTTTGCGAATCGGAATCAGAGCGGAGTGAGTCGCCGCAGGTCGGCCGAGGCTCGCCTGTTTGGCAAGGAGCATCTCCTTTTCGCGGCGAGTAAGGTAGCGTTCGTTGCTGGTAACACCTCGCAGTACCCAGCTTGCGCCTTTAGGATCGTGAAGAGGCGCGCCGCTGAGCATTTCCAGCCTGGGCGCCATGGGAAGAGGATCTCCGATTACGGCTTTGTTATTAATGACAGACCATGGGCCTGTTGTGCCGCCCACAAACGTGAAGAGCCGCGAATTCATCGCCGGACCTCCCTGCGTCGGTTCAGCAGCCAGAGAAGAAACGGCCACGCTGCCGACACCAGTTGCCGCAAATTGCGTGAGAAAACGACGACGTTGCTTCATCATCATCAGTTCAGGTTATTGCATCTCACTATCCCCGGCCGGAATCGCCGCGATGGCCTCTACCTCCACAAGAAGTTCGGGAAACGCAAGCGCGGCCACGCCAATGAGCGTACTCGCGGGAGGCGGCTGAAAGTTGATATAACGCTCTCGGATGGCGCGGATTGTCGGCAGCATTTTCGAATCGTAGTTGCGTACATAGATTGTCAAACGCGCAACATTCCTGAAGTCGGCGCCAGCTTCTCGCAAGGTCGCTAGTAGACTCTTGAATATCTGGTCAAGTTGGCTAGCCAAATCGGCGCCGATCACTCCTTCGGGTCCAAGTGCTACGTGCCCCGAAAGGACGAGAAGGCTGCTGTTGTTTGGAACGATCATAGCCTGCGAGATGCCGGGAACTGAATACCCAGGTGGATTGATGGCGCGCATTACGCTTTAGGGTACACCTTTCGTCAGTTCTGCCGGATATGGCATTC
>CAXTWT010000018.1:24750-30758 GCA_964247955.1 uncultured Bryobacteraceae bacterium
CGTTTCGCAACATCCTTCAGCATGTCTTGAATATCGAAGAATTTGTCGAACCAGACGTATGTCAGGAAGTGAAGACATCCATAGAAGAAGGCGAACAATCCGAACATGCGGCGAAACCGGATCAGGCTGGGCGTTTTCATCAAGCTGCGCACGGGTGTGATCGCCAGCGTGATAAGGAGGAATCGCAGAGTCCAGTCGCCAGTCGAGTGCGTGACAAACTCGACCGGATTCGCTCCCAGGCTTCCCTGCGCGGCGCGCCAGGTAAGCGTGAACACGGGCAGCAGACAGAGCAGGAAAGCTGCAATTTTCAACCGTCCAATTGACATGCGATCCGAACCCGTCAATAATTCTTCAGGAGATCCATCCCGGCGTACAACCCGGCTACTTCGCTGCCGTACCCATTGAATTTCAGCGTGGGTCTTTTGGAGAATTCGCCCAAACGGCGCTCCGTGGTCTGATCCCAGCGCGGGTAGCCGGTTTCGGGATTAACATTTGAGTAAAATCCGTATTCGCCGGGGCCCGCCATGCTCCACGTGGTCGGCGGCTGCTCTTCCACGAAGCGGATCTTCGCAATCGATTTGATGCTCTTGAAACCGTACTTCCAGGGCGCCACCAGGCGAATCGGCGCGCCGTTCTGGTTCGGCAGAACCTGGCCATAAAGGCCGACACAGAGTAAGGCCAACGGATGCATCGCCTCGTCCATTCGCAAGCCTTCCACATAAGGAAGGGGAATACCGCTGTCGCGGGCGAGAGGCATCCGGGTCGGATCATAGAAACTTTGGAAAGCCACATACTTGGCCTTCGAAGTGGGGTTCACAAGCTCAATGAGCGCCTTTAACGGAAAGCCGATCCACGGCACAACCATCGACCATCCCTCCACGCAACGATGCCGGTAGATCCGCTCTTCCAGCGGCGCAATTTTGAGGATTGTGTCGAGGTCGAATACGCAGGGCTTCGCGACCGCGCCTTCGACTGAAACTGTCCACGGCGCGGTGCGAAAGTTCTTCGCGTTCCCGGCAGGATCGGTTTTGGCCGTGCCGAATTCGTAAAAGTTGTTGTAGCCGGCGACATCCTCCAGCGAGGTTGGTCTTTCGGTCGTGCTCAACGGACTCCGGCGCGCAGCAAGTTTTCTGCCCGTGACAGTGATCGCTGACCGAAAAAAGTTCTTATATACGCTGAAGCCGCCCAGCGCCAGACCCGCAGACACTTCGAGGAAAAGGCGACGGTGGAGGTAAGCCTTTTGGGGCGTGATCGCCGAATGTGGGATCTCTTGCGGTTTACCGATGAGCATATTCGTCCCCTCTGCTCAGCGCCAGCGCAGGACAAATCCGCCGCTGATCTCGACATTGTGCTGCCCGCCCGAAATGCTGGAAAGGTTATAGGCGGGAGCGCCGGTGTAGAAGTCACGCGCCTCGCCCCGCAGGGCAATCCATCGCCAGACATGAACATCGACGCCCGCGCCGAAGTCGAAGACGCCGCGAGCCAGCTGCCGAGACGCCGAATTGGGCTGGCCATCCAGCCGAGTCGTGCTTTGCTCATAATCAGCGTAACCGCCGCCGCCAACGGCGTACGGCGATATCGCGGAGGTCGGGAAGAATTTCAGCCGAACACCGGGCGTGATGTACAAGCTGGCAAAGTTTTTCGTCGCCGAGCTGACGTTTGAGGAAACATCGCGCAGCGGACTGGCTAGTAACTCAACCTCTCCATAAAGAGCAACCTCCTTGCCGCTCACGAAACGTCGGCCGTAGTTGACCCCGAACGCTGTACCTGCCCCCAGATTGAGGCTCTGCTGTGAGGTGGTGCGCGAAAGTGATGGGATGCCGCCGAGGGTGAAGCCCAGTTCGTTTTTGGGAGCTGCTTCCTGGCCGACGCACAAAACAGCGGCGAATGGAAGCAGCAAAAGCGCATGAATGACTATGGAATGGATTTTCATCAGTCTTGCTCTTACATCAGTGGTTTCGTTTGGGAAAGCGCAGGATTACTTGAGCTGCGTCCAGTTCTCGTCGGCGTGCTTGATCGCGGAATGCGGGTCTTTATTGAAGAGTTTTTGCGCACCCTGGCTGGAGTTCAGGTAGAGCTTGTCATCAACGACGGCCCAGGATTCGGGATCGATGTCAGCCTTGTGGCCCAGGGATGTGCCGACAGCGCAATAGCCGCCATACTGCGGCATATAAGCCTCCGGGTTTTTGGTAAAAAGCGCGAGATGCTCGGAAGAAACGAATTCGTATTTGGCCCCGTTGTACTGGTACGAGTACTTGGGATCACCCTTCATCGGCTTCTTCTGGTCAAAGTACGATACAACGTCGTAACCCTTGACGGCGACACCGTCTTGTCCTTTGTTCACAGCGGCGCCCGATGCAGCAGCTTCTGTATTTACAGCATGGTGGTTTGCGTCCTGCCCGTAAGCGGTATGGACAAACTGGCCGCCGGCCACGGAGGACAGGCACAGCAGCATTTTCGGTAGAGTGAGTTTCATTGGTTTCAGAGTTACCCTTCTCTCGTTGTTCGAAAGGCCGCAAGGAGAAGTTACGGCCCAAGGAATTCCCTAGGTGTGTTCGTTCTTATTCGGAGGCGGGCAACAATCCCGCGTGACTTTTCGCCTGCCTCCCCGAATACTTTAGATAGACAGGTTACCGACTCGGCCAATAATGGAATCGCCTTTACAGGAAGTAAGTCTCGAAGCGCTATTGGAGGGTTACCAGCGAGCAGACGCCCAGGCGACAACGGAGCTGATCGGCAGGCTGAGCCCTGATCTCCTGCGATTTTTTTTCGCTCAGGAAATGACGAGAACCGAAGCGGAAGATCTGCTGCAAAACACTTGGCTGCGCATACACAAAGCGCGGCATACCTACCGCGCGGGCGCGCCCGTGTTGCCTTGGATATTTGCGATTGCCAAGCACGTGAGAGTGGACGGCTACCGTAAGCGCCGACGATTGCAGCATTACGAGATGGCGACCGAAAGCCTGCCGGAGAGTTCTCCGCCCCGAGAATCAAAGCACGCCGAAGCGCCCACGTTCGAGTCGATGATTGCGGTATTGCCGGAGAGCCAGCGCGAAGTGCTGACCATGCTGAAGGTGAACGGATTGAGCCTGGACGAAGTCGCGCGAGCAACCTCCTCCAGCGTGGGAGCGGTGAAGCAGAAGGCGAGCCGTGCTTACGCAAAACTTCGGGCATCGTTACCAAGTTCGGAGTCGTGGGGAACCGGAAGAAAGGAAGCAACGGGAGCGAAATGAAGTGCCGAGAAGTCGAGGACGTGCTGGCGACATCCAGCATGAGGGGAACAAGAAACCTCATGCCACCCGTTCGAGCGCATCTCGAAGAGTGTAAGAACTGCCGGGAATTTGCCCGCCTTGTCGAACTCCCTCCTGCAGATGTACAGATGAATACAAACCAAATCGACCGCTTGCAGAAGATGATTGTCGGCGACCTGCGGCCGGTGCGCCCGCTGCTTCCCTCCTGGGTATTCTTGTCAGCTTTTGCGCTTTTCTTTGTGGCGCTCAGTTGTGCGGGTGCTGTGTATCTCGGACCGTACGGCTGGTTTATGCTGATGCCGGGACAAAGGATTGCGGTATTTGCAACATTAGCGGCCAGCGCCGCGTTGTTAGCTTTTTCTCTGGTCAGGCAGATGGTTCCCGGTCAGAAATCGCTGCTTCGTCCGGGAGTCCTGCCCCTGGGCCTTATTGTTTTGCTGTGTTTGGTGGTAGCCGGCATTTTTCAAGTGCAGGCGGACCCTCATTTCCTGCAGTCGGGCGAGACGTGCTTGAAATTAGGAATACCTTACGCGATTCCAGCCGCTTTCGTATTTTGGTTGCTTTTGCGCCGTGGCGCGATTTTATCCCCTCGCGTGGTCGGCGCGACGGCCGGCATGCTCGCTGGACTGGTGAGCACGACCGTGCTCGAACTGCATTGCCCGAATTTCGATGTCCGGCATATCCTTGTCTGGCACGTTGGATTTGCCTTGCTGGGACTGCTGGCCGGGCTGCTGGTCGCGACCGTTGGTCAAGCGATTCGCCGTCGTGCAGCGTAACTTTCTTCTGCTGCGTGCGAACTTGTTACTAGAAACGAGAACGCATTATGAAAAAGACACTGACACGAGTCGCCTTACTGATCGGGCTCACGGGAGCTTTCGGGGTATGGACTCACTCGAAAGCCGCCGCAGGCGCCGCGAAGACGCCGGTGTTATTAGAATTATTCACGTCGGAGGGCTGCTCAAGCTGTCCTTCAGCGGACCGGCTGCTGCAGTCGCTGGATGAAAAGCAGCCTTTCGCCGGAGCTGACCTTCTTGTCCTGAGCGAACACGTTGATTATTGGAATAACGGCGGTTGGGTTGATCCGTACTCCTCGCGCTCCTTTAGTGAACGGCAGCGCTGGTATGCCGAGCAGTTTGGACTGGAGAGCGTGTATACGCCGCAAGCTGTTGTGGACGGCCAACGGGAGATGGTAGGAAGCAACGCCGCCGCCATCAAGAACGCCGTGGAGTCAGTCGCGCAAAACGAGAAGGTGGCCCTGACGCTTTCAAATGCCGTTCGCGACGGCAATCGGATCAAGTTTCACTTGACATCGGCGGATCTGAAAAGCAACGGAGCAGCAACGGTGTACGTGGCGCTTGCCGACAGCAAAGTGCAATCCAATGTCGCGGGCGGAGAGAACGGCGGACGTTCCCTGACGCACGTCGCGGTGGTGCGGGTACTTGCCTCGGTTGGAACCGTAAAAGAGGGAAGCTCGTTCTCGAAAGACGTGGTGATTCCGGTACCCTCGCGCCTGTCAGCGAACGGAATGCGCGTGGTGGCCTTTTTGCAAGCTGACAAGTCGCACAAAATCGTGGGCGCGGCTGAAGAGAAGATCTAGGCCCATTGGGAAACGGAATCCCTAGAAAGGCCGCAGCCTCGCAATAATAGGAGAAAGAATGTCGCTACAGCAAGAATCCATCGGAAACCTGTCGTACGAGTTTGAAAAGTTTGTTGGCTATGGACGTGACTTGCGGCCCTCGACATGCGAACTACTCAGCGAGTGCCGTTTTCAAGCGGCTCAAAGGAGACTATCATGCATAAACTTGCACTGCTGGTAATTCTAGAAGCCAAACCTGGAAAAGAAGAAGAGGTATCCGCATTTTTGGAATCGGCGCTGCCACTGGCCGCGCAGGAGAGCGAAACGATGAGCTGGTTTGCGTTCAAGATTGGGGCCTCTCAATTCGGTATTTTCGATACATTTTCGAATGAGGCGGGCAGGAACGCTCACTTAAATGGCGAGATCGCTAAGGCGTTATTTGCGAAAGCGGAGGACTTACTAGCAGTGCCCCCGCAAATCGAGAAACCTGAAATCCTGGCAGCGAAGTAGCGAATTAGAGCTGTAATACCTACGCCATGGATGCGTGTGGTCCCAAGCTAACGTTCCATGACTCAGTTCCCCCGACTGGTTTTATAGAAGAAATAGTCAGCACTGTAGGGTACAAGCGCTGTGCTGCCGACATTGCTTGCTCCGCTGCAACCGGTTGACGGCGCGACACCGCCCGACGTGTTGAGCCTCTGAATGAAAGTAGTTTGCGTGAGAGTAGCGCCTTCCGTTGGACCGCGCTGGGCTCCCACCACTTGCAGCAGCAACCAGGGAATCGCATTTGGCGCAACAAAGTTCACATCGATAGTCGAGGCGACGGATTTGCCCCACACGGCGCTGGTATCAAAGGAACTCTGCCAAGTGGCGCGAGGGGCGCCATTCTCAAACGGGTTCGGGCTGAGAAAGTGCGTGATGATCTGCTGGCGCGAATCGCCGCGAATCCATTTTAAATTCATGAACAACGTTGCTTGCGGCGAGAAGAAGGTCCAGGAAAACCCATATGCGGAGGGCAGGCAGATGTAGTTTTGCGTGCCCTCCGCATGACCTTCCAGGAAAGCGATATTTCCCGCTGGTGCCTGAAGGTCAGGCGGCACTGGCGGCACTTTAGGAGCATCCGCAAAGGGAGACTGAGCTACCGCTGCGGAGGAGGCGAGAGCGATCACGAGCAAGCTATC
>CAXTWT010000019.1:0-4304 GCA_964247955.1 uncultured Bryobacteraceae bacterium
GAATGGAGCCACACGATAGCCCTGACGCGCCAAGGATCGGCAGATAGCGGTTGCCATCCAGCTCTTGCCGACATGCGAAGCTGTGCCGCCCACCATCAAAGCGCGTGTTTTCATCTAAGCACCCAGGGTTGCATTAGAACGAATAGGTAATCCCTCCCACGGCCCAACGTCCGGGCGTGCGAAAGCCGTCTTCGTAATACGTTTGATCGCCGATATTTTTGATGCTCGTGTAAAACCGGATGCGCGAAGACTCGCTAAGAGGATGCGTATAGCCGATCGATAAACTGGCTTGTCGCTGGCCCGGAAACACAAACGTACGTCGGCTGAGCGGGAACAGAAAGTCACTGGCCGCCAGAAAATCGAGAGCGGCATCCCAGCACGATCCGAATTGCTGCAAAACAGTCAGGCTGAAACTGTGCGGAGAGATGCGCGGCAAATGCAGTGTGCCGTCCGAGAACTCCGCGTACTTGTCCCGTGAGTTGGTATACGTATAGGAACTGAGCAACTGCGTGGACCGCCAAGGCTTCGCTTGCACCGAAACTTCCGCGCCTCGCGCGATGCCTCCGCCTGTATTCCGATAACCGCTGGATCGCCCGAACGGATCGGTTGCCGGATTGATCAGGCCGCTAAAGTCAAATGCGATCACTTCCTGCAAGCGAGTGTAAAAGTAAGAAGCGCTTAGCCGCAGGCGATCCGAAGCGAAATACTGGTCGATGCCGCCGTCAATGCCGATAGATCGCTCAGGGCGGAGCCTTGGGTCTCCATACACGCTGAAACTGCTTCCGTAAAAGTATGTTCCGAAACGCTCGTAAAGCGACGGAGCGCGATAACCGTTTCCGCCGTGCGAGCGGATCTTCGTTCCCGACGATTTGAAAAAGTAAGCAACAGACACGTCACTGGTGTAGGCATGGGGCGGGCTTACAGCGGATGCGTTGGCGTAAACCGGAACAGTTCCTGAGAATATAGGCTGGTTTAGATTGAAGGTTTGCAAGCGGCCTGAAACCGAAACCTGAAGGCGATCTCTCAACAGCCGTATCTGGTCCTGCGCGTCGAAAGAGTTGCTGCGCTCCGATATTTGCGTGTCGGAGTTGATCCGCAATGCCGGATTAGGGTTTTGGTCCGAAGATGGCTGATCGAAGTACTCGCGTTCAAACTCGTAACCGGCTGTCAGCAATTGATGAGTGCCCGCCAGGAAATTCACGCGGCCTTGCAGCGTGTCGATCCTGCCGTTGAACTGGCTGGATGTTCGATAAAGAGGTTGAAAGCTGCCTGGACCCAACGGACCGTTCACCACGTCGCGATCCGTCAGCAGCGCCTGATAAGTGAGCTTATACGAAAGCAAAGGACTGACTTGATGGTCCACGCCCACCAGCGTGGAAATGAAGCGGGAAGAGTTGGAGTAATCCGGATCGTTCAGATCCGGGATAAATGTAACGCCGGCAATACCGGAAATATAACCGGTTGGAGGAAGCGAGTTACGGGGAGCGGCCGCCGGGCTTTGATTCAGTTGCAAAAAAGTGCCTGTTCCTAAAAGTCGTCCATGAAGAACCAATCCCGGTCGCAGCGAGTAATCAACCAGTCCGTTGCCGGTTGTATTGCGATAAGGATTATTGTCACCGACGCCTCGCGTTACGTTTAAGTGCCCAAGCCCTGCTGAGTAGTGCAGCCGATTTTCAAGCCCGCTGCCGCCGATATGGGCGACTCCCCGAATTTCGCCCAAACCTCCGCCATCGGCAGTCAAGTCGCCGTGAAAAGGGCCGCCGCCTACATCCGTGACGACGTTGACAACGCCTGCCGTGGCGTTCGTGCCGTAGAGGGAAGAACCGCTTCCGCGCAGCACTTCGACTCGTCCCACGTCCACGGAAAGCAGATCTCCGATAAACGATTGCGCATCTCCCTGCGTGGCGCCGACATCGCGAAAGCGCATGCCGTCAATCAGCACGGAAGTGTCGAATGTGCGCAAGCCTCTCATTTGAATCGTCGCCAGGCTTCCTGGGCCTCCGCGCTGCGCGATGCGAATGCCGGGAAGCTCGCGCAAAGCATCGACAGTAGATTCAATACTGCGGCGCTGCATCTGCTCCCGGTCCACCACGTCCACCGCTTTTTCGGTTTCGTCCAATGATTGTGGAGTGCCGGTTGCCGTTACCACCACAGCGCTTGCCACAGCGGGAATCGCCAGTTGCAAAGAGATCGTTTGCGTGTTGTCCAGAGTTAATAATTGCGGTGATTTCGGCAGAGTTAGCCCAGGTGCTTCAGCGCGCAGCAAGTATTCGCCGCGCGACACGGAAAGATCAAATTTTCCATGGTCGTCCGTGGCGCCCAGAAAGTTTTCGCCGGTGTCTCGGTTGTCAAGCCTTACCGTGGCATGCGCGACAATAGCGCCGGACGGGTCAGTGACTACCCCGGAAAAATGAACGGTTTGGTTTTGTGCGGAAACAATAGCGGCGCTTGCGATGCCCCACAAGGCCCAAGCGCGAAAGAATGATGTTGATTTGAAATAGCCAGACATGCCAGCAACCTCTCCCACGAAGGTGCAATGAAAATCCGCGCTTTTACGCGGGCTGCAGGCAGGTCTTCGGACTTACAGGCAGGTCCCGTTTCCGGGCAGCTCTACTGGTCTCCGCTTCCCAACTTGAAATCAGTGCGTTTGTGAGACGTTCGTTCCTGTTTACCGCTGCGGGGCAGTTCCGGAGTTGCACCGGATTCCCTCTTTCCACGCCAGTTTTCCCGGCGTACCAACAGCACTCGTGAGAGTAGCACATACTCAAAAAGATGGCAAACAGGTTTACGCAAGTGCGTGCGGTCGGTGTAGCAGCAGTGCTTCTCCTCATTCCCTGCAAGACGTTTTCGGCGCCCGCATCCGGGGAGCAGCAGTTCATCTGGCTGTCCGATGTTCACTTCGATCCGCTTGCTGATCCGACGCTGACGGACAGGCTGGCTGCCGCTGAAGTGTCGCAATGGCAGTCGATTTTCGAGATTTCATCTTCGGTGAAACTTTCGCAGTTCGGGCAGGATACGAACTGGCCGTTGTTTTCTTCGGCGCTACAAGCCATTCACAAAATCGCGCCGAACCCGGCCTTTACGGTCATTACAGGTGACCTGCTGGTTCATCACTTTCGTGAGCACTTCAACCAATCTGCTTCCGTTCACGACGATGCGGCTTTCCGGGATTTTGCGCGCAAGACTACCGAGTTCGTGAGCCTCCAATTGAAACAGATTGCCTCCGCCAAGCCGGTTTTCGCCAGCTTGGGAAACAATGATGCGGATTGCGGCGATTATTTGCTGCAACCGGGTGGCGGATTTCTCCAGGACACGCGCCCTATCGTGGCTGATTTGTTGAGAGAACCCGACTCTTCCGCCTTGAGCGACTGGCTGAAGTACGGCGTGTACAGCGTGCCGCACCCGGCTTTGCGGCATTATCGAATTATTGCCGTCAACACAGTGCTATTCTCGGCCCGATACCGCAATGCTTGCGGTAATGCGCCCGGAGATCCTGGGAGTGAACAGCTTTCCTGGCTGGATGCTGAGCTTGCAAAGGCGAAGAAGAACCACGAAAAAGTCTGGCTTATTTATCACATCCCGCCTGGAATGGACGGCTTTGCGACATTACGCCACAACGGTGAGGCGGTGCTTTTCTGGAAGGAGTCGCATGCCGAAAACTTTGACCGGCTGTTGTCCCGTTATCATGACGTAATCGCGGCCAGCTTCGCGGGCCATACGCATACCGATGATTTCCGCTTGGTCGGAGCGCCGGGCGAGCGCGGGAGTTTGGTGCTGATGACACCGGGTTTAAGCCCGATTGTGAAGCAAAGCCCGGCTTTCCGCGTGGTGCAGTTCCAAAGCAATGGGGTGTTGACGGATCAGATCACTTACTATCTCAGCAACATCGAAACACCGGAATGGAAGCGGGAATACAGCTTCGTTCAGACATGGAATCTTCGCCAGCTTAATTACAAAAACTTCCAAAAACTATACCGCCGCATCGACGCATCGCCGGAAGCGCGTGAGCGCTGGAGCCTGCTGTACTCGGTTTCTCATCCCGAAGGCGGCAGCATCACGCGCGGGAGTTTTTGGGCGCTGCACTGCGCATCCGGGCATAGCACGGTCAGCGATTATCAGGCTTGTCTGTCAGCGCATAAAGCCGATTCAGCGCCGTAGCTGCCACTACTGACTTTTGTGATAATTCTGCTCGTGAGAGCATAGCTGCCGACCAGCCACTGACTTCTAAGAATAACTCTGCATGAAATTCTGGTCGCACGCTTCGCTCCGGGCTGGGCCGGGCTGGCCCTGGCTGCCGGCAGCCA
>CAXTWT010000019.1:4314-29793 GCA_964247955.1 uncultured Bryobacteraceae bacterium
TAGTAATGGGGTTGGCTGTTTGGGGGCTGTTCTCCCACAAATCCCGGTTTGACGCACGCGTGTACCGCATAGGAGCCGATCATGCGCCGCCGTACTACTTCTTGCAACCCGACGGGCGCGTGGAAGGGTTAGCTGTTGATGTGATGAACGAAGCGGCCCGCCGTCGTGGAATCCGGCTGCAATGGGTTCCCTTGCGAATGCAACTGGACGAAGCGTTCCAGCGCGGCTTGGTAGATCTTTGGCCCGCCGTAACGCCCACCCCTGCCCGTACTGCCCATTTCTATTTGACTGCGCCGTGGCTGCAAAACAACTACTGCTTTCTTTCCCGCTGGGAGCAAAACTCTCCCGAACCGCCGAATTTTATTGACCGCACGGTGACTTACCGCGAAGGTCCCTTTGTAAGACATATCAGCCAGTTCGTTTTGCCGCACTCCCAATTGGTAGCGAAACCGACGCGTGAACAGGCTGCCGAAGCGGTATGCCGGGGCGAAGCGGCAGCAACCCTGGTGGAAACCAGATACCTGGATACATTTCTGCTGCGGCGTCCACCCGTGTGCCGGGGTGTAGATTTCCGCATTGACATGCTGAAGCAGTACCGGGGCGATCTTGCGGTCATGTCCACCCGCGCTGCCGGTCCGGTTGCGGACGCGCTCCGGGCGGAGGTTTCCCATCTCGCGGCGGACGGCTTTTTGTCGGATCGCCTCGAACGGTGGAGCGCCTCCAGTTCGCTCGAAGCCCGCTCCGTTTATGCTCTCGGTGAGTCCGAGCGGTGGAACAAACTCTTCCGGTACGGTCTGGCAGCCTCGCTGCTTGTGGCCTTTCTCCTGGTTTGGCAGATCCGACGCGCACAGACGGCCTACGCCCGCGCGGCCAAAGCGCAAAACGCGGCAGAGCGGGCCAATCAAGCGAAAAGCGAATTTCTGGCCAACATGAGCCATGAAATCAGGACGCCCATGAACGGCGTGCTGGGAATGACGGACCTGGTGTTGCAAAGCGAGCTGGGAGCAGAACAGCGTGAAAACCTGAATCTGGTGAAAAGTTCGGCCAATGCCCTGCTGACGATCATTAATGACATCCTGGACTTTGCCAAGGTAGAAGCAGGCAAGTTGGCATTGGAAAGCATTCCCTTTTGCCTGGAAGACGTGGTGTCTGAGGTCGTGGCTCCCCTTGCCATACAAGCAGGGGGCAAAGGGCTTCGCTTGTTTTGGAGCATCGCACCGCAAACTCCTCGTTACCTGAAAGGCGATCCTGGCCGCTTGCGGCAAATCCTGCTGAACCTGTTAGGGAATGCCTTAAAGTTTACAAAAGCGGGGCAGATCAGCCTCCATATTGAGACCGAAACCCTGACTGACGACGGCGTGGAACTGCATTTTCGAGTCAAAGATACGGGAATTGGTATTCCTTCTTCACAACAGAAACATATCTTCGAAGCCTTTTCACAAGCCGACACGTCGGTAACGCGGCGGTTTGGGGGCACCGGTTTGGGACTTAGCATTTGCGTGCGGTTGGTGCAACTGTTTGGCGGCAGAATCTGGGTCGATAGCGAACCAGGCACAGGCAGCACCTTCCATTTCACGGCGCAGTTCGGCTCCACGGCGCCGCCGGTAATGGCGCGCCCCGTCAACACGCAAAATTTGTTGCTACTTCTCGTGGACGACAACGGGATCAGCCGCTCCGTCATTCAGCAGGCGATGGCAGGTTTAGGTTCGCAGATAACCATCACGGAGAACAGTGAGACGGCCCTTCGTGCATTCGAGCAGTCGGCTGCGGACGGACGGCCGTATTCGCTGGTCATTCTCGATATGGAGATGCCGGGCAATGACGGTTTTACGGTGGCGGAACGAATCCGGCAAATTGCCGGGCCCGACCAGACGAAACTGGTTCTGCTCACTTCTTACGGCTTGCGGGGTGATGCGAAGCGATGCGCGCAACTCGGCATTGGCAGCTATCTGCGCCAGCCCGTTACTGCCGATGATTTGCAGCAAGCCATTGTGGAAGTACTCGGAAGCACAGTGTCCAGGGAGGGTGCGCCGCCCTTAGTCACACGTCACTCGTTGCGGGAAGCGCGACGCCGCGTTCTCCTGGCGGAAGATAATCTTGTTAACCAGCGGGTAGCTGTCAAACTGCTCGAAAAGCAGGGTCATACGGTTGTGGTCGCCCAGAATGGACAGGAAGCGGTGGAGGCGGTCGAGCGCGAAACGTTTGATGTGGTGCTGATGGATATACAAATGCCCATTATGAGCGGCTTAGAAGCCACTGCGCAGATCCGCAGCCGGGAAAAGGCTCGGGGCGAGCGCGTGAAAATTCTGGCTTTAACCGCGAACGCCCTGACCGGCGACCGGGAGAAATGCTTGGAAGCCGGCATGGATGGATATCTGTCAAAACCCATCCGAGTCGAAGAACTATATGCGGCTCTGGCGTAATTGAGATCACCGGCAATTGAGCGCTGCGGCAAATGCTTCGGCCTGATCGACAGCAACGCCGATTTGCGTAACGGTCCGGCGTTGCCCATAGAAGCCAACTACTAAAGTGGGACGACTCAGTTCAATGATGTACTGGGGATCGTTCAGCACAACGGCTTTCAGGTAACCAGGCTTTTTCGAAGGAGCCGTCGTATAAATGGCGCGTCGGCACGAAACGATGTCTTGTCGGGGGATGTCAGCTTCCCACACGACTCCGATTCGAAGTCTTACCCAATGCTCATCGACCAGAATGGCGCGCAACCGTACCGCACGAATGGTCGCAACCGCCCACAAAATGCCGTAAGCATCCAGGCCCGTCACGATCCAGGCTGCCGCCGCGCTGTAATGCAGCAGGAGAAAGTGCAGGGGCGCGCCTTCACAGAGAATCAGCAGGATCAGCATCGTCCCGAGAAAGCTGTAACCGCTTGCTTCCGCGCACGAGAACGTTTGTGAGTCCCGGCTTGTCTCGGGCTTGGCCCTCCAGGAAAAAAGCGCGTAGTAGAAAACAGCAACTTCCGCAGCCACAATGTGAGCTAACCCTTTGTACGGAATGATTGCCGCTGTCGCATGGCGTATTTGCGCCAGAGTGTCGGAGCCGGAGGGAACCCGACGCAACCGGCGAACAATAGCCGCTATCAGGACTAACTCCAGCGGCGCACCCACCCACTTCAAATCAGGCAGATACTGCTGATCCACGTTCGGCAGAAGGAACGCTGCGGCTCTTAGACCCGAAAGCGATATGGCAAGCAACGTGAGCCGGGAGAAGTATCCGCTCCGCACCAGAAGGAAGTAGAACGCAGCCGATGCAGTAACAGTTAAATCAAATAAAGCAGCAGCGCTGAACATCCCTGCATGTGATATGGCTTGCGGCGTGCGGCTTATGAAATAAATAACCGAGTAGATGCTTGTTAAGCTTGCCGCAAACAGCCACATGGCGGGTCTTTTGGCGAGAGTCATTGAATCTCCCCTGTGCTTGCTTACCAAGTGTATCAACCTCATTCAAAGATTGTTCTTGTTCTCCTCCCGGCAAGTAAGACACAATATGGACTTCACGGAAATTTATGCGCTCTCCTTTGATAGGTTCACGAATAGTTATGGTACTGCTGTTGCTGCGTTCTGGACATGCCCAAGCGCAGCAAAACCCACACCAGCAATTGGAACGGCTGGTCGAGCAGCACAGTGCCGAGTACATCAGAACGTCCAAAACGATTTGGGAGTATGCGGAGCTTGGCTATCACGAGGAGAAAAGCTCGGCCCTGTTGCAGGGGGATCTCAAAGCGGCTGGATTCGCGATCCAATCCGGCGTGGCGGAAGAACCCACCGGCTTTATCGCCAGCTATGGTCAGGGCAAGCCGACTATCGCCATTCTGGGCGAGTTTGATGCTTTACCGGGCCTTTCGCAAGCCGCCGTGCCGGATCGCAGCCCAGTTACTGCGGGTATGCCCGGTCATGGCTGCGGGCACAATCTGCTGGGATCGGGCGCTGCTCTGGCGGCTGTCGCCGTGAAAGCGTACATGGAGAAGAACCACATTCCCGGCACGCTGCGCTACTACGGAACTCCGGCGGAGGAAGGCGGCTCGGGGAAAGTCTATATGATTCGAGCGGGGTTGTTTCGCGATGTCGATGTTGTTCTGCACTGGCATCCGTCCAACAGCAACGGTGTGACCAACGGAGGCGCGTTGGCTGTGATTTCCGCCAAGTTCACGTTTCACGGCGTGGCGGCGCATGCGGCGCTGGCTCCCGACCGGGGCCGTTCCGCGCTCGATGCGGTCATGCTGATGGGCAACGGTATTGAGTTCCTGCGCGAACACGTTCCCAGCAATACCCGCATCCACTACATCATTACAAACGGCGGCGTTGCCGTGAATGTGGTGCCGGATATTGCGACTCTGCAGATTATGGCGCGCAGCCCGTCCCTGACCACGCTGGACGGAATCTGGAAACGCATTCTGAAAATTGGCGAAGGGGCGAGCCTGATGACGGAAACCACGCTTGACACGAAAATCGACAGCACCGATGCCAACATCATTCCCAATGACGCGCTGGCGCGGGTTGCGCAAAAAAATCTGGAAGAAGCAGGCGGTTTCCGGTATACGCCTGAGGAACGGCACTTCGCGGAAGAACTGCAAAAGAGCCTGCCGCCGGAAGTTGCCGGCAATCTCGGCTCCACGGCATCCGTAATGCCTCTTCGCCCGATTGACCCGAATGCTCCGAGCGCCTCGACCGACGCCGGAGATGTGAGTTGGAATGTGCCGACCATCGGCTTTGGCGCGGCCACTTTTGTTCCCGGCGTTGCCGCTCACACGTGGCAAGCGACAGCCTGCGCGGGAATGAGCATCGGCCAGCGTGGGATGATCGTGGCAGCAAAGGCAATCGCCCTCACTGCAGCCGATCTGTTTTCAAATCCGCAACTGGTGGCGGACACCAAGGCTGATTTCGCGCGTCAGATGAAGGGGAAAACCTATACGTCGCAAATTCCCGAAAATCAGAAGCCTCCCTTGGACTACCGCAAGAATTAACTTACGCCCATCGCCTCACACACTCGGCAAAGCTAAAGCATGCACATAAATGTACAATTATGTAGATGGCATTGCATATTGCTGATCCAGAAGTTTCCGTCCTCATGACGGAATATGCAGAGGCAACCGGCATGTCTAAAACGGAAGCGATGAGACGTTTGTTGCGTGCGGCAGTGCAAGAGCAGCGCCGGCAACGAAGTAAAGCTGAATTTGCGCAAGTGGCGAAACGGATTGTAGAAAAAAATCGCAAGTTGAATCTTCTTCCCGTTACGAAGGAAGAACAGGATTCCATTTTTGAATGATCGCTGTTGACACCTCTGCTGTCATGGCCATTCTCCAAGCAGAGTCCGAAGCAGAGGAGTTTATCCGGCTTTTGAATGGATCAGACTGTTGTCTTCCGGCCAGTGTGATTGTTGAAGCGAGCATTTTATCCGTCAACCGTGGATTGCAAAAGGATTTGCAAGAGTTTTTGCGCGTTCTGGGCGCGACAGTTATTTCTTTGGACGAAACAACGGCGCAGCGGGCCGTCCATGCCTATGCGCGTTACGGAAAGGGCCGTTATAAAGCAAGCCTCAACTTCGGCGATTGCCTCGTTTACGCGACCGCTCAACACCTGAACGTTCCGTTGCTTTGCAAGGGAAATGATTTTGTTCATACAGATCTACGTTTGGCTGTTCCACGTGTTTAGAGTGGAAAAAATGAACGCGAGTGAGGAAATTGAAAGCTGTCAGCACTGCCCGCGAGCATGCGTGACAACAATAAAAGCATGTGCATTCATGTGTTTGCTTTCCGATGGAAGCCGGGTGTCAGTGAAGAGCAGAAGGAGCATGCCGCTGCGGAGATCCGCAAGCTGCAAGGGCAGATTCCCGGTTTGCTCGAAACCTGGGTCGGCAAGAACTTTTCTCCGCGTGGACAAGGGTATGAACTGGGCGGAGTCATGAAATTTGCTGACCGGACGGCGCTCGATGCCTATGGGCCGCATCCGGTTCATCAGCAGTTGGTCAGTTGGTTGATGCCGCTGATTGAACCGTTGGAAGTGGATTTTGCGGTTTAGGCCCGCTCCAGAAAGAGACCGTGCTACTCTGACACATCAATGAACGTTCGTGCTTTGTTCCCCGTGTTGCTTGGTTTGGCGGCTTCCCTTGTCAGCAGCAGCGCACCGTCAGATGAAATTGCGTCAAAGTATGGAAAAACAGCGGATCAGATCATTGATGCAGCGTTGCAGGATCAGGCAGGCTATGCGAAGCTGACCTATCTTTGCGACCGGATCGGCAATCGTTTGAGCGGATCGGAAAACCTTCCTAAAGCCATTGCGTGGGCGGCGGAGCAGATGAAGAAGGACGGGCTGCAAAACGTTGTCACACCGCCGGTGAAAGTTCCTCACTGGGTGCGCGGCAATGAGTCCGCTTCGGTTCTTTCTCCGGTTACCCGGCCTTTGCATATGCTCGGTTTAGGGATGAGCGTGGGAACTCCACCGTCCGGGATTACGGCGGATGTTCTCGTGGTTTCCAACTTTGATGAACTGACTCAGGCGGGGAGCAAAGCAGCGGGCAAGATCGTGGTGTTCAATGCGCCTTACGAGGGCTATGGGAAGACAGTTGCCTATCGGGTAGCCGGGGCTTCTCGCGCTGCCAAGATGGGGGCTGTAGCGGTTCTGGTGCGATCTATCACACCGTTAGCCTTGCAGCAGCCGCATACAGGCACCCTTCATTATGCGGAAGACAGTCCGCAAATTCCGGCGGCTGCGATCAGCATTGAAGACGCAACACTGTTAAGCCGACTACAGGCGAGCGGTGAAACGCCGCGTGTGCATTTGGAAATGTCCGCGCACACCGAGCCGGATGCCGATGCAGCGAACGTGATTGGCGAGCTGCCGGGCAGCGAGCATCCTGAGGAGGTTGTTGTCATGGGCGGGCATATCGATTCGTGGGACGTGGGGCAAGGCGCGCAGGACGATGGTTCGGGCATTATGGCGACGCTCGAAGCAGCAGCGCTTCTCCACCGCCTGGGATTGAAGCCGAAGCGCACGATTCGCGTGGTGTTTTGGGTAAATGAAGAGAATGGCGGACGCGGCGGCGATGCGTACCTGCAATGGATCGGCGACAAGCTCAAGAACCATGTAGCCGCCATCGAGATGGATGAAGGAGCGGAGCGTCCCTTGGGCTTTGGGTACGGCCCATTCCAGGGTCCTCGGCGACCTGTGCCGGGAGCATCTGCGACACCCCCTCCGCCGCCCTCCGCTGAAGAGCGGGCTTCGATGCAAATGTGTCAGCAGATTGGGCAGTTACTTTCCCGTATTCAGGCTAATCAGGTAAATGCAGGCGGCGGGGGCAGCGACATTGAGCCGTTAGTTATGAAGGGAGTGCCCAGCCTGAGTCCGACGACCACGGGCGAGCATTACTTTGACTGGCATCATACACAGGCAGACACCGTGGACAAAGTAAACCCGGAAGATTTCCGAAAAAACATCGCGGTGTTAGCAGTACTCGCGTACGTGCTGGCGGATATGCCGGGGCGCTTGGCGGGATCAACCGTTGCTTCGGAGCAGTAGCAATTTAACCAATGTCCTCCATGTATATACAATATATACACCTTGTATTTCTTGACGTACCATACAGGATGTGATAACGGCAACCGAATTCCAAAAGCGCTTATTTCAGATCCTGGACCGGGCTGTGGATGGTAAGCCCGTTAAAATCAGTTACCGTGGCCGAACGTTTCGGCTTGTGCCTGAGCAAACGCATTCGAAGTTATCGCGTTTACCGAAACGGGATACCCTGAACTGTTCTCCTGATTGCTTGGAAAGTGTCCGAAAGGAAATGAATAAAGAGCTAATGCCGGAGTTGGATCGGAAGTGGAATTGATCGCTCGGTCCCAACTTCCGATGTCCACCGTTATGAGAAGCGCAACTTCTATCAAATGGACCCGCGATCCGGGCGACCGAATTATCACAGGTAATACTATGGCTCATAATCAAGCACCGCTGATTACTTCGGATCGCACCATCCGCGAATTTTATGCGAATGCAATCTGGTGAGACATGTTTCCCGCTCGCACCCGTTTAGGTTTGTTTGGTTCCGTGCTGGAACGGATGTTCTTTCGACTCCGCGTCGTTCGGCTGATGCGGATGGGAATCCTGTTCCGCCAACTCTTCGCGACCAGTCGCGGTGGCTACTTTCGCAGTTCGGCATTCGGTCTCGTGCTGAGACAATTCGCTTTGGGTGTTGAAGTACCGTCCGCAAGCGTTGCACCGGAATTGGTTTGTGTCCGGGCCTGCATTGCGTCCCGTGATCGGGTGTGACGGATCGTCCGATCCAAATGCTCCCGAAACCGGCTGCGCTCCGCGTCCGGCTCCAAACTCAGGGCGGGATGCGGCCAGCTTTTCAGCAGAAGAGTGTTTGCCCGACTTGTTGGAGGTCTGCAAATCAGGAATTGTCGCACCGACATCGGTCATATCTTCATCGTCGGCGTCTGGATGCTTTTTTCTGGCAGTTTCGTCAGAATCGGGAGGATTGGTCTTTCTGTCCATTGTGTTTTCCTGTTTGGAGATCCACTGTCAGGTATTCCTGTTACGTCGGTCCTTTACTTGTTTTCATTAGTGCAAATGGCTATAGGTTATTTAACTGTTCTGAGCGTTGCTTATCCGTTGTTGCCGGTCAGCGATGATTCGACGGGCGGCGCGGAACAGATTCTTGCTCTTCTGGAGCGCGGTCTAGTTCGCCGGGGGCACCGCTCCCTGGTGATTGCGGCGGAAGGGTCGGTAATAAGCGGTAAATTGATTCCGACTCCGACTGCTCATGGCGAGATGACGGAGGAAGTCCGCCGAGAGGCGCAAAAAGCGCATGGGCATATCATTCGGCAAGTTCTGGAGACGCAGGCAGTTGATTTGATTCATTTTCACGGGCTTGATTTTCATGCCTACTTGCCTGTTTTTTCCTTGCCGAAGCTGGCCACGCTGCATCTGCCGCCTGCTTGGTATCTCACGGAAGCATTGGATTTGCCGGATGTCCAGTTAAACTGTGTTTCGGATATCCAGGCGCGTTCCCTGCCCTCTGGAAAACAATGGCCGGTGATTGCAAATGGGATTGACACGGAACGGTTCATCGCGGATTGCGCCCATACGGGTCCGCTTCTTTGGTTGGGACGAATCTGCCCGGAAAAGGGCACACATATCGCGCTGGAAGCAGCGCATCAGCTCGATCTCCCCTTAACTGTGGCTGGGCCGGTCTATGCGTTTCGCGATCATGAGGCTTATTTCCGGGATCAGGTGGAGCCTTTGCTGGACGACCAACGGCGATGGATCGGCGCGGTGGGTATGAAACAAAAGATAGAACTGCTGGCGCGGGCGCGGGCCTTGCTCGTTCCCAGTTTAGCGGCGGAAACAAGCTCGTTAGTCGCAATGGAAGCAATCAGTTCCGGCACTCCGGTAATTGCTTTCCGCTCCGGCGCTCTTCCTGAAGTGGTGGAGCATGGGGTGACTGGTTTCGTTGTTGCGGGACAGGATCAAATGATGGAAGCGATAGGGCAGTTGGAGCAGATCTCGTCGGTGACATGCCGGACGCGGGCAAGGGCGCGATTTGCTATGGAGCGCATGGTTTCCGATTACCTCCGGCTTTACCGGGAGATGCTGCTTTGATCAGGAAGCACGTTTGATGATGAGCCTGCTTTTTGCGATAGGCTGGGCTCCCCACCAAGTTTTATAAGGTTCGTCGCCTCGCAGGAAGTTCCAGGAGGTATGGCCGGCGCCGCATGCGTACCGGATGGAGTTGAACAGGAGAATGCGGCCGAACCCGAGTTTCTCAAATTGCGGGTCAAAGGCGCTGAGATAGCCATACATGGTCTTTTTCCAGGAAAGGGCAAAGATGACGGCTGTAATCCGGTCCTTCCAGCGCAGAGTGAGCAGACGCAACATTCCTGCACGGGCAAACTGGGCGGCGACATCGCGCAGAAAGTTGGCCGATTGATTAGCGGCAATCATACCGGATTCTCCACGTTTCTCCCAGCGTGCGGAATGCAGTGTCACGAGAGCGTCCATCAGTTCCTTGTCCGGGGTTTCGCTTACGGCAAAGTGAATTGGTGCTTCCGCTTCGGCCTTTTGCGCATACCGGCGCACGTTGCGTTTTATTTCGTTCGAGCGGGCTCCCCAGTAATCAGCAAAGTTTCCGTTTAAGGCAATGGCGCTGCAAGGCGTTTCCTCCATGGTTTGAACCCGCATCTCCGGTGAATTCGCTAAGTGTCCCAGGGGCGTGCCGGATGATAAATCCTGCCAGTTGCACAAGTCCCATCCGTTTCGAGAAACCAGATACTCTTCTAAGCCTTTTACCAAGTGCCGTTCGTAGCCGGTTCGAATCGGCGGTTCCAAATAATCGGTAATGCCGGAGCCGATCAGCGTCAGTTGATTTGCTTCTTCCCATTGATGGCGGAAACAGGGCACGAGGCCGACAAGCGTGTCCCGGTCGAAGAAGGCGAACGTTTGCAATTTCCCGCTGCCGAAGTGTTTCCACCAGGTGAGCTGCCATGCGGGCAGATGGAATGGGGTCGTACCGTCCGCTTCATTTACCAGCGCAAACCATGGCTCCTGCAATTTTTGCAGTTGTGAAATTTCGTGGAGGACCCGCAGTGTCAGCATGCCTTGTCGGCGCGATGAGCGTCCAGCAGGCGCAAGGCTTCACGGTAGCCGTGAAGGGTGCCTACGTCCACATACGCCTCGCCTGCTTTCCGCCCGTAAGCGCGACCTCCACGGGCCAGGTAGTCGTTTATCAGCGTTCCGATATATTCGTCTTTTCTCCCCAGCCAAATACTATGCAGTTCGCTCAGAATCGCGCCGGTCATTTTGAGCGCTCCCCACACCCATTCCGTCGCAGCCTGGGGATCTTTCACCTGCACTCCGAGCACTTCGTCGCGCTCATTGGTAATCACGGCGTCAAAGCGCTCCGGGTGCTGCACGGGAAACAGCAAGAACGATAGTTCATTCGCCGGGAGTTCCGAAAGGGCCGTTTCCGGAAACCAAACCGTGTCCGGCAAGCCGATGCAAACCTCCTCATGGGCGGAAACGAGCGGGAGGGCGCGAAAGATGGCGTCGCACAAACCTGCCGGTTGGGGTTGAACGGCATAGAAGATCTTGGCAGAAAGAGCCTGACCTCCGAAGTAGTTCAGGATATCGGACTTGCCGGGAGAAATCACGAAGCAGATTTTATCCACTCCGCCCTTGACCATGCGCTCGATCAGATATTCACTGACCGCCCGTGGCCGCTCGTTGGCTCCTTCGAAATAGCTGCCCACTGGTAATAGCTCCTTGGAGAACGCCAGGGGTTGAATGCGGCTGCCCATGCCTGCGGCTGGAATAATGCCCCACATGACTATGCTTCGCTCGGCTGAAGCAGGCTGTTTGCCACCTGTGCCGATGGTTGCGGCTCAGCGTCCAGCAGCGATAAAAAGCGCTGTGCTCGGTTTTCGGCGGTGTGGCAATCCAACGCTTTTTCTCTGGCCTTCCTTCCAATACGGCGGAGAGTTTCGGCGTCGTATGAAATAGCTTCAACGGCTTCCGCAGTTGATTTTGCGATCAGAATTTCTTCTCCCGGTTGGAAGAAGGTGTCCAGTCCTTCCCACCAGTCACTCAAAACGGCGGTTCCGCAGGAGGCAGCCTCAAACAAGCGTCCGGAGGGACAGTAGCCCATAGCGGCCATGGAGCCGCGAGTGATGTTTAAGGTCAACGGCGATGAAGAGTAGAAGGCGCAATGTTCGGGAGGCGCAATGTGATCAAAGAAGCGGATGTTTGCCGGCCAGTTTTCCCGGTTCGCATACATGGCTCCACCAATCAGGAATTGATGGTCTTTCAGAGTTTTGGCGGGAGCAATCAATAGCTGGTCCAAGGCGGCCTGGCGGTCTGCGGCATAGGTTCCCAGGTAGGACAGATTCGCTTCGAACTTTGCTGAAGGTTCAACGCGATGATGGATGGCCGGATCAACCCAGCCGTAGAGTGTTTCCGCCCGTTGCGCGTGCAGGTGTTCCCGAAGCTGGCCAAGAGCTTCGCCACCTGTGTAGGAGAGCACCAAGTCAAACCCTGCCAAGCCGCCCGACGGAAGGTACTCGACGGCTTCCCCTTTTTGCAGGCGGCTCAGGGTAACGGGGGTATCCATGTCATAGAACACGCTGCGCCAAAGGTTTGAACGAAGAATCAAATCGCAGGCAGGGACGCCGTCCGGGCAATAAGAAGTCACCATTCCTACATCAGCGTCTTCTAGTTCACGCACGGCTTCAGATTGAATTTCGGGCCAGTTGGAATACAAATGCACTTGGGCATAGGGCAAGGTAGGCGCATCGCGGTGCGCAGCGTAATAGGGCGTGTCACGTTCAAAGAAATGAATCTGGTGGCCCCTGTTATGCAATGCGCGAAAGAGACCGCGCAGGAGTGTGGCGTGACCGTTGCCCCATGCGGAAGTAACGGACAGGCCGAAGATGACAATTTTCATTCTGGGATCAAACGTTAACGGACTTTGAATTTGTAGTAGAACGTAAGACTCACGTTTCCGTTGTAATCACGCAGGCCGGCGGCTGAGAACCGGGGCGTAATACCCCAGTCTACCCGGATGATCTGACCATTGGTCTGTCGGACGTCCGTGATGTACGTAAAAGTGATGTTGCTGGCGATTTTTTGCTGCAAAGTCACATTGGCGCTCGGACCGGCGGCGCCGGCAAGCGTAGGATCAATTTTCAAAGAACTGATTCCGAAAACACGCTGCACACGGCTGGCAAGCGGATTTGCGACGGCTTGGCCGAGAATGGCGGATTCTCCCATTTGCGTGAGGGATTGCTGCGGCGCTGCTGGCTGGCGCGCAGCGATAGTAGGATCAGCCGGGGTAGTATTGGTCGCCAACAGTTGAACGATTTGCTGAAACGTGAGCGGCGGATCGGAGCGATAGCTTAATTGTAGATTGTCTATGGGGCCGGTAACGCCGAGCGTGACATCAACGTTCTGCGCAATCGTTTCCAGAGAGACATTTAACACAGGTTGAATGGCGTTTGGATTGTAAAAGTTGACAGTGCCGGTGTTGACATTGTATTGGTTGCCGAAGAAAACCAATTGGCCGTCCGTGACGCGGACAGTGCCGAGCAGGCCGGGAATAGCTGCCGTGCCGCGCACGGTAAGATTCGCTTCCGTTGTTAAGCGGTCGGTATAGGTCGAGATCACGCGGAGATCGGGAGCGGTCAGAATACGAATATTCAACCGCATGCCGGACAGCAGGGGTGAAGGCGCATCCGGGGTGCTGGGCGGAGTAGAGAGGGTGGACAGGAAAGACCCGGCGTCGCTCGATGCACCATAGGCGATCCGTTGCACCGTAATGGCGCCGTCCAACAGAGAACGCCTGCCGTTGCCGGCCAACGTCAGGGCAGCATTGGAAGTAACACTGACGCCGGAGGTGCGAACCCGGACCCGGTTGGCAGTCGCCCTCAGATTGAAATTAACATTGTCGTTAGCATAACCGAAGAATCCCGCCAGGACGATTCTGCCGCCGCCGCTTTCTCCGGTCAAGTTTTGAATGGCGGCGTTTGTGCCGTTCAGCAATACAACGCCGTTAGCGTTCGACAAACCATTGGGCGATTCCGCGTAGTTCACGTTTGCATTCTTCAGTTCGAGCTTCCCGTTGACCAGCGGTTGCGCCAAGCTTCCGTGTACTACGGCGTTCAGGGCAATAGCGCCGGACGAGTAGAAGTCACGGTCGATATCCTGCAGCACGCCTAGATCCGCATTGGCGTTTACATTCAGGCCGAGCGGTGAGCGGGCGTCTTTCAGATTCATTCCGCCGGACAGCTTGATCGTGGTGCGAGGGCCTTCCACATCAAACTGCTGCACCCGCACATTGGAATGATCGAGAGCCGCAATGACAGGGCCTTCGTTACGAAACGTCACTCTTCGGTTCGCAGGAGCGCCGGTAGGCGAGCCTTGCGGTTGGGTTTGCAGTTCCAGGCGGTCTAGCTGCAAGCGCGCTACCAGATCATCCGTCTTTAAAACAGGGCCGTTGAGCGATGCTTTGCCTTCTACCAGAGCATCGAAGCTGGGCCGGACGGCGGGATCAGCAGCAATCAAAGGAGCGATGTTGCCGTAGCGGATGTTCGCGAAAGTGAGGGTAGCGCGGGTAGGATAGTCACCCCCAAGTTGAGAGTCGCCGGTTGCGTGAATCTGGCTTTTTGCGATATCAGAATCCAGGCGGAAGCGCAAGGTTTGACCGGCAGTCTGCGCCGCTAATTGCAGGCCGCCGAAGTTCTGGTTTCCTAAACGCAGCCCATTAGCTGACGCGTTCGCGTTTAGGCGCGAGAAGAACGGTTGCGGACTTCCGTTCACTTCGCGCACTTCCGCAGCTATATCGGCAGCTAACCGCAGTGTCCCCCCCAGGCCGGGTTTTGCCTGTTGCACCTGATGGACTTTAGCAAGTTGAATGTCGGTGCTGTCAAGCTTCAGTTGCAGTGCGCCGCTATTGAAATCGTTAACGGGATGAGTAAAGGAGCCGTTTAGCGTAACACTGCCGGCCGGGATATCTAATTCCAGCGAAGGGAAGTTGACCGCTGTGTTTGTGTAATGCACGGTTCCGCCGAGACGGTTGATCGGCTCCCCATAAACACTGGCCCGCGCCAGGGCGAATTGCAGATCGGCGTTGGGAGCGGCCAACGTTCCCGCCACGTGAGCATCAGCAGAAAGGTTTCCCCTGGCGGGAATTGTTCCCTGCCCTGCGATTTGCAGAGCCTTTTCGACCGAAAGATTTTGGATAGCGGCATCGGCTCTGGTGGCGTAGTCTTTCGTCAGGGCGGTTTGGCCGTTTACTTTGATATTTGATCCGGCGAAGTTGGAAGCGACGTTGTAGTTTACTGTGTTGTTACTGGTTCGGACCGTGACGGCGAGATCGCCTGCGTCCTGGTTTTGCACCCGCAAGCCTCGTGCGGAAAGATCGGCGTTCACGTTCGCAATGTTTACTTCGGTTTGGTTTCGAACTTCACGAAGATCGGCGGCAGCATCGGCAGTAAGTTGGATAGTCCCGGCTACGCCCGGCGATTGTTTCTGCAACGGCTGGATGTTGGCAAGCTGGACGTTGGCGGTTGCCAGATGCAGTTGCGCATGGCCTACCGAAAAGCTATCGCGGGGATGGTTGAACGTGCCGTTCGCATTGATGCGTGCGACCCCGGAAGCCAATTCCAGTTGTGACAAGGTAATGAGTTGATCCGTCAGATTGACGTTTGCATACAGGTGATCAATCGGTTGACCGTAGGCGCTGCCGTTGGCAGCTTGCAGGTTTGCGCTGCCGAGCGGGTTCCCGTAAGTGCCGTCGATATGGACATCGGCATTCAGATTCCCGGTTGCAGGAATCGACGATTCACCGGCAAGGCTCAACAGATCGGCTATGTCTCCATTGCGCATGACAATGTTGGCAGCCAACGGCGAGCGCGGCAGCGGAGTCCAGTTATGCAGTCCAAGGGAAGCGTCAAAGGTGGTTTGCAAGGTGTTGCGTGTCAGCGATCCATTTTGGATATTTGCGCCGGTCTGAGCGGCGGTAAGGTCGAGAGCGAGCCGGTCAAAGGAGCGTTGTTCCACGGCAAAGTGGTCCACCACTAAGTGGCTGGTAATCTGCGGAGCGGCGAGATTACCCCTGATCTGGGCTTGTACCTGGGCAGTGCCGCCGTGCAGCGTAATCGGCAACGTGATTTGCGGTTGGGCGGAGCCGAAGTTGGCAGCGGGCAGGAAATCATTCAGGTTATGGGAAACCAAATTGACGTTCAACTGCCGGTTGATTGCGCCTTCCAGATCGATGCGGGAGTTGGGGGTGGTGAGATAGGATCTGTCCAGGCTAATTAAGTCCCGCGCTCCGTTATAAGCGGCGTTCAAGCGTCCGCCGACAGGAACACCACGGCGGCCGGGAGCAATCGCGAGATTGGCTTCTGCGGTGTATCCCGTCGTGCCTTTGGCTTGGAGGTCACCGGCAGCTTTGATTGCGCCGTTGATCGTTCCGTCGTAGCCCAGACGCTTGCCGGTGAATGCATTTGCCAGCACGGGAAGCGAGAAGTTCCGCAGATTGCCTTCCACACTCAATCGCTGTAACTTTTCGACAAAGACCTTGGCGAGGAGCGAACCCCCGAAAGCGTTGAGTTTCAATCCGTCAAGGCTGATCAAGTACGGGTCGGCGTGGAAGGGAGAGTACAAGCCGACATCCGAAAGCCGGGTGGTTCCACTGCGAACAGAGATGCCGCGCGAGTTGAGCGTGCCGTCTACGGCATAGTTCTTCTGTGCATCCAGCTTGGCGGCGCCGTTAGCCTGCAGCGTGCCGGAAGCTTTTACACCCGATACTTTCAACAGCGTTGCCAGTTCATTAAGCGCGAACTCGGCGTTGAATTGCGCGGCGCTGTTTTGACCGGGATTAAGAGTGCCGGAGGCTTGAAGACCCGATTGTCCCAAGCCGAGATGCGCGGTCTTGATCTGAATTGTATTATTTTTCGTGTTTATCTGAACGGAAGCTTCGGCGCTTAATGATTTCGGAGCTGCCTTTGCCGCCGTATCAATCGGCAAGTCAAAACTTTTCTGCATTTCCGGCAGGGAAACCGTGGTGTTCAGCGTAGCGGCAATCTGTGGATTGTTCATGTCCTGCACGGAGCCGTTCAACAATGCTTGTGATTGCGCGGTGTTGAAGGTGGCGTTTGTTAACCGGATAGCGTCTTTTTCAATCGTCACGGGCACATTCACATGAACGCTCAAAGGCGCGCTGGTTCCTGAAGTGAGGAGCAGAGGATCAATCCGGATGTTCCCCGCGTAGCTGGGATTGAGGGTGTTGTAATCCAACAGAACGCGGAGGTTTTCGCCGTGCGCCTGGAAAGGAGTGGTTCCCTGCGCGTACCGGAGCAGGCCGTTTTCAATTTTGAACTGCCCGACCGCCAGATTGACCACGGTTTCCAGGCCGGATTTATCGCTCGAAGATTGCTTCGTTACTTTGGGTTCCGGAATGTTGGTCTTTCCATCGGGAAGCACCATCAGGTTGACTTGCGGCTGTTCAATGCCGAGATATTGCAGATCTACCGCTTTCTTCAGCCCCGAGAAGAGTTTTAGGCGCACTTCAAGCAGGGCGACACGAGCCAGCGGATCGGCCCCTTTCGGCTCAGTTCCATGCAGAACGAAGTTGCGGATACGCGCGGTCAGGTGTGTCCAGTCGAATTGGAAAGATCCTAATTCAGCAACGCCGCCGGTGGACTCCTCCGTAACCTGGATGATCTTTCCGCGAACGTAATTCGAAAACCATGCGCTTTGCAGGATCAGAACAGATGCTACGACCAGCACCACGACCAAAGCGGCGAGAGATCCCACGATTCTCAGTAAAATCCTGTTCCGCTTACTCACTGAAGGCTTTCCTCATAGAATTGGACTTTATGGGTCTTGCGCTGGTCATCCAGCCAGGCAAAGAACTGTTCATTTACTTTTTCGCCCGCTAAGATATCCCGGATCTGGTCCCGCAAGTCGTCGAGCGAAGACTTGCCGGGATTGGCGCGGCGCAATGCAGTTTGATGATCGCGGTAATACTTTTCGATTTCTTCGTCAGTCACCAGAACCGCAGGCTTGAAGCGCTGATCGATAAAACGCAGCACAGTCAACTGCCCACGAAACTCGAAGCGCAGGTCCGGCTCTACCAGACCGTAGCGATGAATAGCCTGCTGCAAAGCGGCTTCGGTTTTGTAGCGGTCTTTTTTAAGCACGTCAAGCTGCTGATCGGCTTCCTGCCAGGAGGCTTGGGGATAGTCGCCCAGTTGCAGTTCCTCGCGGATAAAAGATTGTTCGATCAGACGCTTGGCGGCTTCGCGGCGCGCTTCGTTGTTGATGGTCAACGACTGGTCGTTCAGGAACTGCGTCACGCGGAGGTTGCGGTCGATGTCGCTATCTTTGATGATCGCGTTGTCTACCCGCACGGCGATACGGTCAATGATAATGGGATAGGCCAAGCACCCGCAAAGCAATCCGGTTATGAGCAAGCGCCGACGCATCAGAAAGCCTGTCCGATGGAGAAGAAGAACTGAACTTTGCCCAAACGTTGTGGGCTAGCATTGCAGTTCGGATACGCAGGGTTTCCAATCTGGTTGGGTCCGCAATTCAACAAGTCTTGAATGGTTTCGTTCCGGTTGAATCCGAGATATCTCGGCGGATTGGGCGTGTAAGCCAGATCCACGCGCACCGGACCAAGCGGCGTCTTATAACGAATGCCGAACCCGGCAGCTTGCACGGCGTAGTTGAAATCCTGGTTATTGTTCTGGTGATAGCGCAGCGAGATATCCCCGAAGTTACGGTAGATGTTGCCCATGTCATGGAAAAAGACACCGGTGATATTCGGCCAGAGTAGCGGGAAGCGCAATTCAACGTTGTTGAAGAAAAGACCATTGCCGCCGATAGGAAATCCGGTCGGCGTAGAGGTGACAGGACCAGGGGACTGGGTTGCGGTTCCGATATCGCGTGGGCCTGCCTGATTGTCTCCGAAGCCGCGCATCGAGACGCTGCCGCCGCCGAAGAAGCGTTCGGGAAGCGGTATGGCTTCAAACCGAGTCAGACCGGCAGCAGTGTTGAAGGGAATGATTCCGCCCACTTGCGTTTGACGTGCCAGAACCATGCCGTGGCCCATGGGCGTGTAAGTCGCATTACGGGCGAGCGCACGATAAAAGCTGCGCTGCGAGCCGAAGAAGCTTCCGGCTACTCCCGCATCGACCGTGTTCCAAAACCCATGGTGCGCATCGGCGGGATTATCACGATGATCCTGAATATAACTGGCGGAGAAGATGCCGATGCGAACGGGTTGCAGCAAACTGGGAATAAGAAGCGATGGGATATTGACACTGCCCGTACTCACGCGGCGGTAAGCAAATCGCGCCAGCAAAGTGGAAGCGCGATTAAAGCGTTGCGAGGTTTGCACGGAAGCTTCAGCGCGGTGCGAGGAGAATGTCTGCACATCCTGGGTAGTGTTGTAAAGCAGGGAAAACGTGACTGTCCGGTTGAACGATCCCAGAAAGCGCGGAACGATGTAGCTGAGCGATTCGCGCTGCTCCAATGTGGAATATCGGACTTGCAGCGACACGGTCTGGCCGCGTCCCAGAAAGTTCTGCCGGTTCACCTCGAAGACGGCGATGGGCGAAACGCCCTTAGCTCCCCCGGAATTGCTCAGGTTTGTTGTGGTCCCGCCAAACTGGCCGACAAACAAGCCGAAACCGACATTGAATGAGTAGCGCGCCGCCTCATCAAAGTCATACAAGACATCCTTGTATTGGGTGTTGCCTTCGGCGTTTTTAATGGCGGTGTTGACGCTGGCGAACATGCCGAGATCATTCAATCCACGAGCAATCTCGTTGATCTTGACCGTAGAGATCGGGTCGCCCTCTTGAATATCGATCCTCTTCTGAACCAGCGAGGGACGGGTCCGGTACAGGCCCGAGATGATGACCTGACGGACAAATTCCTGCGGACCTTCTCTGATTTGATAAGTCAGATTTACGGTGTTGTTTTCCGCATTGGGAACGGCGGTGTAGCGGAACCCGGCAGACGGGAAGCCACGCGCAAGATAGTATTCGGTGATCCGGCTGCGGTCGGAGGCGATATTAATTTCCGTATAGGGTTGACCTTCGGCCGAGGCAAACAACGTTTTGATAGGAGTGAGATCAAGACGCGTCGCACCCTCGATGTTCAGCTTTGAGACGAGCCACTGCCTGCCCGGATTGATAACGAACCGGACGGAAAGATCGTTCTCTTTGCCCTTGTAATTAGTCTCAACAGTGGAAACGACCTTCGCATCACGAAACCCGTTCGCCTGGTAAAGATCGGCAATCGCCTCCTCATCGCGTTTACGAAAGCTTTCGCTGTAGCGTCCGTAGCGGTCGACAAAGGTATTAGTGTGCAGGAACATTCGCTCCTGGAGCGTTGCGGGAAGAAAATAATCATTTCCGACAATGTCGATGTTGACGAGTCTGCGCCGTGGTCCAAGAGCGATGTAGTAATTGATAATCTCCTGATCGTTCTTTGGATCTTCGGGGCGGTAGGTCACCTCCACATCCGGATAGCCTTTGGATTGGAAGTAGTCGCGCAAATTATGTCCGCCTTCCGCCAGAAGATCGTTGTCGACAGTGTTTTCCTGGTAAACCGGAATGTATTTCCGCAGCTTGCTCTTGGAGACTTTTGCTTCCAGCGCCTTAATGGTGATTCTCGGTCCGGCGTTGATATCGAGAATCGGCTTGGCGCGGTTTGTGTCAGGATTGTAGTCCAGCGACTTGAGGTCAACGGTAGCTGTTAACCGGTTTGCCTTGGCGTAACGATTTTGAATGCCCTCGGTACCCCTATCGGTGAGGGACTGCGTAATTTGACGCCAACGGTTGATCAAAGGAATACGCCAGCCGGTAGCGCGGATAATAGCGCCGTTTGAAAGTTTCGTGTCGCCTGTGATTGTGGGGACATCGTACTTTGCCCGTTTTCCCGCGTCCACCAGAAAGCGAATTGTCATCTGGTGAGTGTCCGGGTCTTCAATCGTGGTTACGTCCACCTTGGCTCGATAAAGACCATTGCGGCGGAGTTCCTCCGTAATGGTCGCTTTGGCGGTTTGCAGGGCCTCCTCGTCGAAGGGAGTGCCTAGGTTTAGTTGTGAATTGCTGATAATAACAGCGCGGCTCGGCGGGTCTTTGATGTCACCCTGCGCGCCAACGTGACCAATGAAGCGCCTGGGTTTTGTTACAAAGCGGACCGTGACGCCGCTGCTGCTCGGTTCTGCGTCCACCTGGAGATCGTCGTAGAGGCCGGTCGAAAACAAACGGTCGAGCGTGGCCGCCACCTGACGCGGATTCAGCGGTTCTCCCACTTGCACCAGTTGCATCCGGGCCAGATCGCGCGGATCAATCGGCTGAGCAGCAGGCTCGTATTGGATCGCAGTAACGGTTTTACCCGTGAAATCCTGTGCTTGAATATCTGCCGGGGATGCAAAACAAACGAATGCTCCCCATAGCAGCATCCAGCGCCGCGATACTCTCCCTGTCATCGCAGCCGCTTAACCAATCCTAAGCACATAGTTTGAGACAACCTCCTGGAGACCTTTCCCTACCCGAAGTTTACTCCGTGATGGTTGGAATCTTGTTGTTCTTAGTGTCGCAAGAGACACAGTCCGGGTCTATCAAAATAGATATATGACGCGCAAAGACGTGGTAGGGCTATTAAAGGCAACCGTGGATAGCTGGAGCAGCCATAGCGCGCCCCGGCTGGGGGCGGCGCTTGCTTATTACACCCTGCTTTCCATTGCGCCGTTAGCCATTCTGGCTGTGCTGATTTGCAATCTGGTGATTCATCAAGCCGAGCCTCAGATACTGGCGCAAGTACGCGCTGTGGCGGGGGCAACTGCCGAGCAGACAGTACGTGCGTTTATTCAAAATGCCAACAAGCCGAAAAGCGGCGTTTGGGCGAGTACATTCGCCATCGTTACACTATTGCTGGGCGCGTCCGGCGTCTTTTCGGAGTTGCGGGAATCATTGAACATTATCTGGGACGCTCCCAAACAGCCCAGTTCCACTTGGCTTTCGCTCATCTGGCAGCGAATCGTTTCGATTGGAATGGTGCTGGCTTTGGGATTTCTTCTCCTGGTTTCGTTGATTCTCAGCGCGGCTATTGGAATCATTCAGAACTTCTTTACCGGATTAGTTCCCTTTCATTTCTCTCTTGTCGGCCAGATCGCCAACTTTGTCATCCCGCTGGTTGCCATAACGGGACTGTTCGCGCTGATCTACAAGTTTGTTCCCGACGTGCCGATTGACTGGCGCGAGGTGATCGTGGGAGCGGCGGCGACAGCCATCCTATCCGAGATCGGCAAGGCGGCCCTGGCGCTTTATCTGGGTACGGTCGGGGTCAGTTCGGCGTTTGGGGCGGCAGGCTCACTGGTTGCGTTTGTGGTGTGGGTATACTACTCGGCGCTGATCTTCTTTTTCGGCGCAGTGTTTACCCGCGTGTACGCGGATCGGTATGGAACAAAGGCAACACAGCTCAGCCGCGAGGAAGCCAGGTCTTGCGACGAGCCGAATGCAGCGGTGCAAAGCCAAAATGCCTAGTGATTTGGGCAACAAGAGGCAGCGGGGAGAAAGCGAGCGTAAAAATGGCCCATGGTAAGGTTGCCGTCTCGCTAATCAGAGGCGAGTCGCCGGAATTACTACAAGGTGTAAAGCTGAAGTTCTTCCATAGGAAAATCCTTTGCATTGTCAGAAATGAGCGGCAGTTCATAATGAATGGCAACAGCCGCTACTGTAGCGTCGGGAACGGTTAAAGTCTTTCCCTTTTTGCTGTAGTCACGTTTGAGAACGCCTGCAAGGCGAGCGACTGGAAAGGTAACAGGATAGAGTTGAAGGCTTTGTAAAAGCCTCTCTGTGACTTCTTCCTCGCCCCGGCGCATACCAGCGTAGATTTCGGTGATATTAATCGAGCAGCAGGCCAGCAGGTTGCCTTTTGTAATCAGCTTTTCTAATTGCTCGGGACGGTTTCGTTTACCGTTAAGCGCATCGATAATGATGTTGGTATCGAGTAGATAAGTCATGCCGGTAGACAGCATCAGGTTGATTTCATAACCCTTTTGAAGCGCTCCTCATCACCCTCTTGACGCATACTTCGCACCCACTCGGCTGACCCCTGTTGCAGTTCAGGATGATCGCTGTCTTTCCAGACGCCGGAGGCTGCACGGAAGGCCGCAAGCTGGCGCAAGCGGATTAACTCACGTTCGGCAGCCTGGGTGATAAAACTGCTGCGCTGACGGCTGCCGACGAGATTATCAATGTCTCTTACCAACTGTTCGGGAATAACTACATGAGTCCGTTTAGCGTTCATAGCTCCACAGTCATGTTAACAACTTGTGTGACTTAATTGCTGTGAAAGCTCGGCCAGCCAACTTAGCATGTTTTCCAGCAACGCCCCACTTACGCTAGAATAAAGATTCCCTCCTGTTTTTCCCATGATTTCAGTTAGCAATGTCAGCATGCGCTATGGCGGCAAGGTTCTATTTGAAGATGTCACGACATCCTTTTTGCCTGCCCGGCGTTACGGCTTGACCGGCCCGAACGGCGCCGGTAAGTCCACATTTATGAAGCTTTTATCGGGCGAACTGGAGCCGCAAAAGGGCTCGGTGGTTCGTCCGAAGAAACTCGGCATTTTACGGCAGGATCAGTTTGCATTTGACCAGTTCCGCGTAGTGGATACGGTCATTATGGGCAATATGCCGCTTTGGAAAGCTTTGGAGGAGCGGGAAACGCTGTACTCCAAAGCGGAGTTGACGGATGAAGACGGCATGCGGCTGGGTGAACTCGAAGGGATTGTGGCCGAAGAAGACGGTTACTCCGCTGAAAGCGATGCGGCTGTGCTGCTCGATGGATTAGATATTCCTGAACCCTTCCACAATCGGAAGATGAGCGAGTTGCAGGGCGGGCAAAAGGTACGCGTGTTGCTGGCTCAGGCGTTATTCGGCCATCCGCAAGCGCTGTTATTGGACGAACCGACAAACTATCTGGATCTGGAGTCGATCCATTGGCTGCAGAACTTCCTGACGCATTTCAATGGGTCGCTGATCGTCATCTCGCACGACCGCCACTTTCTGAACGGCGTCTGCACGCACACAGCCGATATTGATTACCAAACCATCATCACGTATCCGGGCGGCTATGACGACATGGTGATGCAGAAGACGCAGGTGCGGTCACGCATCGAGTCGGAGAACGCCCAGCGCGAAAAGAAGATCGCGCAGTTGAACGAGTTTATTGCCCGGTTTTCCGCCGGTACTCGCGCCAGCCAGGTGACCTCGCGCAAGAGAGAAGTAGAGCGGCTGCAAACGACGGACCTGGCGCGGTCCAACATTCAGCGCCCGTTTATCCGGTTTGAGATGAAGCGCTCTTCCGGGCGTCATGCCTTGGAGTTTAAAGGCGTGACAAAGGGCTACGACGGGCAAAAAGTCATCCAAGGCTTTTCGGCAGCGGTGCAGCGGGGCGAAAAGATAGCGCTGATGGGCAGAAACGGAGTGGGTAAGACCACCTTGTTGAAGGCTCTACTGGCAAACGGCCCCGGCGTGGATGACAAAGACGTTGGCTTGGATGGGGGAACAGTGACCTGGGGACATGAAGCGCAGATCGGCTATTTTGCCCAGGACCATCGCGAAACGATTCGCAACGGCACCACGGTTGCCGAGTGGCTGCACGACTGGGACCCGCAAGCTTCCAAAGAAGAGATTCATGGTTTGCTTGGTCAAATGCTGTTCCGGGGCGAAGAAGGCAGCAAGCCGACCGATGCCCTGTCCGGCGGAGAAGCGGCGCGGCTCATCTTTTGCAAGTTGATGCTGCAAAGGCCAAACGTGTTGGTGTTTGATGAGCCGACGAACCATTTGGATCTGGAGTCGATCAACGCGCTGAATGTCGCTTTACAGAAGTTTGATGGTACAGTTTTGCTGGTAACGCACGACGAAGATCTGGTGGACGAAGTAGCGACGCGTATCTGGCACTTTGACCACGGGCAAATCGAAGACTTCACCGGACCTTACGCGGAATACACGGCAGCAGCAGTGGCGCGGTAATTTCGCCACAAATTCGAGATCTCCTTTTAGGCGAAAATCAAGCGGCCTTTAGGTTCGGGAATGTTTCTCCCAAGCTCGCGCGCGGTTTCCAGCCATTCGTCGATGATGATCTCGACATTTGCTAACGCTTCCTGACGTGTCATTCCGTCGGCAGCGCAACCGGATAGCTCTGGAACTTCGGCGATAAATGCGCTGTCCTCTTTGCTCCAATATAGGATCACTTCGTACTTTGTCACTCCATTTCTCCTGCAAGTCCGTACCGGACAATTACGTTGCGGACCTGCTTGACTTGGTAAGGTATTGCTTGGGAACCGCGTGCCTGAAGGTTCAAGATCTCTTCCACTCCTGGCTTACTGAAAATGTGGTGACCGCCTTTGATACGTTCTGAAAAGCCCAATGAGAGCAGCAGCCCACGCAAGTCCTCGAATTTAATGTTTGCATCCGCGCCGCCTCTTAGTATCTTTATAAGCGTCTTGTTCGCCAAACTCTAAGGTATGCCAAGCTTGCGTTCAAATTCGAGATTTGATAGTAGAACGACCGCTTGCGCTTCGCAGGAGCGGCCTTCTCCCACTGGACCTACCTTTTCTGCCGTCTTGAATTTTACGGAAACCATATCGGGCGTAAGCGCGACGGCGCCCGCCAAGCTTTCTCGAATGGCAGTGCGGTAATCCTTCAGCTTCGGACGTTCCAGAATGACCGTTGCATCAACATTGACCAACCGATAGCCTTTCTCTTTCGCCAACTTGACAGCGTGTTGCAAAAATTGAAGGCTATCGGCTCCTTTCCACTCAGGAGCAGTATCGGGGAAATGCATGCCGATATCGCCTAAAGCGAGCGCGCCCAGAATCGCATCAGTGACGGCGTGAAACAGCACATCGGCATCGGAATGGCCCATCAAGCCGAACTCGGAAG
>CAXTWT010000020.1:0-27810 GCA_964247955.1 uncultured Bryobacteraceae bacterium
ATTTCCGGCGTTTCGCTTGACGGCAAAACCTACTTCTATCCCAACCCGCTGGAGTCCAACGGGCAGCATCAGCGTAGTCCTTGGTTCGGCGTGGCCTGCTGTCCGGGAAACATCACGCGGTTCATGCCTTCGGTTCCGGGATACGTGTATGCCGAACAGGGCGATACCCTTTATGTGAATCTGTTTATCGGCAACACGGCTGATATCCAGATGGGCAACGGCGGGAAGCTGAATGTAGTGCAGGAGACCCGTTATCCCTGGCAAGGCGACGTCAAAATTACCATCAACCCGGAGGCGAACGGCCAGTTTACGGTAAAGGTCCGGATTCCCGGCTGGGCGCGCGGCGAAGCTATTTCCGGCGACCTTTACCGGTTTGTTGGTACTGCTTCCGGCGACGCTGCCCATTTACAGGTGAACGGCAAAAGGGAAAAGATCGTGCTGGATCACGGTTATGCCACGATTACGCGAACTTGGCGCAAAGGAGATGCAATTGATCTTTCTCTGCCCATGCCGGTTCAGCGTGTAATTGCAAACAGCAATGTTGCTGCCGACAAAGGGCGCGTGGCGTTGCAGCGAGGTCCGCTGGTGTACTGCCTGGAGTGGCCCGACAGCCCCGATAAGCACGTTCGCAATGTACTGTTGGCAAAGAACGACAAGCTCAAGGCGGAGTGGAAGGGTGATCTGCTGAACGGTGTCGAGGTGATCGAAACGGAAGCCGTTGCTTATCGTTACGATACCCATCACGAGCTTCAGCATTCGGAAGAGTCGCTTCGCGCCATTCCGTACTACGCTTGGGCTAATCGTGGTCCGGGACAAATGGAGGTCTGGATCGCTGATGAGCAGTCGGCAGTTCATCCCACTCCTTATCCGACGCTCGCAACGAAAAGCATAGTCACCTCCTCCGGTCCCACCATGGCTGAAAACGGCGTGAGAGATCCAAGGCTGGCAGCCGACGGAGAAGACCCAACCTCTTCAGAGGACAAAACTTCCTACTATGATTGGCTGCCGAAGCGGGGAACACAGGAGTGGATTCAATATGATTTTGACAAGCCCATGGAGGTATCAACGGTTGAAGTCTACTGGTATCAGGACTCTGGAAAGGGCGCTATCAAGGTTCCTGCCTCCTGGCGCATTCTTTACAAGGACGGCTCCGAATGGAAGCCCGTAGCGGCTCAGGACCCTTACGGAGTGGCGACGGATCGCTTTAATCAAGTGAACTTTCGGCCAGTGCGCACCACTGCTTTGCGCTTGGAATTAACTCTGCAACCCAACTACTCTGCGGGCATTGAAGAGTGGCGGGTTCGCTAATCGAATCACAGCAGCGCGGACACGACAGCGCGCAACCAGATAACAACGGCGGCAGCGCCTGGGTCCGCGTGTCCCAACGCTCGTTCGCCCAGATAGCTGGACCGCCCCCGGCGAGGAATGGTCCGTGCTGTCCCTTCTGCTCCCGCTTCCGCTGCGGCGAGAGCATCGGCTAATGCGCTTCCGACGGAACGCCCCGACGCCCTTCCATGGTGGAAGGTTTGTGCAAAAGGAGTCAAGGCATCAAGCATCGTCCGATCACCTATGCGTGCTCCCCCCAGTTCGCTGATAGCCCCGCACCCTTCCAGCAAAGCCGACCCCCATCGTTGGGGATCATTCGTAGGGTCGCCCTCCAGAAAGATTCCCGTTCGCAGGAGCAGCACTCCATACAGCGGTCCTGAAGACCCGCCCAGCGTTTCCTGAAGCGTGACCCCAAGTGCCTTCAACGTTCCGGGAAGATCGTCGAGTGGATAATACCGCAAGTTTTCCCTGACTGCTTGCGCTGCCCGCGCCATATTGGAGCCGAGATCACCGTCGCCCACAATCCGGTCCATTTCCGTTAACTGATTCTCCGCTGCAATCAGCGCCTCGCACGCAGCAGCGATTGCCCGCTGGGTTCTTGCGCCAGACTCCGTTTGAATGGGCTGTTCGGTCCGGGGCGGTGTTGCTTCGGCAGACGGAACAATTCTTTCGTCCCGCCATTTTGAAATCTTTGCGGAAGCGCAAGGCCAAGCCGGTGCGGTTGTGGGAGCATCCAGCCATTTCAGCCGCTCGTCGTCCACGCGCAGCAAAGACAAAGAAACTCCGGCCATCTCCAGCGAAGAAAGAAACGTTCCGCAATACAACCGTTCCGTTGCCAGACCGTGGGACTCCAACGTGGACAACATCCGGCGGGCAACAATCGCCAGTTCCATCGTAGTTGTCGCGCCGAGATTATTGATTAATGCCGCAACCCGCTCACCCGCGCGGAGCCGCAAAACAGACACAATCTCCCTGACCAGTTCATCTACAATTTCATCGGCAGGCCGCAGCGGGACGCGCCGCACGCCGGGTTCTCCATGAATCCCTAGACCCAGTTCCATCTCGGTCTCGCCCAGCGTAAAACTCGCCTCACCCACTGCCGGAGAAATCCCTGCTGACAATGAGACACCCATGGTTCCCACGTTGTCAGCCGCCGCTTGCGCCAGGGACGCCACCTGCGGAAGATCCATTCCCGCCGCTGCTGCTGCCCCGGCAATTTTATGGATCAGCACCGTCCCGGCCAGTCCGCGCCGTCCGGCTGTTTCTTCGGTTGCGGCTAAGGCCACATCGTCAGCCACAACTACTGTTTCCACCAGGAGTCCCTCCGCCCGCGCCATCTCCGCCGCCAATCCGAAGTTCAGGCGGTCGCCGGTGTAATTCTTGACGATGAGCAACACTCCCGGCGTGCCGGATACCGCTTTGATGGCAGCCAGCACGGAATCGACCGAAGGGGACGTGAACACTTGTCCCGCCACTGCCGCGCTGAGCATTCCCCCTCCGACATAGCCTGCATGCGCCGGTTCATGACCGCTGCCGCCGCCGGAAACCAGCGCAATCTGGCGTTCGCGCGCTTCCTGCCAATCCGAACGGAGCAGTACGTTGTGATGCGACAAGCGCGCCAAGGCGGGATAAAGAGCCAGAAAGCCCTCCACCATCTCATCCACCACGCGCTCGGGCCGGTTAATGAGCTTTTTCATGCTTCTGTTGCTGCTGTTTCGCCAGTTCGGCGCGGAATGCTTCTTCGCGGTTGTTTACGTAAGCACGATATCCGGATGGATCGACAAACGCCTGAGTATCTCCTGCCTGAAACCGCTTCAATTTGCTGTCCATACCGTAGTAGTCGCCGTGCGCCCCCAAAAAAATATCACACGGCAAACTCTTCAGAACGCGAAACGTCCGCTCGTAATCATCGGCGATTTGAGGATAAAGCTGATTACCCACCAGCTTGTAGCCGGGATTGACATTCGGGCTTCCTACAATCACTACATGGTACGAGCGCCCGCCTTCTTTTATTTCAGTAGTCCAAGTGGTGCATCCTTTGGTATGACCCGGCGTGAGATGCGCTGTCAGAACGGCATCGCCCAGGCTGACGCGGTCACCGTCATGCAGTACTCGATCAACAGGAGTAGGGGGCCAGCGCATATCGGAGTAACGAAAATCACTCTTGCCGCCATCTTCCATTTCGGGAACGTCGCGATCCATTACCATCAGCTTGGCTCCGGTCAGTTTTCGGGCCAGCGCGCAGCCTGCGGCATGGTCATCATGCGCGTGGCTGATGAGAATGATTTTGGTATCGGAAAACCGAAACCCCAGCTTCTCCACGCTCTTCTGAATCAGCGGAACCGATTCCGGGTAGCTGGTATTAATCAGAATATTGCCTTGCGGCGTGGTAATCAGAAAAGAAGCTAATTGATTCGTTCCAACATAGTAAAGATTGGAAAAGATGCGATACGGAGGGATCGGCTGATTCCATTCCGGCGTGTATGAGCCGAAAAGTAAGCAGGTGAAGGCAGTCAACACAAGGAAGAAGCGAAAGGACATAGCGTTGCGTCCCTTCAGTGTACTGATTGGGTAATGACTGCAATACTTTCTGTTATCATCACAATGCTCGCTATCTGTTGAGAGCAGGAGGAGCAGATGCCACGGAACAAAAGCTGGATTGTAGCGTTACTTGTTTGTTTGGTTGCGGGTCAGCGCACGAAAGCTGCTCCTTATTCCCTCACCACTTTTACTGTTGGTTTTAACACTGCGGCCTACGCCATCAATGATCTTGGTCAAATAACGGGAGACTTTGATAGTAACCCCGGCGGTCGCCAAGGATTCATCTATGACTCGAAGAGCGGAGCCATTACAGTTGTGCCGGCAATACCATACACAATCAATAGTTTGGGAGTCGTGGGCGGCAACGGCAACTATGGAATTGCTGGAATCCCGAATGGGGGTGGGTTTGTTTATAATCATGGTGCTATCACCGCCATCGCTTATCCGGGGCATGACGACACCGACGTTTTTGGCATTAACGATTTGGGCGAAGTGGTCGGATCTTACATTGACCTAACCGTGCCTGGTGCCCCGCAAATTGGTTTTTTCCGGGATGCGAACGGTGCTTATCACACTTTCAATCTGCCGAATGGAGGCAGCTTCCAGCCAGTCGGCGTCAACAACAGCGGTGAGATAGTCGGCACCTATCAGGACAGCTCCTACCATTCGTCTCCGGCTCTTTACAACAATGGCGTCCTGACAATCCTGCCGCGCTCTGGCGGTCAGTTCCCCCCAAACCCGATTTATGAGGTCCTCGGCATTAACAATGCCGGTCAGATCCTACTTCTTGACGGTGCGCTTGCTCCTCCACACGGCTACGAGATACTGAACCCTGATAGCACGTTGACTCCGGTGGACATCAACTTTCCCAGTTCGTGGTATTACGCCTCCTTCTCAGGAATTAACGATGCCGGGCAACTGGTGGGATTCGCCGAAACACAAGCTGGAGGCCCAACTTTCGGGGTGATTGCCTCACCAGTACCGGAGCCGACCAGTTTCTGGTTGGGCGCGCTCGGTTTTGCTGCTGTTTTTGCGTACTCGGGCGCAGCCGCAAAGCGTCGTGCGCGGATCAGAAGTTCATTTGCGCGTCCGTAATCCGGCTGCTCGGGAAGGCTTGTGGCAGCCAGCGCTTCGTCCAACTCCCGGTGCAATGCCAAACGCCATTCTTCTACTTCCGCCCACGGCGTCTCGCCGCGTCGGATAGCCAGCAACCGGTCACGATATGGATCTACCCGAAGAGGCACAAAGCCCTCACGCAGAACCGTAACTCCCGACAACAGGAGCCGAATCAAGTGCATCACGTGCTTCCAGCGAAACTGCCCCTGATTGCGCAGATCCCCTTCCAGCTTCTTGAACTGCGACAGAACATAAGCGTTATAAGTGCGGTGTACGTGCTGCGAAAGGAAAACATGACGCATTGCCAGAAGCTCGTCCGCTACGGGTGTAGCGTGCTCCACCAGCGGAGAGTAAAGGCACTCCAGCGCGTTGGGATTGGCCTTCAAAGCAAGGCGGATCAATTTCTCCAGCTCCCAATACACCTCTTCGTTTTGGCTTTCCAACTGTTCCGGCACGCCGGCGAGCGACCATTCCCAATCCGCAGGCGGCAGATAAAAGCCGCGCCGGTCCACATCGGAAGACGCCTGCGACAAGCCGTACGCCTGCGAACCGACCACGCAGCGGTATTGGACAAACCGATAAAGCTCGGAGCTGTTGATTCCGTCGGGAATGAGCGCCTGATCCTGCCGGAAGATAGTCAAATCCGCCCGGTGAAAACTACTTTCCCCGCCGTCAGGAAAACGCACCCGGTACGCATGTTCGGGAGTGTGGGGAGCATGCACGACCACGCCGACGCGCCGGTCTCGCCGAGTAACGACTTTGGTTCCGGCAGGAATCACTAAATGAAACTGTTGCGGGCGCACGGGCACAGGGGATGCGCTCTCAGCTTACCGTTTTCAGTCGCCCAACAGCTTACCGTGAAAGTTGCCGGGAGGATTCCGGTTTGAAACCGATACCCTGCATCATCGACTGCATTTCGGGATTCGCCATAAAGTTTTTCCAGACTAATCCCGTTCGCCCGTTCTCAATCATTACCACCATCGGCGCCTGGTTCAGCCCCATATAAATGCCCGAAAACCAATTTTGCTTAAGGTTAAAAGCATCGCGAAAGCCATAAATGCTCCAAAGCCGGTCGCCCAGTTCGCGATAGAAATACTTTAAAGCCTGCAAGGAAGCTTCCGGCAGGTAAGGAAAAGAAGCGACAGCTCCGGTCGGCGCGATGGTGCCGTCATCCATCTTGGGATTCGGCTCATACGGCACATAGCCTTCCGGCCCATCCACTGCCGTAATGCCCCAACAGTTCTCTCCATATCCGGGAAAGCGGCCAGGGTTGCGAATGCAATACGCATAATTGATACGGACCAAGTTGCGATTGTTCCCGAAATAATTGGTGAACGGATCACGTACATGCGGATCAAAGGCCATAAATGAGTAGTGGGTGAAGAACAGCGGCCCGCCGGAGCCGACCCCGACATCCAGCCTGATCCCTTCATACGTCTGCCCATTCGTATAATGGTCGCCCGCCGCCGACTGCCCCCAGCTTTGGCGATACTGCACCGCCGCCTTCGATTGCCCGGCCCATCCCGTGTAATACAAGCTCGCCGGAACGCCGTGCGTAGGCGAGGCAATTGCCAGCAGATAGGTAATCATTACCTCGTTCCAGCCGGTCAGGCGATGATTGATGTGCCAGGAATACTCCGGCGACCAGTGCCAATACAGCGCATCGCCGTCCGGCGTTCGGCGGAACCATTCCCACTCCACACTCTTCCACAAGTTCGTGATTCGGTTGTAAACTTCCTGCTCAGGGGGAGTATTGCCCTTGAAATACTGCCGCGCGCTCAACAATCCTTCCATCAAGAAAGCTGTTTCCACCAAGTCAGCGCCATTCTCATAGATCCCGAACACCGGCATGCGCCGCCCCGTTTCGCCATTCATAAAATGCGGCCAGACACCATGAAACCGGTCCGCTTTCGCCAGAAAGTTCGTGATCTTCAGCATCCGTAGTAGACCCTGTTCGCGCGAAATAAAACCGCGATCCACGCCCACCACCAGCGCCATAACGCCGAAGCCGCTCGCGCCTGTAGCAATGATTCGATCATCGCCGGGAAAATTCTCGCGGCTCATGCCCGAATGCGGATCAGCGCCTTCCCAGTAATAACGGAAACACGCCTCCTGCACGGTGGTTAGCAATTCGTCATCGCTCATGGCGCGGGTGTAAGCGCCGGCAGGCTCAGAGGGAGCGGATTCACGGTAATCGGCATCGCTCGCCGCCACTCGATAAACAGCGCTCCGGCCCGGCTGACCGAGAAAATCAGCATACCGGTGAAGGCCGGGAATCTGCATGCCGATTGGACCAAACGCTTTCCCGTCGAGCGACCGGTAAATGATATAACGAGCCAGTTTCCCATCCTCGATGCTGTCCCAACTGACATCAACATGCCGCTCATAGCCTTTTGCCTGCACATGCTGAATAATCGGCAGCGCATGTTGCGATGGAGCAGATTTCGCTAGCCCGGTCCTGAATTCATCGAGAATCAAAGTGTGATCTGTTCCGTCGGCCTCTCCTTGAACGAAGAAGATGCTGTTCATGCGGCGCGGCTCGAATGGATGAATGGAGGCGGTAACGAAACGATACAGCGGCACCTTTACTTCGGTCCATTGACGCACGCCGGTAGCCCGGACAAATGAACTGATATCCAGCGGTTGCGTAAAATTGCCGCTCTTGTCTTTCAGCACCATACGCGGAAACGCTTCGGGACGAAGGGCTTCAGGCGCATAGCAGGCGAAGAAGAGGGTATCGCCGGAAAAATTGATTTCACGGTTCCTCCACTCGTATAGGCGAACTTCTGCTTCCCAACCGCCCTGCGCCATTGACTTCCACCGCAGGCGGAGGGCATTCGGCGGCGTGCGAAAAATGCCTGTTTCCACCGGCAGTTTGCCGTTTAATAGTTCCAGCGTGCTCGGCGTGGATGCCTTGCCGCTGCTGTAGAAGTAAGCATCCGGGGTCAAACTGTTATCGAAAAAAGACTGCCTGAAGTAACCGGACTGCCCTCCCACGGTCGCAGGCAGAAGCAACAGCAATCCCGGCATTTTTTGAAGCCAATTCACAGCGGAAGTGTCTCACGAAGAACAAAAACTTGCAATGTAAGAAGCATCACGAGATATACTTGCAATGTTTCGCTGCAATATACTTGTAATCACTTGGTTAGTTGAAGGGGTTTTATGCGAGTTATGTCCACGAAAACGATCCTCCGTCCTCGATTTTCAGCACTGATTATTTTGTGCTTTCTCCTGATAGTGAATCTGCCTTTAGCAGCGCAATATCGCGCTAGCCTGCAAGGCACGGTTGCTGATCCGTCAGGGGCTGTTGTCAGTAACGCAACCGTGACGCTGACAAGCAAAGAGACCACAATTTCCAAGACTGTCACCACCGGCGGTTCGGGCGTGTACAGCATTCCCGGCTTAGCGCCTGGATCGTACACTTTGACAGTGGAAGCGCCCAATTTGGCGAAGAAGGTCCAGGATGTGGTCATCACTTCCGAACAGGCGCAGTCGACAAATGTTCAGTTGGACCTAGCGACCCAAGCGACTCAAACGGTAACGGTGAATGCGGAAGCCGCGCCGGTGATCGACACGGAAACCGCAACCATATCCGGTACGTTCACGGGCCAGCAGGTGGAATCGCTGCCGACTTTTGCACGCGATCCGTTTCAGGCAGCGGTTCTGGCACCCGGCACCTTCGGCGATAATGCACGAGGTTCGAACGGCAGTGGATCACAGAATCTGCCGGGCAGCGCGGGGCCGGGCGGAACAAGTAACACGAGCAGCATTTTCGCCACGGAAAACCAGGTGCAGATTGTTGCCAATGGAACCAGAAACAATTCGAACAGCTTTCAGGTTGACGGCATAGAGGTAAACAGCTTGGCATGGGGCGGCGCGGCCGTTATCACCCCCAACGAGGAGTCGGTAAAGGAAGTCACTGTCCAGTCAAGCCCTTACAGTGCGGAGAACGGACGCAACAGCGGCGCGCAGGTGCTGGTGGTTTCGAAAAACGGCACCAACGATCTTCACGGGAGCGCAGTATTTAAGGCGGCCCGGCCCGGCCTCAACGCATTCCAACGGTATGACGGACCCGGTAATCCGGTTCAGAAGAATACAGACCGCTTCAATCAATGGGCGGGCAGCATCGGCGGTCCGATCCTAAAAAATAAGCTATTTTTCTTCTTCTCGTACGAAACCGTTCGCAATGCGTCGGCTACTTACGGGCAAAATTGGTATGAGACGCCGCAATTTCTGGCTGCGGTTAAGGGAGCGCAACCGAACAGCATTGCGGCGAAATTCGCTGGCTACCCCGGAGAGGGCGCTTCTGTTAATGCCATTATCCCGAAGACTTGCGCCGATGCCGGCCTCAACAACCCGGCTCAATGTCAGGCGGTGCAGGGTGGTTTAGATGTAGGTTCGCCGCTAAAGTCGGCGCTGGGCACGCCGGACCCGACGTATGGCGGAAACAGCAGTACTCCCGGCGTCGGCTCTGGACTCGACGGGGTGCCTGACATTATGTTTGTCCAGAGTGTCAATCCGAACAACTCTGTCGCCCAGCAATTTAACGGGCGGCTTGACTATCAGGCGACGACCAAGGATCTGATTGCATTCAGCGAATACTACGTGCCGAACAGCGGCACCTTTTACAACGGCCCAGCCCGGTCAGCTAATTTCTGGCACAGCGACCGGCTGAATGAAACTGCAACTCTGCTTTGGGACCACACCCTCTCCCCTACCTGGTTCAACGAGGCGCGGGGTGGAGTGACGCGCTGGTTCTTTAATGAGGTGGGGAGTAATCCGCAGGAGCCCTGGGGACTGCCGACTGCCAACATCGACGCCATCGGCGGCGCCGGAATACAGCCGCTGGGCGCGCCCGGACCCGGCATCTTCTATCAAACGACTTACAACTTCCGTGACACGGTCAGCACGACACAAAATAACCACTCGATCAAAGCGGGCGTGGATCTCTACTGGGAGCAAGACAACGACACCGAAGCGTTCGCGGGCCGACCCTCCTACAGCTTTCGGAACTTATGGAATTTCACTAATGACGCGCCCTATGTGGAAAGTGGTAATTTTGATCCCCGCACCGGAGCGCCAACAGCCGCCACCAAATACATACGATCAAAAATCTACGCGCTCTTTGTGCAAGATGATTACAAAGTAAAACCCAATCTCACCCTGAATCTTGGCCTTCGCTGGGAGTATTTTTCGCCGGTCTCGGAGAAGTACGGCAACATCAGCAACGTTCTCCTGGGCTCGCTTCCTAACCCGCTGACGGGAGCCAATATCAAAGTGGGGGGCGATCTGTACAACACCAGCAAGAATAACTGGGGACCGCAGTTCGGCTTTGCCTGGACTCCGCCGAATAGTCAACGTTTCGTTCTAAGGGGCGGCTTCGGCATCAGCTACAACCGCATGGAGGAGGCAATTACCTTAAACGGCCGCGCAAATCCGCCGCTGGTTACGAATTTAACCCTCCAGGGTTCCAACATCCTTTACGCTATCCCTTCCAATGTGAACCAGTTCTACAACTACCCGGTCAATCCGGCAGCGAAGCAGACCTTCAACTCCGCAGGACTGCCCGCCAATGGAGCTCCGGTGGATTTGACTGGATTCCCCGCTAATCTTGCAACGCCGGTCGTTTATCATTATTCACTCGATACTCAAACGAACCTGGGAGGCAACTGGGTTGGCAAGCTTGGTTATCAGGCCAGCCTGAGCCGTCACTATACAATTCAAAATAATCTGAACTTCCTGTTTCAACCTTTGAATCCGCAAATCCGATCACTAAGCTTCTACTCCAATGACGCGAATTCCAGCTACAATGCATTGCTGGCTGAGTTAGAACACCGCTTCTCGCGTCAATTTCAGATTGATTTCCAATACCGCTGGAGTCACACCATCGACGATGGATCAAATGATTACTTCATCGGCGAGTATCCCTACGGCAATCAATACCGAAAGGGGGATGCCGATTTCGATGTGCGGCATAATATCAAGCTGTGGGGAGTCTGGAGTCCCCGCTTCGGGAAAAGCAATGGTTGGATAGAAAAGGCCGTGGGCGGATGGCAGATTACCGGCATCACCAACTGGCACACCGGCTACCCCTGGACACCCATCTTCAACAGCGGCTTGACCGGCGGCAACTTAGTTTATGCGAATAGCGGATATTCGAATCTCCGGCCAGCAGCCTACTTAGGAGGAAACGGGATGGATTACAGCAATTCCGCATTTATTAGCGGTTCTACGCCGACGGCGTCGAACCTATTGAATAATAATTTCTCCAAAGGCGCGCTGGCCTACTTCACGGTTCCGACCTTTCCCACAACCGGAGCCCCACCCCCACCTTCTGTGGGACGCAATGTTCTGCGCGGGCCGGGCTACTTCGATAGCGATTTTACCTTGCAGAAATCGTTCGGCCTGCCCAGGATCAAATTTCTCGGCGAGAATGCCCGGTTTGAGTTTCGGGCGGATTTCTACAATTTATTTAACAAGTTGAATTTGAACCTGCCTAGCGACGTCGGCAACGTGGTCAGCTTTGATGGAAAGACTTCCAATCCGCACTTCGGGCAATCACAAAGCGCTTTTGCGGGACGAATCATCCAGATGCAGGTGCGCTTCAGCTTTTAAAGTGCTACTGGCTCGTATGCGCCCATTGCTGTTGCTGAGTGCTTGTACGATATTGATCGCGGCGCAAGAGGAGCCGCAAGCGATCTACGAGCAGGGCGGGCGCTACTGGAATCTTTCGCTCGGAGCGTTCAAACAACTTCAAAAGCTCGCTCCCGACTCCCCATATTCTTTTGCTTTGCTGGGAGAAGGCAGATTTCAGAAACGACAATACACCGCTGCCCTTGATGCGCTTACCGAAGCGGCAAAGCGGAGCCCTCGTTTGCGTGGTGTCGAAGCGGTTATCGCAGAGATTGAGACTGCTCAGAAAAAGTCCGAAGAAGCGGCCAAGGCGGAAAAGGAAGAACAAAGCTTGGGCGCGCCGGATTGCGGCAAGGAAAAGCTATGGTGCGATTTCAAAGCGAAGCGGTTCGAGGAAGTTGTAAAAACAGCGGAGGGAGCGCCGCCCCTAGAAAGCCTGTATTGGCTGGCGCGCGCTTACCACGAATTGGCGGTGCAGACTTTTGCGAAGTTGGACGGTCTGCCGGAATCTGCCGGCCTGCACAAAGTGCGAGCGCAACTGCTACGGGAGGAGCGCAAATTTCCGGAGTCGCTTGCAGAGTGGCGGACAGCCGTGAAACTCGATCCGGCAGACCCGAATCTCCGATTGGAGTTGGCAGCTGCGCTGTTCCTCAGCGAAGACTATAAGCGAATCCTGCCCGAGTTGCAAGGATTACTCCAAGCGGAACCCACGTCCGCTCACCTGAACTTCTTTGTGGGCGACAGTTTTCTTGAAACGCAGCAGGCCGAAGAAGCTGTTTCTTACCTGGAAACCGCTCTGCGTGTTGACCCGAAGCTGACTCCGGCGCACGTTGCCCTCGGCATGTGCTATGCACATTTAGGAGCCGATGAAAAGGCGATTCCCCATTTAAAGGCGGGTTTGAGCCTGGATGGAAATGGTCGCGTCCATTATCTGCTTGCCAAAGCTTATCAAAAAACCGGTCAGCCGGGATTAGCCAAGGCAATGTTAGATGAATATCGCCGGATACAGCAAACAACAACTAAGCCGAAGCTCTAGCGCTTTCCGGGTTCCTGAACATCGACTACTCGATTGACGGGAAGACGTCCGAGTTTCTGAACAGTCCCGCTGGGCCAACGAATTTCCACCGCCTCCACCTGCTTCGCGCTTCCTAGGCCGAAATGCACGGGAACCAGACTTGCCGAGGCGTAGCCGACGGAACTGGTCATCTCATTCCACTGACTTCCGAGATGAATGCGCGCACCGATGCCGTCATGGTTGCTGCGCGTTCCCGATAACCGGAACTCAATCCAATTGCCTGCCGTTGAAGTTGTGTTCTCCCACAGTTCCGCTGGTTCACCCAATGCGGAAACTACAATATCCATTCGTCCATCGCCGTTGAGATCCGCGAAGGCAGCACCACGGTGAGCCTTGCGCTTAAGGCCCATTGCAGCGGGCGTGCCGTCACTGAATTTTCCGGCAGCGTTTCGGAAAAGCAGGTTCGACTCTCTGTAAACGTGTGATTCGAACGCTTCCACGCGGTCATTCACATGGGAACTCGCCACAAAAAGATCCTTCGCGCCGTCATTATCGAAATCCACAAACCCGTTTCCCCAGCCGCTATGCTCTGCCGTAAGGCGTCCCAGTTTGCTGCCGTACGTAGCGTCTTCAAATAGGCCCTTGCCGATATTTCGGAACAGGGGAAACGTTTCTCCGGCCAGCGTAGTGACGGCAATATCAGGGGAGCCGTTATTATCGTAGTCTCGAAAGTCCGCGCCCATGCTCGACACCGGTTGCGCGCGATCTGTTAACGCGACGCCTGCCGATAATCCAACTTCCTCGAAAGTTCCATTCCCGCGATTGTGGAACAGGAAGTTGGGCATATTGTCGTTTTGGTAACAAAGGCGTCCATAAAGCCGTCGTTGTCGTAATCCGAAAACACCACGCTCATTCCTCGTCCGGCCGCTGCGCCCACTCCTGACTTCTTGGAAACATCCTCAAATGTACCGTCTCCGCGATTGCGGTATAGGGTCGAGGCGGAAGGCTCAAAGAATTTGGGATGGCAGTAGACGCGAATGTTTTTCTCCAAATCCCCGCAGAACCGGTCCTGCATCCCGGCAGGAGAGTAATGCACCACCCAAAGATCCAGTTTTCCGTCACTATCGAAGTCAAACCATCCTGCCGCGACGGCCCACTGCCCGCTTCCGATTCCAGCCTTCTCGGTAACATCCTCAAAGGTTCCATCACCCCGGTTATGGTACAGAATGTTGCGGTTGGCGCCGGGCACAAACAAATCCGGATGGCCGTCATTGTCATAATCTCCGGCAGCGGCTCCCATCGAATATCCCTGACCGGCAACGCCCGCCGATTCTGTTACATCTGTAAAGTGAAGGTGGCCGTCGTTCCGGTATAGCCGGTTCCAGAACTTGGGCGAGTTCTTTTGCAGAGAAGGAATAGTTGCGCCATTGGCGAAGAAAACATCCGGCAGTCCGTCGCCGTTGTAATCAAAGATCGCCATTCCGCCCGGCATGGTTTCGATCAGGTATTTGCTGGAAGTCGGGCTGTTTTCGAAAACAAAGCGAAGACCTGCTGTCTCGGCCACGTCCTGAAATTGAAATGCAGTGTTTTCCCCCAATTCGGCGGCTGCGCCCATTGCCAGCAGGGCTGCCAAGACAAGCGCCGCGCCGCCGAAAAGCCGCATCGGACACAATTCTAACAATCAGACTTTTCCTGCGTTTTTCATTAAGCGCTGTTATTAAACTGCAAGTACGCCTTAGTTTTAGAATAAGAAGACTTTCTTCGCTCCTGCACTTACACTAGGAATGCGGGTTTTTGCGATTGGAACTGTGATTGCTTCATCTGCATCCTAGAAGTGGGAGGTTGCTGTGTCGCTCCCGCTCGAACAAAAGTCTTTCAGCCGTGGAACACAAGAATTTTCGCCTCTCACGCCGCGAGTTCTTACTCTCGACCGCCGGCGCAACTCTCTTCACCGGAGCTGCGTCCGCCGCGCCCTTTGATTCCCCTCCTCCGCTGAAATCTGATGAGCGTCAGTTTCTCGAAGATTACGCCAAACGTTGCGTGCGCTACTTTTGGGAGCAAGCCAACGAACACACCGGCATCGTTATGGATCGCGCCAAAAACGATGGCACCCGCTCCGGAGACAATGTCGGCAGCACCGCCGCGACCGGCTTTGGCCTGAGCGCTCTTTGCCTTGCGGCGAATCGCGGCTGGCTGCCGAAAGATCAGGTGCGCGCCCGTGTTGCGACGACGCTGCGCTATTTCTGGGCGCACGCTTTCCACGATCACGGCTGGTACTACCATTTTCTGGATGCCGCCACCGGCCAGCGCCGCCTGAATTCCGAAGTCTCCAGCATCGACACGGCTCTTCTCCTGTGTGGCGTTCTCACCGCTGCCGGTTACTTTTCTAACGACCGTGAAATCTGCACATTGGCTCATCAAATCTTCGACCGCGTCGATTTCACCTGGATGCTGGCCGGAGACCCGTTCCTGCTTTCTCACGGAGTGCGCCCCGGATCGGGCTTTCTCGGCTCGCGCTGGAGCGCCTATAGCGAAGCTTCCGTGTTGTACCTGCTGGCAATCGGCTCCCGGAAGCATTCCATTCCTGCCGAAAGCTGGTATGCCTGGGTCAGGCCGGAAGTGCGCTACGATCAATGGACCTTTGTGGGCAGTGGCCCCTTGTTTACGCATCAGTTCTCTCATGCTTGGGTTGATTTCAGGCACCAAATCGACGGCGATCCGTCTTACCTGGACTACTTCCAAAACTCGGTGAGGGCCACTTACGCCCACCGCGATTTCTGTATCAGCCTGCAAAAGGAATACTCCGGGTACGGCCCGAATATGTGGGGCATCACGGCTTCCGACAGCCCCGCCGGTTACATGGTTTGGGGTGGATTCCCGTACACTGGCCCCATTAACGGAACGGTTGTGCCCTGCGCCGCCGCCGGATCGCTTATGTTCGCTCGGGACATCTGCCTGCCGGTGCTGCGCGAAATGTACAACGTGTACGGAACGAGAATTTACGGGCGCTACGGTTTCACTGACGCTTTTAATCCCAACTGGAAAGACCAGAAGCTCTGGGTCAATCAGGATGTAGTCGGGATTGATGTCGGCATCTCCGTGCTGAGCATTGAAAACCTGCTCACCGGTAATGTATGGCGCTGGTTCATGAAAAACCAATATATCCAGACTGCTATCGAGCGCGTCGGCTTTCGGCTCTCCACGCCCGGCATTACCCTCAAGCCGATCAAAACTGCGCCGCGCAAAGTTTAGTCGGCTTTACGATAGAAGCTGTGCAGGTCATCAGAATTGACAAGAAACAGAACTGGCTTAAAAATTGCTATAAATTGATACGTATGCAGATCAACCGCTCACGCGCTTTTCCCGTAAACTTTTGGCTGGTTATCTTGTGCCTCGTTATTGCGGGTATTGCGCGTTCAGCGGAAAGCTCAGACACGATTGTGGATCGTTTGGCCAAAGTGGACTTATTTGCTTTTGGCGGAGTTGGGTTTGCCGGTGTCATCTCGCCTGGAGAAAAGGAGTACAGGGCGGTCCTGGCTTCTCCTTGCGCCGAGACGGACTTTGAAAAGCTCCTTGCCTCCGGCAATCCCCAGGCAAAATGTTATGCGCTGGTCGGCATTCGTCAATTAGACCCTGAAAAATTCAAAGCGCTCTCCGCATCCTTGCGTTCTTCAAAGGAACAAGTGCCTACCATGCGCGGCTGCATGATGTCGCATCAAGCCATGTCGGATCTTATCGAACGCATTGGGGCAGGGAACTATTCGAAATAGCCGAACACAATGTTGTGCCGGGCAACGCTGATCCTGCAACGATCTAATCGCCCCACAAAGAGCTGAGAAGAGAGCGCAATTGCTCAATCACATACGGAAAAGAGGCAGCGGCGCCTGTGTTCGGAAGGCGACTGCTGTTAAGGAATCGCTTCCAATCCTGCTCTTTTCGTTGTGCAAACTCCCCTGTGAATGATTCCGGTGTGGTAACTGGAAAGGTCGTTTTGCGTTGGGCGAACGTTCTTTGGAGAGCTGTGCGCAGTTGAGCACGATCAATATCCAAAGTGCTCAGAAAGAGAAAATGAACATCGAAAAAGTCCTTCATGCGGCTGTTCTGCTCGCCCAGACTCACAATCGCCTCAATCTTTTCAGCTAAAACCGTGTAAATGGGATAAGTCCGAATCAGCGGCGCCGGGAGATCCGGCAGCAGGGTCGTGTACTGTACCGTGTCGGGCTGTGGGGTAATCGCATCACCAAAGCCGATATCCACCTGCACGGGGATCCGCGCGTTCTCAAGCTGGGCGACCATGCGAACTCGCACTCCCTGATAAGCTTTTGTTTCATTGATTCGTTTGGTCTGAATAGAATCTGGATCAAACATCAGTCCGTCTTCCGCAACCGGAAGGCAAGCCAAAGAGCGGAAAATGGATTCGATGTCGGCCAGCTCATTCGATCCAATTCCATGAAGGTCCATGTCGCGCGTGGGTCGATGGGGAAGATTGTTATTCCATAGTGAAATTAACAATGAACCTTTCAGCAAAAAACGTTTTGAATAAGGCGACAGGCTGAGCCGGTACAACAGCCGTTCCACGGCAAAACGAAGCAGTGTGTCAGTGAATGGTTCTTTTCGTTCTCTGCTCAGGTTTAAGAGACGTTGCCGGACCGAAGCCGCTAAATTCTTTTTGTCAGTCATGCTTTTGCAGAGCCGCGCGAAGGTGAGGAAGAAGGGCATTCTCGACGCGGCTGAGCCGTGCGTAGTCAAGAATCACTTCCGGTTTTACTCGCCCTTCGTCGAGAGCTTCTGCAAGCGCTTCGATAGCAATTGCGTCACCAAAACGATGGCGGTACCGAAACAGATCAGCGATTGTTTTCGGGATATTGTAAGTTTTTAGCTCAACTCCTTCTACGGAGCGTGTTTCAATCCCTTCTGAATAATGCGTTCCCGAGAACTGAAAAAAGCGAACTGGGAAATGTTGGAACTTAGGCCGGTGCGTACCAGGCGGAACAGCTACCCAGATTTCGTGCGGAGCCTGGGTAGTCAGGGTGTGAAGAAACAAAACGGAATACAAGCAGAAAACAGCTTTAGGCACAATCGCAGCCACTTCCGCAAAACTATGCAGTTCGGTAACGCTATCGGGAGTAAAGTAAAACCCTCGGGCAAATTGATTTAACTGCCCAAGCGACAGAGCCGTTTGTAAGCGCCGGCCGGAGATGCCGTGCTGTGCCAGTTGTTGAGCGGAAAGAATACCGGAAACCGGAATCTGCATGGAAGAAGGTCACACTTGATTATTGTATGGTCGCGCATCTTCGCTAAGTGGTGGAAGCGTATGCGGCGCAAAGGGGCGGGATCGCAATCGCTGTGCAATCTCTTCGTAATGCCAAGGGCGAAAATCGTGCGTATCAACCCCAACATCCATGGCAGGCATAGCCGGTATTTCCGGTAAGTTGCCATGAGAGTGGCCATACAAGTGCCAGCTTCCATGATGGGAGTGGTTCCACACTCGTAAAGCGTAGTGGCAGAGAACAATTTTTTGTGAACTAACGGAAACCTCAGCCAAATCCTTGGCCCAAATAAAATGATCAGGGAGTTTTCGCAGAACTCGATCATGGTTGCCGAAAACCACGTGGATGTTTTTACAACGGATCTGGCGCAGGTACGACTGGGCGGTATCAGCGCTTCCTAAACAAAAGTCACCTAGAAAATAGAGTAGATCCCGTTCCTTGATGAGCTCGTTGAGCCTGTCAAGAAGCGTCGCATTCATCTGCTCAACCGTGTCGAAAGGGCGATGGCAATACCGCAGAATGTTGCGGTGGCCCAGGTGAAAATCTGCGGTAAACCAGATGTCTCTCATAAGAAGCAATTTGTATTCTAATCAGCGCCGCTCAGAACTCCTGTAGTTAATGAGTCATCCCCGGATTGGCTTACGGGTGCCAGCCAATTTGGTATAGTTAATTCTTGGCGATCCTCTCTGAGCTTGTCTTAGATACTACCTCCGCTATGCCAATTTACCGGCAGATTGCAGATTCGCTTGTGTTTTTAATTGAAAATGGCACTCTTTCTGTTGGGGAAAAGCTACCCGCCACTCGGGAATTGGCTGGTCAGTTGAAGCTGAACCGCGCCACCGTTGCCGCCGCTTACGCTGTTCTCGAAGAGGCTGGTTTGATTCAGGGGCACGTCGGGCGCGGTAGTTTTGTGGCCGGACGCATTTTTCCTCTGTCGCAAAGCAATTCTTCCCCGCGTCGGCCTGATCCGATCACAGTAAACTTCGCTAGTTCGCGGCCGGCTGCCGCTGCTTTCCCGTTAGCGCAGTTCCGGCGTTTGTCGAAAGCTGTAATTGACAGCCCGGAAACAGCAGAAATCCTGCAATTGGGATCGCCCCACGGGTATGCGCCTCTCCGCCGCTATCTGCTCGATAAGGAAAGAGCCGATGGGATTGCCCGTTCTGAAGATGACCTGATGGTGACGAACGGCTGTCAGCAGGCGCTGGATCTGTTGGCCCGCAGCTTTACCGCGAATGGCGGAAGCGTGCTGTGCGAAGATCCTGTGTACCATGGGCTGCTCCGCGTCTTTTCACGGGCGGGCGCGCATTTGATTGCTGTGCCGGTCCGGTCATCCGGTCTGGACCTGGACGCCGTTGAAAAGATTTTATTGCATCAAAAGCCTCGCCTGCTAGTAGTCACGCCCAGCTTTCAAAATCCGACTGGCATCACGATGCCGCTCGAAGAACGAAAACGGCTGGTCGAACTGGCGCAAAGGTCCGGTGTCACCCTGGTGGAGAACGACATTTATAGTGAGCTTCGCTATATCGGCGAGCCGCTGCCGACCTTAAAGCAATTGGACGCTTCCGGCAGGACGATACTGTTGCGCAGCTACTCCAAGGTTGCTTTTCCCGGATTGCGCGTCGGCTGGGTCACTGCTCCGCGTGACGTAATTGCCCGTTTAACGGAAGAAAAGCAGATTTCCGATCTTCACTCTGACCAATTGGCGCAAGCTATTTTTCTGCGCTTCGCCGAGTCCGGGGAGTTGGAAGAGCATGTCAAGCGCACGCGTGAGGCGGGCAGGGAACGTTTGAACGCCGTGTTCCGCGCCTGTGCTGCCTATTGGCCCGAAGGCGGGTCGTGGACGCGTCCGGAAGGCGGCATGTGCCTATGGATGCAATTGCCGCCGCCGTTGACGGCGGAAGCCTTGCTGCGGCGGGCGCACCCCGAAGGAGTAGACTTCCTTCCCGGCCCGAACTTTTCGTTAAGCTCCGCCCATGCCCACGGCTTACGGATCAGCTTCGGCAGCCTCTCGCCCGAGGAGATTACACGCGGCCTCCAGATTCTCGGCCGGATTGCCTCCGCCGAACTGTCGACCCATTGGGATAACGTACAGTTTGAGGGAGCCGCCGCGCTCGTTTAAGAACCGTTTAAAGATAACTAAGCAAGGGAGAATTTCAATGAACTTCACCAGTGATCAGTTCCGATTAAAAGTCGGATTAGCCGAGATGTTGAAAGGCGGCGTCATCATGGACGTTGTCAATGCCGAGCAGGCTGTGATTGCCGAACGCGCCGGAGCCGTAGCCGTTATGGCCTTGGAACGCGTGCCGTCTGACATCCGTAAAGAAGGTGGCGTGGCGCGCATGTCCCAGATCCGGATTATCCGCGATATTATGGCAAGCGTCTCGATTCCCGTGATGGCGAAAGTCCGTATCGGTCATTTCACGGAAGCCCGTATTTTGGAAGTCTTGGGTGTTGACTACATCGATGAAAGCGAAGTGTTGACTCCCGCCGATGAAGAACATCACGTCGATAAAGAAGATTTCAAAGTTCCCTTTGTGTGCGGAGCGAGAAACCTGGGTGAAGCCTTGCGCCGCATTGCCGAAGGCGCGGCTATGATTCGCACCAAGGGCGAGGCTGGTTCCGGAAACATCGTGGAAGCGGTTCGTCACATTCGCACCATTGTGAAAGAAATGAAACAACTGACGGTGCTGGGGAAGGAAGAGCTGGTGCATGAGGCCAAGAATCTGCAAGCGCCTCTCGAACTGGTGCAATACGTCGCGCAGAATGGCAAACTGCCGGTGCCGAACTTTTCTGCCGGCGGAATTGCTACTCCTGCCGATGCCGCTCTGGTCATGCAGCTCGGCGCAGAAGCGGTTTTTGTCGGCTCCGGTATTTTCAAGTCTTCCGATCCCGAAAAGCGCGCCAAGGCCATTGTGAAAGCTGCAACGTATTATCAAGATCCTGTTAAGCTGCTCGAAGCCAGCGAAGAACTCGGCGAGGCCATGCCGGGGCTGGAAATTTCGAAACTGCACGAGTCGGAGATGATGCAGGTACGGGGCTGGTAAGCGATTTGACGGATAAACCGACGGTCGGCGTTCTGGCATTGCAGGGCAATTTCCACGCGCACTGCAATGCCCTCGAACGCGCTGGTGCAAAAGCAGCGGAAGTTAGGACAGAAAGAGACTTGGAAAAGATTGATGGCTTGATCCTTCCCGGCGGCGAAAGCACTACTATGTTAAAGCTGCTCGACGCTGAAAATCTTTACGATCCCTTGAAAGCGTTTGGCAAGGAAAAACCCATTTTCGGCACCTGCGCGGGCGCTATTTTGCTCGCCTCGGAGGTGCTGAATCCGATGCAGCGTTCGCTTGGTTTAATGGATTTAGCTGTGGAGCGCAACGCATATGGACGCCAGATCGATAGCCGCATCGCTCAGATTGACCTCGAAGGGGAGAAAACCGAAGCTGTTTTTATTCGTGCTCCCGTCATCCGGCGAACCGGGCCGGAAACAAAAGTTTTGGCTACCTACCTGGGCACTCCCGTATTAGTTCACGAAGGCAAGCACATGGCAGCCACCTTTCACCCGGAACTAAGCTATGGCAGTCTCATCCACGCTAAATTTGTTGGGAACATCCTAGCTGCTCGTTCACTAGAGGAAAAGAACCTTCAGCAGACTGAAAGATAATGGAAGTAAAACAAGTGTTGTTCCTCTGCATTGGTAACTCCTGCCGGAGTCAAATGGCAGAGGGGTTCGCGGCAAAATACGGCAGCGACGTGATGCATGCGGCCAGCGCGGGATTGGCTCCGGCGCAAATTGTTCAGCCGTTGACCAAAAAGGTCATGGAAGCCAAAAATATCAACATTAACCACCAATATCCGAAGGATTTGGGGTCGATTGACCCTGCTGCCTTTGACATGATTGTCAACATGTCCGGACGGAAGTTCCCCGCGCAAACTTCCCTCGACATTCGCGAATGGCGCGTGCAAGACCCGATCGGCAAAGATGAAGAAACATACATTGCTGTTCGGGACCAGATCGAAATGCAGGTGATGCACCTGATTCTCGAATTGCGCCGCAGCGCCCATCCTCCCCAACCGGCAAAACCCAACAAGCGGAGTTTGGAAACTTCCGACAACCATTAACCTTTCGGTGCTGCGGCGGTATCCGAAAGGTAAAAAAAAACGCGGTTCCGACCTTACCGAGAGCGGAACCGCGCTTGACTTGAAGAACTCGCGACTACTTGGAGGTGCTGGTGGAAGTGGTGCTCGAGCTGGTTGAACCCATGCTGTCGCTGCCGCCCTTCTTGCTCTTGTGCTTTTTCTTGCTGCTCTTCATGGAACCGCTGTCGCTGCTGCTCATCGTGCTGCTGCCGGTTGAGGTATTCTGAGCGAACATGGCCATCCCGGAAAGAAGGGAAACACCCAGAGTCGCAATCATAATTTTTTTCATAATGTTTATATCTCCTTGCTCAATTAGCTGATAGCACTATGTGCTGTCAAATGTAGGTTCGCATACCATACGTGAAATAGTCCTGAAATTCACATTAAGTTTGCTTTATAAATGCAAAGGCAGTAGGAATGCATATCATAATGCTTGGTTGCCCACCTTCCTCCATTGGGACGGATGAAGCGCGAAGCAGGACAGAAACACATTAGAATCGATTAATCAACGTTTCGGAGACTCCCCATGCTCGATGCACCATCCCCCTCTGTTGCCCCGCTACACATTAACGGTCGTTATGAAATCAAAGATGCGCCCATCGGCCAGGGCGGCATGGGGGTCGTTTATCAGGCTTACGACACGGTCACGCGGCGTTTCGTAGCCCTGAAAACGACGCGCGGCAACGTTGACCCAGCCGCTATCGAGCTGTTTGAGCGCGAGTGGACCGTTCTAGCCCGCATCAGCCATCCCAACATTGTTGACATCCTCGACACGGGAGAATTTCGGGACCACGGAGAGCGTAAGCCTTACTTCGTAATGCCGTTGCTGCGGGGGGCGACTCTCGACCAGCTCATTAAGGCTTCCAGCGAACGGTTGACGGCGGAACGGGTCACTGAAATTATCTGCCAGGTTTGCCGAGGTTTGGGAGCGGCGCATGACCAGGGGCTGGTGCATCGCGACATGAAGCCGAGCAATATTTTCGTTATGGACGACGATACGGTGAAGGTCATCGATTTCGGGGTGGCGCATCTGGTCGATACGCGATCCATTACCGGCATCAAGGGAACGCTGCAATATATGTCGCCGGAACAGTTGGAAATGAAGCAGGTCACCCCGTTGTCCGACATCTTTTCCCTGGGCGTGGTTTGTTACGAAGCCTTAACCGGACGAAAGCCGTTCGGGAGAAAAACAGATGCCGAAGTAGTCGAGGCGATTCGGACCTACGTTCCCCCGCCCGTCAGCGATATCAATCCGACCGTCAATCAACTGGTGAGCCGCACGGTCCACAAGGCGATGGCCAAGCAGAGCTGGCACCGTTTCGCCAGCGCGCGCGAGTTTGCCGACACCTTGCAGCGCGCGCTGCGCAATGAGCCGATTGAGCGCTTTGACCGCAGCAAGATCGAGTCGCGCATCAACCGTATTAAAAAGGCGCAAAGCGAAGGAGATTACCAGTTTGCCGCCGAGATGCTGACAGAGTTGGAAGCGGAGGGTCATATTGACCCGGAAATGACGTTTTTAAAAGCGCAGATTGACCAAACTGTTCGTCAGCGCACGATTCGGCAACTGCTCGAAAGCGCCCGGACGCGCATTGAAGAAGATGAGCTTCCGCTGGCCTTGCAGAAAATCGGGAACGTGCTGGAGATTGATCCGCTCAACGCCGATGCCCTCGCGCTGAAGAACCAGGTAGAGCGTCAGCGCAGCGAACGCCAGATGGAAAACTGGTTCCGGCTGGTCCGGCAGCATATTGATAATCGGGATTACGGGCAGGCCCGTCAGGCAATTGGAGAGATCCTGAAGATTAACGGGGCGGATACGCAGGCGCGGGAACTGCTTGCGGTAGTTGACCGGACCGAACAGGAACTCATTAAAGCACAGCAGGAAAAACAAAAGCTCTATGACGCGGCCATGGACTCCTATCGCAAGGGAGAGATCAGCACGGCGTTGAGCAAGCTGGAGCGGCTGCTGGAGTTGGACCGGACCGCGCCGAAATCGGCCAACCCCCAACGCGATGCGCAGTATCAAAGCTTTTACAATCAGGTGCGCTCCGAGCGCGAAGCCGCCCGCAATGCCTACTCGGAAGCGCGCAAGCTCCTGAACGAACACAACTTTGCGCGGGTGCTGGAGATATGCGGGGATTTCCTCGCCAAACATGCCGGAGATCCGCTGTTCCAGGCTTTAAAAATCGAGGCGGAAGAAACTCAGCGGCAACAGCAATCCCAAGTAGTCGCCGAGATTAACCGGCGAGTGGATGGGGAGCCGGACGTTGATAAAAAATACAACATCTTGAGTGATGCTGTTGAAAAATATCCGGGCGAGGCGCAGTTCAAAACATCGTTAAAGCTGGTGAAAGAGCGGCGGGATTTGGTTAATTCCATCATCGCGCGGGCTCGCAATTACGAAGAACGGAACCAGTTGAACGATGCGGCGGGGCAATGGGACATTCTCAAAAACATCTACCCGCAGTATCCGGGGCTGCAGTTTGAACTGGAAACCTTGGCCCGACGCCGCGAGGAGCAGGCCCGCAATGAAACCAAGGCGCTTTGGGTGGAGAAGATTGACCGCCATTTGAACGTGGGCGAGTACGAAAAAGCGCGCGAGGTGGCGCGGCAGGCTCTTCTTGAGTTTGGGGGCGATGAAGAGCTGCAAGGCTTACGCGCACTCAGCGAGGGGAACATCAAGCGCAGCGCCGAAGCCGGTACGCTGATGCGTGAAGCGCAGGAACTCATCGCAAGCGGAAAAGGCGAGGAAGGTTTAGAAGCCTTGCGGAAGGCAGAGCGCCTGGATGGGCGCAATCCGGCAGTGCGCGCCGCCCTGACTGCCGCTATTCTGAAGCGCGCCCGCGAGTTGATGTCGCCGCAAAACTGGCGCGCGGCGGAGCCGTTGGTGGCGGAAGCCGTGGAACTGGATGGAACAGACGCGGTAGTGCGGAGTCTTGCCACTCTCATCGAGGATTACAAGCGGCAGGAAGCGGTAGGGAAATTCGTTGTGGAAGCGCGAAACCTGCAAGCGGCCGGAAATCTGGCCGAGGCGCTGAAGAAAGTGGAGGAAGGATTAGCGGCTTATCCCAACGAGATCCGGTTATCGCAACTGCACAACACTCTGCGGAGCGCAGCAGCGGAAAGCCGCCGTAAGGAGTCTGTTCCGTCGCGGTCGGGCGATCCATTGCCTCGTGTTCCCACTCCGCCATCGATTCCGGCCAAGGACGCGGGCGCTCCGGAACGCGCGCCCGCGAAAGCGGCCGCTCATCGGCCGTCATCGGCCGAAACCATTGTTGTGCCGGTCGCCGCTCCGGCGTCGAAGGAGAAAGCATCGGCGCCTGTTGATTCCTCACAGACTCCGATCATCCCAGCGAAAGAGCCTCCGAAGAGTCCGCTGCCGCCTTCCGCGCCGGACAACCCCGTCGGCCCGAATCGCGCCCGTATGATTGGAGGCGCAGCCGCCGCTGCTGTCGCGCTGATTATCGCTGCCGTGTTGTTCAGCGGCAAAGCAAAGCCCACCGGGATCAAAGCTTCCTTGGGCGCTAACGTTCCCCATGCGACCTTTACCCTGGACGGCAAGCCGGTAACTAGCCAGCCGACGACTATTACGCCCGGTGCGCATACAGCAGGGGCTTCCGCTAATGGGTATACCGCACAATCTAAGAGTTTTGTTGTCGACGCCAAAGAAAAAGCCATTACGCTTGCCTTTGATCTGCAGCCGATCTCCGTGCAGGCGCCGCAACTGCCCGAGTTGCGGATTGCTTCCGCGTTAAGAACGGGCAAGTACGTTCTTGACGGGGCGGAGCCGGTGGATTTGCAAGAAGGCAGTCTGATCAAGGAAAGCATACCGAGCGGTGACCATTCCCTTTCGATTTCCGACGGCACTCGGGAGGTTTTTGCCTTCTCCTTCCACGTACAGCCGAACGAACCTGCTTCGCTCAAAGCGCCGTTGGGAGTCAAATGGAGGCCCGGTGTCGTTATCAGCTCCTCCGGTGCTTCAGCCAAAGTGTACGCCACGCCGAGCTTGAAGGGCGGAACCGACGGCCAGCCGTTAGCCCCGATTCCCGAAAACGGTTTGCCGTTAACTCTGAATGCGCAGCAGGCTGCACGCTTCGTGGTGGACGACGGAACGGGAAAGCCTCGCCCCATCCCTATCGACTTCTCGTCGTCGCCGATCCTCAGCGTCGTGCTGGGCGGAGCGCCGGAGAAAATGTCGGTGGTTGTCACCGCAAACGTGAGTGACGCTTTTGTGTCGGTCAGCGGCCAACTCATTAAGAAGCCGATGGTGGATGGCAAGAAGACACTGTTTCTGCCGCCGGGTACCTATCAAATCAAAGCGATGCGTGACGGCTACGGAGATGCCCCGGAACAGTCGATATCGCTGAAGAGCGGCAGCACGCCGCAGCCGCTACAGTTTACACTCGCCGCCATCGTTCATCCGGCAGTGCTGTCCGTGGATGGCGCGCCTGGCGGTAGTGAGGTTCTTGTGGACGGCAAGCTGGAAGGCGCTGTCGGAGCTAACGGCAAGTTTACGAAAGAGCTGGAAACCGGCTCGCACGCGATTACCATCCATAAAGCCAACTACGAAGATTATAAGGAGTCCCAAGATTTCAAGGCAGGCAGCACAACTACCGTCCATGCCGGTAATATCAAGCCTCTGGGAATCGTGAACTTCAAAGTCGCTCCGCAAACTGCCGACATTTCGTATAAGCGGGAGGGCGGCTCGGAAATTCGCGAAGCTCCCAACAGCAATTCCCTGAGCTTGAGCGCGGGCATTTATCAAGTCACGGTAAAAGCAGACGGCTTTGAGTCCCGAAGCGAGCTGGTGGCTGTTGTTTCCGGCCAGACCGTGGATGTGGATTGGAAGCTGAAATCAGCGCCACTAACGATAGAAAAGACGACGGAAGCGCCCGGCTATATCTTCGAGAACGCTTCCTCCTGGACGAAAGTAAGCGGCTGGTGGGTGCATGCGGGAAAGGGGAACAGCTTCTTAAAGAAAAACGAAGGGTCTTTCACCTTTGACCTGCTGAACCCCAAGGATGCCCGTAGTTTGGTGAACAGCAAAATTAAAAAGATCACGTTTGTGGCGGATTATGCGGGTCCTGACGACAAAATTATATACACGCTCGATTCCCGCAATCTTTCCCGGAAAATTTATTCCGACGGAAAAGGCGGAGACGAGGCCAAAAAGGACTTGGGCGAATACAAAACGGTTCGCATTACCGTAGAAGTGAGTTCGGCCAAGATCATTGTGAGGAAAGCAGGAACTGTGATCGACTCTGTTGACCGGTCCGGGAAAAACGGACGATTCGGCTTTGTGGACGAAGTAGCGCTGTCTTACGCCGGACACTGAAGACCGGCTCGAACCTACAATCGGCAGATCAGCAGTTCGCGCTCATAGATCATCTCCGGCGGCAGGTGATCGTGCAGATCGATAAACAGTTCTTCGTGCCCAATCACTTCGGCGCGCCACGAGTGGTAATCGAACTTTTGCAGTTCCGCAAACTGTTCTGGGGAAAAGGCCAATCCGGTCCATTCGATGTCCTTGTAGTAGGGCATCCAGCCGATCGGCATCTCGCGGGCGCCGGTGCGGCTGTGAGCGCGGTCCACAATCCACTTCAAAACGCGCATGTTCTGGCTGAAACCCGGCCACAGAAAGTTTCCGTCCGCATCCCGGCGAAACCAGTTCACATGAAAAATACGCGGCGTCACGCTTAATGACCGCTGCATTTGCAGCCAATGCCGGAAATAGTCGCCCATGTGATAGCCGCAAAACGGCAGCATCGCCATGGG
>CAXTWT010000020.1:27910-29707 GCA_964247955.1 uncultured Bryobacteraceae bacterium
TGCCAGTCGAGGCATTCCGCCGGAGGTTCCTCCGTTAAGCCTTCCCACCAGACGCCGCCCTCGGGCGTGAGCGCGACATTGGTAAAGATCGTGTTCTTTGAAAGCGTGGCAATGGCGTTCGGATTGGTTTTCGGTGAAGTGCCGGGAGCGACGCCGAAGAACCCGGCTTCCGGGTTGATCGCCCGCAGTTCCCCGTTATCATCCGGTTTAATCCAGGCAATGTCGTCGCCCACCGTCCAGACTTTCCAGCCTTCAAAGCCTTCGGGCGGAATCATCATGGCGAAGTTGGTTTTTCCGCAGGCGCTTGGAAACGCCGCCGCCACATACGTTTTTTCGCCTTGCGGGTTTTGAACGCCGAGAATCAGCATATGCTCGGCCATCCAGCCTTCATCGTGGGCGATGTTCGAGGCAATCCGCAGCGCGAAGCACTTTTTCCCGAGCAGCGCATTCCCGCCGTAGCCTGATCCGTACGACCAGATTTCACGCGTTTCCGGGAAATGCACGATGTATTTTTCGCTATTGCACGGCCAAGGCACATCCTTCTGGCGGGGACCGAGCGGTGCGCCGACGCTGTGCATGCACGGCACGACGCGTTTTACGTCTTTATCAATCTCACGGAATACCGGCAGCCCGATACGGGCCATGATGCGCATGTTGACGACCACATAAGGCGAGTCAGTCAGCTCAACTCCAATCTGCGACATCGGCGAGTCGATAGGCCCCATGCTGAACGGCAGCACATACATGGTGCGCCCGCGCATGCAGCCCTTAAACAGCGATTTCAGCTTGCGCCGCATCTCAAACGGGTTTACCCAGTTGTTGGTGGGACCCGCGCTGTCTTTCGACAAGGAGCAGATAAACGTCCGGTCTTCGACCCGCGCCACATCGCCGGAGTCGGAGCGGGCATAATAACAGCCGGGCCATAGCTCTTCATTGAGTTTGACAAAGGTCCCGTCCGCCACCATCTGCGCGCACAAGGCGTCGTACTCTTCTTTCGATCCGTCCACCCAGTGGATGACCGCAGGCTTGGTGAGGTCGGCCATCTTCTCGACCCAACGGATCAAATGCTTGTTTGTGCTTAACGGCGTCGCGGCCGTGGAAGATTTCATAGAAAGCAGCAAATCACTACTGTACAAGCTGTGGCGAATTTGAGCATTAAATCTGCAAAGGAAACGCGTTCTGGCGTTCGCTACTGCGGGCGCGCCGGTGTTGCTTCTCCGGCAATTTCATAAGTTAAATTCACGTCCGCGTGAACGTCGATGGTTCCGGGCGAGACCGGCGTCATGTCCGTTGACTCAGCCCTGGCAAAGCTCATTTGCCGCGCCGGGGAAACAATGACCGGCTGACCCTCCTCTACCCGCAGCAGACGGCCCAATTTGAGCTTAAGAGCGCCGGACAACGCCTGAGCGCCCGATTCGGCTTGGGTCGCAGCAGCGGCGAGAGCCTGGGCCCGCACCGCCTTTTCATCTTTCAACAGGTAACTCAAGCGGTTCAAACTGTTTGCGCCCGACTTGGTTGCTGCCTCAATTACCGCCGGTATTTTAGAAATATCGTTCAACAGCAGGCGAACCGTATTATTCGCCGTGTATCCCTCGATGCTGGCGGTTCCCCCGTCTTTCGGATACTTGTAATTCGGATTCACCGAAAAATTAATGGTTTTGATATCGTGATCCGGCACCAGGCTTTTCAATTCCCGCATCACCGCACTAGTTTGAGTCGCATTTTGACTGACCGCCGCGCTCACGGTTGCGGCCTGCGTCACCACGCCGATATCAAACTGCGCCTGATCCGGTTGAG
>CAXTWT010000021.1:0-29376 GCA_964247955.1 uncultured Bryobacteraceae bacterium
GTCCGGCTCCGAAGGCAGAGGAAAAGGTCAACGGGAGTCCCGATGGAGATTTGCGTTCCATTCGAGATTGGCTGGAGCATAACGCTCAACACAACGATCCAAGCGATTTGACCCGCATCAACTTTCTAGGCGAACTGGCGCTGAACGGCGAGACCACGATCAGCGAGATGTTCCGGGTGGACCTAGGGCCGGAGCCGAAAACGACTCAGTTGACCGCCACATTCCGCGACCACAAGAGCGCAGTGTTTTCACCCGAAGGTGATCGCATTCTGTTTGCCTCGACGCCGCCGTCGAGCCTGCACCCGGACCGGCTGGACGAAAAAACGGTTATCTGGGAAATGGCGGCGGACGGCACCGGCGAGCGTCCGTTGATTGCTCAGGAAGGGTATAGCTTTCGGATGCCGCAATTTACTCCCGATGGTAAGCACCTGGTGGTAGAGGGCGTGCAAAATGATCAGCCCACGTATCGTCAGGCCATGCTGGCGATGTGCGATGCGGACGGCAAAAACCTGAAGTGGCTGACGAAAGACGGAGAGTCCGCTGTTCAGACGGCGGATGTTTCTGAAGAAGGCCGGGTTTACTACAACACTGAATTTCACGGCGGGCAGCCGTTGCATCGTGTTGATCTACGCACGGGAAAGGTCGAAGACCTGGTGGACGGGCCTATCGGCGTGAACGCATTCGCGGCAGCGGCAGGGGTAATCGCCTATGCGCAGATCAGCGCGGAGAACCCGAATGAGCTTTACGTGGTAACGGCCCGAGGAGGAGGGAAAGGGGATCGCTCGTCCGCACGGCGGTTAACAGAGATCAACGCGGCCTGGCTCGAAGATAAAATGATTTCGCTGCCGGAAGAGCACTGGATTACGCGGCCCGACGGATTGAAAGTGCAGTACTGGGTGATGAAGCCGACGAACGCGCAAGCGGGCAAGCAGTATCCCTGGGTGTTGGACATTCATGGCGGGCCGTCCGCCATGTGGGGACCAGGAGAGTTCACCATGTGGCACGAATTTCAGATCTTCTGCTCGTTCGGTTACGGCGTGGTGTACTCCAATCCGCGCGGATCGGCTGGGTACGGTTACGCGTTCCAGCGCGCCAACTATAAAGACTGGGGCACCAGCCCTATGGGTGATGTCATGAGCGCGCTGGATGACGCTTCGGTCCGTTATCCAATGATCGATAAGGATCAGTTGTTTGTAACAGGCGGTTCCTATGCGGGTTATCTGACGGCTTGGGTCATCGGTCACACAGACCGGTTCAAGGCTGCAGCGGCGCTGCGGGGAGTGTACGACCTTTCGACATTTTTCGGCGAAGGAAATGCTTACCGTCTGGTGCCTGAGGAGTTCGGCGGCTATCCCTGGGAGCCGGAAACACGGAAACTCTTGGATGAGGAATCGCCGGTAACGTACGCCGCCAGAATGAACACGCCGCTGTTGATTATTCATGGAAGCTCCGATAATCGGACCGGGATTGTGCAGGGCCAGATGCTGTTTCGGGCTTTGAAGGAGATGAACAAGCCGGTTGAGTACGTGCGCTATCCGGGGGCGGGCCATGAGCTTACCCGGTCGGGGCAGCCGCAGCAAAGGATGGATCATATGCTGCGGATTATTGAGTTCTTCGAAAGATACACCAAACATCCTGCGCCCGCGCCGCAGTTGGAAATGCGAACAGTGACGAGCACGCAATAAAAAGAGCGGCTCCCTCCGCAGAGCCGCTCTTTCCTGCTTGAAGTAAGCGCGTCCCTTTACTGCGCCGGGACCAAGCTCCACTTCTGGTTATCGCCGCCGTTGCAGCTCCATTGCTGGATCGTAGTTCCCTGATTCTTGCCCCAGTTCGAGCCACTCCAGAACGGCACGTCCAGGCACTTGCCGCTATGCACCGGGTTAAGAGTGTAGTAGCCGTCTGCCGTCGCGTTTACGGTGAAAATCTCATTCGTGCCGCCCCAATAAGGCCACTGATCGAGAGCAGCGCCGTTTTGCGTAGCGCTCGGTCCGCCCGCTATATCCAGTTGCAAGCCGCTGACTTTACTCGTAATCTTGTAGCCGCCGTTGACCGGGGTGAACTGGAACTTTTGCATGTCACCTCCTGAGCAGCCCCACTGCTGCAAGATAATGCCTTGATTTCGGCCCCAGTTCGAACCGCTCCAAAACGGCACGTCCAGGCACTGGCCGCTGATCTTTGCAACAACGTTCATCCAGCCAGTCGGAAGAGCCGGAGCAGGTGTCGGATTGGTAGGTGTTGGAGCAGGCGTCGGAGTGGTTGACGTGCTGGTGGACACGCTGGAACCGAGATCGCCGCCGTCCGTTCCCATGCCTTTGTAGGGGCTGGTAGCGACCAGCAGGAAGTTCTCGGCGTTGTAGTTGACAAAGCCTACCTGATCAATAGAAGCCGGGAAAAAGTTGCCTGCCGGGTAGGAATCGCTCGTAGTGCCGATCAGTATATTTTTTGTGAAAACGCCGCCGCCGGCGTAAGCCAAGAGCGTAGGTGTTCCGTTACGGGTGCCGTCGCCTGCAACTCCCGCACCCAGGTTGAAAATGTTGTTGGTGAAGTTGATGTTATGACTGGTGCCTAAATCGAACACCGCAGGCCATCCAGTCTGAAAGGCGGTGTTGTGATCGAAAGTAGCTCCGTTTACATCGTTCAGAATCTCAAACAAGCGCCCGTCGCCGCCCCAAGCGCCGCTAATGTCCTCCCACACGTTGTTCTGAATCGTGAAACTGCCGGCACTGCCGCCGGCGCCGTCATGCCCCACTAAGTATGCACCCGCCGCCGAGTGGCGGAAGATGTTGTTCTTCACCGTTACGCCGTTAACCACCGCCCAGGGCACTGTGCCGCCTTCGGTGCGCACGCTGAACATCAAAGCAAAGCCCTGTTGGTCCGCGCCAATCCAGTTATTAGTGAAGGTGTTGCTGTCGATAGTGACGCGTTGCGCGTTCTTCAGCTCAATGTGGTTCTTCGCCCACACCGGAAACCCGGCATAGCTCGGATCGCCGGAACGCCAGCTCAGCGGCTTGAAGAAGGTGTTGTTCTTAATCACAATGTCGGAGGGCGTGTTGAGCGGAATCGACACAGTCGCTCCGCCGAAGGCCACAATCTCGCTGCCGGCCTCCAGATAGTTGTTCTGAATCGTGTACGGGCCCGGCCCGTTCCAGCCGCAAAGGGCCTGCGTGTCCTGGCCGGGGCTGATGAAGCCGGAGACATACGAGTTCTCCACCGTCGTTGCTCCGCCGTTAAGCGCGATGCCGCGCTTGCCGCCCACGCTCGGGTCGCCATGCAGGTAGTCGCGGTCAAAATCGAGATCGTGCGGCAGTTGCGCATTGCTGGCCTCAGCCGCCGTGCCGATGCGCACCAGATCCTGCACATAGACGCCCGGCGCGACGGTGAACTCGATGCCTTGCAGGCGGTAGTAGTTCGATCCCCCATTAATGGCCAGCGCCGGGTTGCTATCCGGGCTCACCAGCTTGGGCAAGAGTGAAGCTTGCGCGGGCGAGATGCGCACGCCGGGGCCGGGCAAGGAACTCAGGGCGGCGCTTTGGATGGTAATCCACTGCGGGCCGGGGTTGGGGGCGAGCGTAAAGTGGCCGGTGTAAGTCGCACCGGGAGCGAGCGTGACAATGTCGCCCGGTTGCGCAGCGTTGAGGGCGGATTGCAGGTCACCACCGGCTGGCACGGTCCGGGTCGTGCCTGTGGCAGTGCCAAGACAAGTCACTGTTAGAAGAAGTACAAATCGTGTGTTCATCTGTTCTCAGAACAGAGTGTCTCAGACGGATAAACCAGACTCAATAGCCAATGACGGTTTTGTTTATGACATAACATTTCTTAATATAAACATGAGCAAGATTGGGAGTAATTGATTCATATTATGGTTGGGTTCCTCACATTAAAGCACAAAAAAAGAGCGGCAGGCGTTTTTGCCTGCCGCTCTTAACAAATCTAAATTTAAAATTTAACGGTGTGAAGCTCCTCCGCTGGCATGGCCACCACCTCCGGCAGAACTGCCGCTACTACTAGCGCCATGAAATCCGCCGCCCGCAGAAGCGCCGCCACTACTAACTGGCCCACCGCCCATAGCATGTGCATTGCCGCTAGGGGCAGCTACCGATGTAACAGCACCATGCCCTACAAAGCTCGGCGCCGGAGCACCGGACCCAGTACGGAAACCGCCGGAAGCTGCCAAACTCCTGGCCGCCTCCGTCCGAGCCATGCGATTCGCCTCTGGCGATGCAGCAAAGGCTCCAGGTGTTCCGAGCGCTGGTGGGTTCCTGGGACTGATCGGAACCCTTGTCAGGATGCCGTTAGCGCCCGCTACCGTTCCCGATGGCACCGGATGTCCGCGCCAGCCGTTACCCGGAACCGGATGGCCTTGATTTGAAATGCAAGCCGAACTGCGGCACACCGGCACAACCACTACCGGCGCATATGCCACCAGTCCAGGCGAATAAAATCCATACCCGAATGGGCTGTAGAACGCTCCTGCGCCTGGTAGCCAAGCCCACGAGCTAAAGCCGTTATCCCAGTACCAGCCTGGATTGTAGAAGCCGTTGTTAAAGCCATAGCCGTTCAGACCGCTGCCTAAGCCGCCGTTCAAACCATTGCCTAAGCCGCCGTTATAAGCTGCCTGCGACACGCGGTAGCTTGACGCTGCTTCATACGCAGAACGGACGTTGCTCCAGGCGTAAAGCTCATCGTCCTTCTTCGTATCGAACTTTTCGCCTTTCAAATCAGCGGCGAGTACCGTTTGCCGCCCTTTTTTCAAACTCACAGTGTGATCACCAATGGCCACCACCGCTTTGCCTTCCAGTACAGCCGCCGTGGGCGGATCATCCGCTGTAAAGCGGTAAAGCCCATTCTTATCAATGGTCGTGGAACTTCCATGATCAACAACCCGGACGTTATTGCCTTTAATCAGGCCCGCCGCTTCCAACATGACCTCGCCTCGGCTCACTTCCACCTGTGTGTCGGTCAGCGAAGGAGAGATCATGCGCACTTGGCTGTTCTCGCCCAATCGCAAAAACACTCCCGGCGAAAGCAGCACTTCCGCTTTGCCAGCATCCGTTGATAAGACATCATTGGTGCTTAAAAACTTCGATCTTAGTCCCTTATCCGAAAGCGGATCGCTGTTCAGGAAAGCTTCGCCTTCGATGTAGTTGATGGCTCCAGGCTTGGCGGAAACCGTGTAAGCCTGCGGCATCGCGTACATGACTGTCAGCAACAGCCCTGAAAGAACCTGTACCGGCATCTTCCCTACGCGTTCCATAAAATTAACTCCTTATATCCTGCCCGGATAATCTAGGCAGATACCCTCATCCATTAGATGCTGTCACAAACCTTTACGTTCCTTGAAGAAACGCAAGATCCACTCCATACGTTTATCACGAAATTTTGAGAACCTTTGCCGTACACTCGGCTCAGATGAGCATTCCTCCCATTTCGGCACACTTTGCTGCGTTCGCAGCCGTGGCCGTTCTACTCATCTTGACTCTGCTATTTGGAAGGCGCAAGTCATGGCTGACCCACGTCCGAAGCAAGTCGATCCTGACACCCAACGAACTGGAGTTCTTTCATCGTCTCGCCCGCGCCCTGCCCCGTTACTACATCTTTCCGCAGGTTTCCCTAGGCGCCATTATGGACGCGGACCCCGGCCTGACGCCCAAACAACGCTGGATCATTCGCTCGCACTTTGACCGTAAAATTGCCGATTTCATCATTTGCGAGCCGCGCACGCTGAAAGTGATCGCTATTATCGAGCTGGATGATCGCACCCACGATCCCAAGCGGGATCGCGAACGCGACGCCATCACGCGAGCCGCCGGCATTCGCACCTTGCGCTATTCGTCAAGCGAAAAACCATCCGTTGCTGAAATCGCCAAAACCTTCAAGCGCGATTACGCCGCCAGCCGCTAACCTGTTACTGTCACGCTGGCTTTTCGCTCCAGCTTGCCCCATCCCACCAATCGGCCTCGGATCGCAAACACAATGCTTTTGCCTAGCACGTACAACATGATCTGCCGGTAGTAAACGGTTTGGAAGAAAAGAAGCGTGAGATCCCAGGGTGGGAGTCCTTCGAGGGCGTAAGCGAGAAAGCCGGTCAATAGTTCCAGGACAAAGAAAGCGGCGTAATACAGGAGAACGACTTTCCATTCTCCGGCAAGGAGGGAAAAGACCATCGACACTTCCGCAAACGGAGCCAGCGCCGACAGCAGTAGCTGAAAGACCCAGACGCTCGGCAGCGCGATAAATCCGAGCGTGCCGTACTTGGGAACAAAGAGCGCGTCCCGGTGCTTCCAGGATGCCTGCAACGTTCCGAAAACCCAACGGAAGCGCTGCTTCACAAGGCTGCGCGTGTCCTCCGGGGCTTCCGTGTAGGCAACGGCGTCCTGCTCGTAGCGGATCACATAACCCAAGCGCCGGACCGCCAGAGTTAAATCTGTATCTTCGGCCAGCGTGTCATGTAGAAATCCTCCGCACTCGACGACCAATTGTTTGCGCCAGGCTCCTACCGCGCCCGGAACTACCGTGATCGCGTTCAGATAATCGAGCGCCCGGCGATCCAGGTTGAAACCATAGATGTACTCAATCGATTGAAAGCGGGTAATCCATTTCTTCCGGTTGCCGACGCGCGCATTGCCGCTCACTGCGCCCACCTTCGGATCGGCAAAATGCCGGGCCAGTTTTTCAATGGTGCCGGAACGAAACAGCGTATCGGCGTCCACCGCGATCAGAATTTCGTGCTTGGCCTGCCGGATGGCGTGATTAAGCGCCACGGATTTGCCGCCGTTCGGCTGCGTGATCAGCCGTACCTTCGGATGATTGGCGAAGCTTTGACGCAGCACTTCCCATGTCCGGTCCGCTGACCCGTCATCCACCACGATGACTTCCATGTTGTCGTATCCGTTGGCAAGAATGGAGTGAATCGTTCGCTCAATTACTTTTTCTTCGTTATAAGCGGCAATGATGACGGAAACAGGCGGACGGTATTGGGGATCGTAGCGGGCGCGCTGGACGCGCAATTTCTGCAGCACCGCGAGAAAGCCGTACAGGATCGAACGGGCTACGGTCATAAAGATCGCGGAGAGAAACAGCAGCCCCAACACTTGCCGGAAACGAGCTTTTGCGTCGAGGCCGCCCCCTTCAATTCGCGCTAAGCGAAGCTCCTGTCCGCCGGTCCTCGGCATGACTTCGCTCCGGTTTTTGGCGATCAACTCTCCCACGCGGGCAAACCGATAGCCGCCCTTTCGGAAGGAATCAATGATCTGCGGCAGCGCGTCAATGGTTGCTTGTCGATTTCCTCCGGCGTCGTGCAGGAGAATAATGTGGCTGCCGGCGCTTTCGTGTTCGGTAATGGCAGAGGCAATCTCGTTCCTTGTTTCTTCCAGAATGCCCTCGGTGGTAATTCCAGGTTGCCAGTCACGCGGATCAATGGTTTCGGAGATGGTGACATAACCATACTGCTGCGCGCGATAGATCGGCTCGATTTCCTGCGGCGTCGTGGGTTCGCTGTCGGCGTTATACGGAGGGCGGAAAAAGGTGGTGGAAACTCCCAGCAGGTTTTCAATGATGCGCTGCGTGGTGCTGAGTTCCAGTTCCGTGCGCAGCGCCGATGTCGCTGCAATGTTAGGGTGCGTGTAGGTATGATTTCCGATCTCATGCCCTTCCGCATACTCGCGCTTGATCAGATTGGGAAACTGTTCCGCATTCACTCCGATGACGAAAAATGTCGCAGGAACCTGGCGCTGCTTAAGAATGTCGAGGATGGCGGGCGTATAGCGCGGGTCGGGACCGTCATCGAAAGTCAGGCAGAGAAGTTTTTCGTCCACCGCGCCGGTGTGCGTGATCACATACGGCGTGGGATAGGTTTGATATTGTTCGCTGAAATCATCGTCATCGGTTGCGGGAGGTTTGACAATCCGCCCGCCGTTTCGTGGCGTTCCGGTAACGCGCAGGATCTCGCCGCTTCCGAAGTGCCTGGGAGACCCCTGGTTAGCCGGAAGCTGCGCGAGAGAAGTCGGATCGAACTGCCGAAGCGGCCATAACTCCCGGTCAAGGACTTTCCATAAGCCTGGATCTTCTCCGCCCAACCGCCACAATCCCACGCCCCGAAATCCTTCGTCACGCGCATCGCTGATCTGATTCAGGGCTGTTACCGCATCGAGAAACCACACTTCATGGTTTTGACCGTTAGCTGAATACCGCAGCACCGGATTCTCCGCCTGCGCGTCCCAGTTGACGGCCGCTTTCGTTTGCGCGGCTGCTGTCATCACGTCGCTGAACGCCGCTTCCGCGCCGCCCTTTTGTCCCAAGGTCCAGTCGTAGCCGTAGTTGCCGAAACCTACCACCAGCTTGGCGGTGGGAACCATCTTTGCAATCTTTGCCAGTTGGCTTTCAAAAAACTCCTCGGACGCAACTGGTCCGGGGCTGCCTGTTTGATAATGCTCGTCATAAACCATCGGCACCAGGAAATCGGTGACTGCCGATAAAGCTTTCAGGTCATAGGCTTCGTCATCTACCGGCACGTCTTCCGACACGATGTATCCGCTCTTGTGAAGAGTTTCCGTCAGTTTCCGCATGAAGTCGACCAGCGCTTTTCTGTCTCGCGCCCTCACTTGCTCAAGGTCGATATTGATTCCCGCGAACTGATGCTCCGCAAGGTTGGAACGGATGTTTTCGATCAAGTCGCGCTGCCGATCGACGTTCTGAAGGATCTTGTGAACGTCGCCTCCTTGCCAGTCGCCCCGGAAGTTCGTCAGCATCGGGTAGATGGGCAGGTTCGCCTGCTTGGCAATGGCAATCACTGTCGGGTCGCTTTGGTCATCGACATCGCCTTTCGCGTTTTGCAAAACCAGCCATTCCGGAAGCAGATGCGTCAGGTGCCGCAGATGCAGCCGAAGCGAGACCATGCTGGCCGGGTCCCAATTGACGTAGAATCCCCAGACCAGGGGCTTGCCGTCACCGGACGGAGCAGCCGGTTTCGGATGAATGACCGGCGAAGCGGAACGAACATAGCGCACCGGTTCTGTCGGCTTTGGCAGACGGTAAGGAATATTTTTGGGCAGGTGCTTACCGCCTGCCATGCCGCCCAGTTCCAGCGGCACAACCGGAGCAACTGCCGGCAGACCCAGCACAGGAAGCTGGGGCAGGCTGATGCCCACAACCACGAAGATGGAGGCTAACAGCGCCGCCCCCAATGCTCCTGATTGCGCGATCCGCAGAAAATGTCTCCAGCGAACGCCGCTGGGATCGTAGAAAACGAATGAGCGTGGTTGCTCGGATGCCACACGGAATCCCCCTGTCAGTAGAGTAAGCGACCCCGTTTAGTCATCTCATTTCTCTGTGCTGCGCAAAAGCAAGAAGCGCTCTCACAGTTAGGAACGAGATAGGGTCAAACGCTTTCGAGGGCGCGCGTCACGGCCTCGGGATTGCGGTCAATCACAGTGAGGTAAGCTCTCACTGCGCTATCAGGTCGTGAACGGCCTTGTTCCCAATCCTGCAGCGTTCGCGGATTGAACCCGTAACGCTCGGCAAATTGCATTTGCGAAAGCCCGGACTTTTCACGCATTGAATGCACGTCCACTTCGCCAGGAACATGAATCACGCGCGTGCGGAGTTCGATTTCGCCACGGGCCCACGCGGCCCCTTCTTTGAGGCCCTGGACGATGGCCTCGCCGAGCGGCGTCGTCTTCTTACGACCGGAGACTTTGCTTGAAGTATTCGACCGCTTGGCGGATGTTCTTTTTGTCTTCATTGCTCAGGTTTTCCTTTTGGTTTTTTCGATAGGCAGATAGCATCAGCACCAGTTCCGCACTGACAGCGTAGAAGTAGATTATCCGAATGCCCCGCGTTTTCCCATGCCGGGGCGCGCAAACCGCATCTTGCGAACGCCGTCAGTGCTGGCAATAACAGGGTTGGCGGTCGGCGCGGCAGCTACCGTGAACTCAAGCACGGCTAAATCGTCATCACTCAGCAAACTCGCAATCATCGAATCGAATTGCTTTGTGGAAACGACGGTTGCGGCCTTCATAACTATACTATACGGAATTTCCGTATAGATTGTAAGCGATGAACCGTTGAAGAAGACATCAGAAAAGACTTTAAGGTATTACCTCATGCCTTGCCGCCGCAATGGGGCAGGGGTGTCAAATTTGGGCAACTGAGGCCCCGCGCGACCGTGCGCCTCCTCAAAAGTTTTCCCGCAAAACCCACGTTTTTCCGCTTTTTCGTTTTTTGGGCCATTTGTTTGCGTGCGTCACAAAGTATCACAGTGCTTTGATCCTTCTGCTTTCATAAGGTTCAGCAAGAGCACGTGCTTAACCATCGGCTGGCGCCTTTGATCCTCGTCAGGAACCCGGTTCCATGTCGAAATTTCCTACTAAAGATTGGCGCTCGACCCTCGCCGGACTCGCCCTGATTGTTTTGGCAATCATCTGCATTCACACCTTGGCGGATTTGACGAACCATGAGATCTAAGCCCAACTCTGCGGCGGCTTGGGCCTGATCGCCTGCGCCGACGCGAAGAGAGAGCAAAGCAATGGCGGCCCGCTGACACTGTGCTGGTGGGCCTGATGGCGACCCTGATCGGCACGGGCTTGGTGTCCATAATTACGCTTTACACCAGAGTAAGGGCTGCTCAAAGCTTCCCGTTTTGGCAACCTTTTCATGTAAACTAGGAGAAATACAATAGTTGAGGAGGCCGCCATGACTGCGGTACGCATCGCTGTCCTTTCTGTCCTGCCGTTTGTCGCGTTTGGACAAGGAGTATCCTTTGATCGCGATATCCGGCCCATCATGTCGGATACCTGCTTTCGGTGCCATGGACCTGACGCCAGTTCCCGCATGGCCAACATGCGGCTGGACCTCCGCGAAGAAGCTCTGAAGCCGAAACGGAATGGAACGCCGATTGTTCCCGGCAATCCGGAAGCCAGCGAAATCATTCAGCGCATCTACGCCAAAAACGGTCGAGTGATGCCGCCGCCCTTTGCACACAAGGAATTGACCGAAAAGCAAAAGGACACCATTCGCCAGTGGGTGGCGGAGGGTGCGAAGTACGAAGTGCATTGGTCCTATCTGCCCGTGAACCGGCCCCCCGTGCCCGCTGTCGACGGCGCTGCCCCGCAAAACCCGATTGACGCCCTTATCGCGGCCCGTTTGCGGCAGGATGGGTTAAAGCCTTCACCGGAAGCTGACCGCCGCACGCTGGTTCGGCGCGTAACGCTGGACCTGACCGGCCTTACTCCGACACCGGCGGAAATAACAGCCTTTGTTGCCGACAACTCGCCGGACGCATACCAAAAGTTAGTGGATCGTTTGCTGGCTTCGCCCGCTTATGCGGAAAAACGGGCTGTTCGCTGGCTTGATGCGGCGCGCTATGCCGATACTGCTGGATACCACAGCGATGGTGAGCGCCCGGCGTGGCCGTATCGCGATTATGTGCTGGCGGCATTCCGCGACAATAAGCCGTTTGATGTGTTTACCCGCGAGCAACTGGCGGGCGATCTGATGCCGAACGCGACAACCGAGCAGAAAATAGCGTCGGCCTATAACCGTATGGGCCGGACCTCTGCCGAAGGCGGCGTGCAGCCGAAAGAATACCTGGCCAAGTACGGGGCCGAACGCGTGCGCGCCTTAAGCACGAACTGGCTTGGGGCCACCATGGGATGCTCCGAATGCCACAACCATAAGTTCGATCCCATTCTGACCAAAGACTTTTACTCCATGAAAGCGTTTTTCGCCGACATACGGGAGACAGGACTGGTTCCGGATTTCGGACCCGATGCGTTCGCGCCGAAGATGCCCGTCTACAAGCCGGGTGAGAAAGAACGGATTGACGCTCTCCACGAGCAAATCCAAAAAACGAAAAACGACCTCGACCGGAAAGCCGATGCGCTGGTTGAAGAGCGCCGGACGTGGGAAAAAGAAACTTTGGCGCACGCCGACGCCGGTAACCTCCTTTGGAAATTTCCGATTCCCACAGCGGTTTCAGCCAAAAGCGCCAAACTTTCGGTGCAGACAACGGACTTGGACGCCAATGAGCAGAGCGCTCACCCGAATGTCGCCACCACCGGCGGCGCGGGTCTAATTATCGTCAGTGGACCAAATCCGGATAACGAGACCTATACCGTCACGCTCAAGCCGGGTGCGGGCGTGTGGACCAGCCTCGGCCTGGAAGTGGATAGCGGCCCTGGGCTTCCCGGCGCGGATATTTCGCGCGGCTCCGACCGGTTCGTGATTACGGAAGTGGAAGCGGCGCTTTCCCCGGATGGGCGGCATGCGGCGAAGAAAACGCCTTTTGTTCTTGCCTATAGCACGGTTCCGCCGACCACGGGTTTTCCCGCCATGGCGTTGCTGGACGGCAACCCCAAAACCGGATTCGGCATTGTCGGCAGAGCAAAGCCGCCCTTCCTGATTTTGCGCTTCGCGGAGCCGCTGCGCACGTCGGCGGCATCGACATTAGTTGTTCAGGTGCATCAGGATTCCGATTACCGGCAGGCGACCATTGGGCGATTCCGCATCGGGCTTTCAAGCGGAACATATTCCTGGGACAATAACCTAAAAGCGAAATCGGAAGCGGCCGAGGAGGCGAAGGCTGCTTCTCCGGCTCAGGACAAAGCGCGGGAAGTTCATAAGGAAAAACTGGAAGCGAGTGAAGCAGCAGCGAGCCAGGGTAACTTTGCGCCAAAGCCGGGCCTTCCTCGGAATCTGCTGAGAGCGTTAGAGCGGCCCGAAGAAAAACGCTCCCGTGAGCAAGAAGAGTTAGTTCGTGACTTCTTCGAGTACTCGTCTCCGCAATTATTCCCCTCCCGGCTCCAATTGGTAAAGCTCGAAACGGAGGAAAGCTTCCTCAAAGGCGCTGTCGGGGAAGTGATGATTACCGAAAGCACGGAACCGCGTGAAACGCGCGTCCTTCCGCGCGGTAATTGGATGGACGATTCCGGCCCCGTTGTGCAACCGGCGATACCGGAGTTTCTGGGACGCCTCGATACCGGCGACCATCGCGCCACCCGCCTGGATTTGGCCAACTGGCTGGTTTCCGCGCAGAATCCGCTGACTGCCCGCGTCTACGTGAACCGCATGTGGAGCGAGTTTTTCGGCGCCGGTCTTTCCAAAACCGTGGAGGACCTGGGGTCGCAGAGTGAGTGGCCTTCACACCCCGAGCTGCTGAACTGGCTGGCGGCGGAGTTTATGGATCCGCAGTACGATGCTGCCGATACGCATCCGTGGGACATCCGGCACATGGTGCGCATCATTGTGTTGAGCAATACGTATCGCCAGTCGTCGCTATCGTCGCCGGAATGGGATCAACGCGATCCGGATAATCGACTGTTGGCGCGCCAAAGCCGGTTCCGCGTGGATGCCGAGTCGGTTCACGACATCATGCTGGAGGTTTCCGGTCTTCTGGTGAACAAATTCGGCGGTCCGAGCGTGAAGCCGTATCAGCCGGACGGTTATCTGGCTGCATTAAACTTTCCGAAGCGGAGTTGGTCAGCCAGCCGCAACGAGGACCTGTACCGGCGCGGCGTTTACACCTTCTGGCAGCGGACCTTTCTACATCCGACGGTGATGAATTTCGATGCGCCGTCGCGGGAAGAGTGCGCGGTGTTCCGTACCGCTTCGAATACTCCCTTGCAAGCCCTGGATCTCCTCAATGACCCAACTTTTGTGGAAGCGTCCCGTGTATTCGGCGAACGGATCTTGCAGGAAGGCGGCAAGAACCTTTCGAGTCAAGTCCAATGGGCGTTTCAACAAGCGACCGGACGCCGACCGGAAAACGACGAACTGCAAATCTTGGTTGATCTGCACGCCAAAAGTCTGGCGCATTTCAAGGCCGACCCGTCCGGCGCCGCCGAGTACCTGAAGATTGGCGATTCGGCGGTTCCTTCCAAGACGCGTCCTGCGGAGTTGGCGGCGATGAGCAACGTGGCTCGTGTGATTATGAACCTCCACGAAGTAATTACGAGAGATTAAGGATACAAGAGGCACCGATATGAACGGTTTTGATGAAGATGCGCTGAAGCGGCGCGCGTTCTTAAAACAGGGCGTGACCGGACTGGGCCTCGTGGCTCTCAACTCATTGCTCAACCCAAGCGCCTTGAAGGCGCAGGACAAAGTAGCGGACTTGGCGGACGTTAAGAAGTCGCTGGGAGCCATCAACCCTCTGCACTTCGCGCCGAAGGCGAAGCGCGTCATTTATCTATACCAGGCAGGCGGACCGTCGCATCTCGAAACATTCGACTATAAACCGGCGCTGGCCAAGCTAAACGGTCAAGCCATGCCGGAGTCCTTCACCAAAGGCCAGCAGTTGGCTCAGTTGCAGGGAAAGCAATTGAAGTGTTTCGCGCCCCAGTTCGGCTTTAAACGGTTCGGCAAATGCGGCGCTGAAATCTGCGAACTGTTCCCCGAAATCGGCAGCGTCGCGGATGATCTGTGCATTGTGCGCTCTGTGTGGTCGGAGCAGATCAACCATGATACGGCGCACATGTTCATGAACACCGGCTCGATTATTGCGGGTCGTCCGAGCATGGGTTCCTGGCTGTTCTACGGTTTGGGTAATGAAACGCAGGACCTGCCCGGCTTTATTGTGATGCTCTCGCAGGGTCGGGGCGGCCAGATGCAGCCCGTTTCGGCCCGCCAATGGTCCGCCGGTTTCCTGCCCAGCAAATTTCAGGGCGTAAAGCTGAACTCGTTCGGCGATCCCGTATCGTACATCGACGATCCGCATGGCATTGATAAAAAGCTGCAGCACGGCTCCATTGAGGCCATTGCCGCACTGGACCGGAAACGGTACAAGACGGTGCAGGACCCTGAAATTCTGACCCGCATTTCTCAGTACGAGATGGCCTTCCGCATGCAAAGCAGTGTTCCGGAACTGGTGGACATGAGCAAAGAGCCTGCGCATGTTTTTGAAGCATACGGCGCGAAACCGGGCGACGGCTCCTATGCCTCTAACTGCTTGCTGGCCCGAAGACTTGCCGAGCGCGGCGTTCGGTTCATCCAGCTTTACCATCGCGATTGGGACCATCACGAGCAGGTCAAGAGCGGCATCCAGTACAAGGCGGAAGAAGTGGACAAGCCTACGGGCGCGCTCATTAAAGACCTGAAGGAGCGCGGCATGCTGGACGATACGCTCGTCATCTTCGGCGGCGAGTTTGGCCGTACGCCGATGTCGCAATCCGGCAACGGGCGCGATCACCATATCAAAGCGTTTTCCTACGTGTTCGCGGGCGGCGGCTTTAAACCCGGCATCACTTATGGGACAAGTGATGAACTAGGCTACGCTGCCGTGGACAACCCGGTAAGCATCCATGATCTGCACGCCACCATTCTGCGCACCCTGGGAATCGACGACAAACGCATGACTGTGAAGTACCAGGGGTTGGATGCGCGCTTGTCCGGGGTGGGAAACCAGGGTTCGTTCGTGAGCGATCTTCTGGCTTAAGGGCTAGAACTCAATCAACACTTTCTTAGCTTCGATTTTGTCCGGGACACCGCTCGCCTTTTCCAATTCAATTAAGTTGCTGAAAGGGCCGCTTCGTGTTCGGTACTGCACGATAGCGTTTGCCTCGGCAGGCGCTAATTTTAGCGCTGCGGCAATTTCGGCGGCGTCGGCCTTATTGATATTTACTTTGCTGTCGGGACCAAAGTTCTTTGTCAAATAATCGACAATCACTTTGACATCGTCCGCGTTAACCGAAGCCCCATTCTCGATCATCTCGCGAACGGTGCTGTTCCATCCTTCCTCATTCAAACGCTGCGCCTTAATGCGCTTGAGCGAATGGCAATCGGTACAGGTGTTCTCCACTGCGTCCTTGCCTTTGCCTTCAGGCAGATCGGAATCGCCGGCAGCGGCAACCCAGACTGTAAAAAGGCAGGAGAACAAGACGCGTTGCAACAGCAATTTCACTCCTACGGAGAGCATAGCAGTCGAGAAAACGTGACAGTTTTCGACTGCGCTTGGGACTGCCGCTTATGGCAGGCAGTACTAGACGTTCTATCAATTTGCCAGGGACAAGCTGGAAAATGCTCACGATAGGAATGCATAGTACTGAATGTCCTGGGAAATCTGGTACGTCTCACAACCGCCAAAAGTGTTGCCGCCGCCATAAGCCGGTTTCTACACTGCCAAAGTGCGCTTTATCCCTTACCCCAATCGCTGGAGCGGGTTACAGAAGATTTTACTGGGAGCAGCAATTACTCTGCTCGGTTCTCTGCCCGCGATCTGGGCTTCCCACCTCATCTTTTTCAAATCACCTGTGCGCAACGTGTCTGATCCGCGCTTCTTTCGCATGGCGCATCCTGCGGGCTTTATCGAGCAAAAGCCGAATGCTCTTTCCCTGCAGCAGTTTCAAGCGGAGCTGCCGCCCGAGTTACTGCATGCGCAGCCAAGCCTCGCGAAGGCTGTAGCTCTCCGGCGTTGGGTGCGCAAGCAGCAGCCGGACGGGGCCAGTTGGGTTGCGCACCCATTGACTTGGTCGAATCGAGTCCAACATGACACGGAGAACCCGATGGTGATCCTTCTTCAGCAGCGGCAGGGGTCCTGGGCCATTTGCAAACGGTTTGCTCATCTGCTGGCGGGAGCGGCGGAAAGCGCGGGCATGCGGGCACGAGTGATCGTTGTGTCTTCCACGCTTTATAAATCCGCGCCCGCCAGTCATACCATGGCCGAGATCTGGATACCGGAACTGTGCCGGTGGGTGCTGATGGATGCAATGCTCGACCTGATGTTTACGGTCGACCAGCGGCCTGCTTCGGCTCTGGACGTGTACCAAGCGGTTCATGCCCGGCGCTTAAGTCACATTGAAACGGTACATGATCAAATACCGGGCAGGGTGCGAAACACGGCGGTCCAAGAAGAGTTCCGGCATCTTTATGTCGCGATGTCCAATGCTACCTTTGACGGTTACCGCGTCTGTTTTGCTTGCGAGCAGTCGATCCCGTTTGCCCATTTGAGCAGTGAATTCAGCCCGGACTATCCGGCAGGCTGGAAAAAGACAGCGCTGGCGGTAAGCTCGCTGACAACTTTAGCCGGAGGCGCGCTCTGGTTTCTCGCTCTTTGTCCGCTCCTTCGACGGCTCTGGGATTCGCTGATTCCCAAAGCGAAAGCACTGATTCGTGGTCGCCGCGAATGCGCCTGCTGCTAAACGCTTTATGTTTTCTCCCGTTCTATCGATTCAACTCTGTTTACGTGTTTTCTTCCGGTAGCGCTATAGGCACAGAGTTGAACTCGCTCGATCTCCGGTATTCCGCTTGCGTCCTTACGCGCATGTGTTCGGCTTCCAAAAATATGTGGCAAATCTCTGGATAACGGGAACAGATTTTTATCTCAATCCGGTCAATCGAAGCCTCAATTTCCACTGTATTGAGTTGGGGATAGAACTGCAGCTTCATGACCAGGAGCGCGCTGGTGGGTCCGAAATACATCGTGAACGGGTAGCCTGCTCGCTCCACCGCCTTTTCACTCTGCGCAATTTGCCGAATGGAGCGCAAAACCTCCTGGCTTGCCCCCTCGCCGACGAGCAGCGCTTTAGTTTCGCGAGCGAGCAAGACCGCCACTATGCCCAGAAGCAATCCAATGAGGAGCGAAGCAAGGCCGTCCATAAAAGGCATTCTCCACCGGTTGCCCCCATACAGCCCCCCAAAGGCAATGAGCACACCAAGAAGAGCAGCGCTGTCCTCAAACACAACCGCAAAGACAGCCGGATCTTTACTGATTCGAATCGCTGCCCAGAAGGATCGAACTCCTTCTCTTCTTAGTTCCCGGAGCGCAACCCATAGCGAGGTGCCTTCAAAACAAAACGCCACCGCGAGCAGGGCGTAATTCCAGCCGAGATGCTGAAGGGGCCGAGGATGACGAATGTGCAGAACGCCCTCGTAAGCTGAAATCCCGCCTCCGACAGCGAACACCAGAACCGAAACAATGAGCGCCCAAAAATAAAGTTCTTTTCCATATCCGAAAGGATGGCTTTCATCAGGCTCCCGCTTGCTTCGGTGCTGGCCAAAAAGAAGCAGAGCGCCATTGCCGGAATCAACCAAGGAGTGAAGAGCTTCCGAAAACATGGCAGAACTTCCTGTGAAAGCCGCTGCAGTCAGCTTGGCAATCACAATCAGAAGGTTGGCCGCTAACGCGACGTAAACAATTCGAGAAGACCTCTCCGATACTCTCCTCTGCATATTGCCACTATAGATACCACTTCCTAAAATTCGCATAAAGACCGGCTATTATTCGCTGAAGAGTACGGAGTCGGCTCGCTTGGCGTTGGTCGCCAGCCAAAATTCCCGTCCTTGCTTTATTCACTTTTAAGGTCTGCTTTATGCGTTCTTAAGGTTCGCGGCCTTACTGTAAGGACAGGTCGACTCATTCAACCCAAGACAATGGAACTTCCACTAGCTGCTGGTCGAAGGGAAATATGCGACAAGCGGGCTGTACGCCTTCTTCTCACGTCCTGTTCTCCAGCCAGTTCCTTAGCCGATCCAAGACCGGCATTGCTTTGGGGTTGCCAACCAGTCGTCCGGAAAACAGGAGTTTTTCATGATTGTCATGAAGTTTGGCGGATCGTCCCTTGCCTCCGCTGCTTCCCTGGGCCGAGTCGTTTCGATTATCCGCTCGGAAGCTGGTCGCCGCCCCGTTATTGTTGCTTCTGCTATCGGGGACACCACGGATTGTCTTCTGGAGGTTTTGTCGGCGTCGCGTCGCGCCAATAGCTATTCTGCCTGGAAACTACAAGAGGCCATGAAGAATCAGCACTTTGCTATCTGTGAAGAGCTTCTTCACGGCCCAGGGCAGAGCGTCATAAGCCGCTTCCTGCGAGACACGTTCCGCGATTTGCATATCCGTATGCTGGAGCTTTGCGAAGGGGAACGCGTCTTCAATCCCGAACTACAGGACTGGACGACGAGTCTGGGAGAGCAGTTGTCCAGCCGCTTGCTAGCCGCCGTCTTGCAGGAACATTGCGGCGCGACCACCCATTTGGATTCCAGAAAGCTGATTTTGACGAACGATACATTCACCAGCGCGCAGCCGCGTTATTGGGAAACCTCTGCGCGCCTTCGTTGGTCCGTTCCGCTTGCTGCTCGCGACAAGCTGGTCGTATTGGGAGGATTTATCGGCAGCACCGAAGACGGGCGCACAACGACCTTGGGCCGCGGCGGCTCCGATTTGACCGCTTCGCTTGTAGGCGCTGCTATCAATGCCGATGAGATCCAGGTTTGGAAAGATGTCGACGGTATGCTGACCTGCGATCCCCGCCTGTTCGGCGGAGCGCACAAAGTGAAACGGCTGTCCTATGACGAAGCAAGCGAATTAGCAGAAGCAGGAGCAACAGTTCTGCATCCGGAGACGATGGCGCCTGCGGAACGGCTCCGTATACCGATCGTCATTCGTAATACTTTTGACCCGGACGGCGAAGGAACCCGGATCGACGCTGTCGCGGCAGAGAGCACAAATGTGGTCAAGTCCATGGCGATCAAATGGGGCGTCACGCTCCTGGAAGTTCGCTCTGCCAATCGGTTCGATGACTTGGAACACCTCACCGCGTTTTGCAAGGAACACAGCTCGACAATCACCGTACTCTGTTCGTCCGAGCGTGTCGTTTACATCGCGATTGACGAAAAAGCGAAAATGCCGGAAAAAAATCTTGTGCCGCACGGGTGTTTAGAAGTACAGGTTCGAAGCGGGCAAGCCATTCTCACGCTGGTCGGTCAGGATTTGGAAAAAGAGGCGATTACAAAGAGGCTAACAGCAGCCCTTCGCGGCATTTCCACTTTTCTGATTCCTAGCGATGGGTCTTGTTCCGTGAGGATTGCTGTTCCCCAGCACCAATTACAGCAGTGCCTCCATTTGGTTCACCATGCCTTCTTTTCCCGTCCTGACCCGCAGTTCTTTGTGGCCGCGAACAAGAGCGCAACCAAACAGAGCGCACTTCCGGATGTTTCCTCACCGAAGCACGAGAAGAGGCCCAGGTCGTTTGTGTTCTCGACCAGCTTGCTCCAGGCCAATTAAGGCTGGCCATGTCTACCTCCTCCGCTTCCCTGGTTCTGATTCGACATCTGAAGACAGACACAAGCGCTTCTTCGGACGACGGTAATCCGCCCCTCAGCGCGGCAGGCCGGCAACAAGCGGCCAAGCTGATCGATGCTTTGCGGACACGCCGGATCGCACAAGTCTATTCGAGCGACCTGAGGAGAGCGCAGGAGACTGCCGAGACCATCGCGAAGGCGTTCGGTGTTCCCCTGAAATTATGTTCAGAATTCCGAGAGCTGTTACCTGCCAGTTATGAGGCGCTCCGAGCCCGTGAGCAAGTTATATCGGCCGCCCTCGATGACATTCTCCATCGGCATAGCAACTCCACGATTGCGATTGTAGCCCACTCAGGAACCATTCGAGCTATCGTCCGGCATCTTCTGCAACTGCCGTTAGGAACTTATGAGGTGCCGTCCTTAGCAAACGGCGGATGGCTGGCGCTCCGCAAGAACGCTTCGGGTGTCTGGAATTCGGCCGGATGAGGATCTTTCCTTTTCCGTTGGAGGGTCAACGATGAAAAGCATTTGGCTCAACTTGCGACTTGCTGCGTCCGTTTATTTAGCTCGCTTGATTGTCTGGCGCTATCGGCGGCGGAAAGCACGCACGGAGCGCCATGAAGGAAGCAGTCGTCGGTCGTAGCACGACTGTAAGCGGCGAGTTGCATTCCCTGAACGCTCTTTCAGGTGCGCTCGATTGGTAAAAGCTTTAAATTTTCCTCACCAACGAAGGCGCTGGATGAAAAAGGTGCCATCACCTTTAGCCGCCTTTGCCTTCTTCCGCTCTTTCATTCGAATCTCCCGGAACAGGAATGGGGCTGCATATTAGTCGAGAGATCATCAAGGCCCAGGGAGGGCGGGTGGAGGTTCAGAGCGAAATAGGACAGGGAGCCACGTTTTTTTGGCTGAGTTGCGGGTCGGATATCGGTTTTGACTAACCCTTAGTTTGACCTTAGTCCTTCCTAACACATTCTTTAGGCCAAACGCCCTACCCTCATACCGGGAGATGTAATTTGTGGCGAGTGGTTACCAGAATCGAGGCAGAAGCGATCCCTCGCGAGTTTCTGAGTATGTATCCTATGGAGCAAGGGAGCCCTTTGAAGAGCGCTCCCATATCCTATCGCTCACGGTCTTATTCACGACGGTTCCCGGCACTCTCTCTGCATTCCGCGAAGCGGCGCGTTGGGCGCATCAATTAGGGGCTTGTATCCGGGTCTTAGTGGCCCAGGTCGTTCCCTACCCCTTACCGATCGACAAACCACGTGTGGACCCGGAATTCCGCCTGCGGCGCTTTCGTGCTTTTTGTGAACAATCGCCCGTCGAGACTCGCATCGAGATCCGACTCTGCCGTGAAGCTCGTCAATGCATCCAGGATGCGTTACTCCCTCATTCGCTGATCGTAATCGGCAACCGGCGGAGCCGATGGCCCTGGACGTACGAAAAGCAGCTAGGGAGAAACCTGCAGAAGGTCGGCCATCAGGTTATTCTCGTTGGTTCCCCAAAGGCGGTGCAGTTGTGAAAACGTCAAGGGCGAACAGCCACTCCGGTCACAACCGATCGCGGCTGACTGCCATTGTTTGCCTCCTGACTATAAATTGCTTGTGTGCTGTTGCCAGCACCATTCACCATCATTATCCGTTAGGGATAGCGCCGATATTGTTTCTCCTGCCTTGTCTCCTGCGGGAGTTAGACCTGCGAAGCGGAAATCCTTTACGACGATTTGGCTCCTTCGAGTGGTCCTGTTTCATCGCTGGATTTCTATTCCTGGCTGTGCTGCCCTTCTTTATTATTTCCTTGTGAATGTTCGCGGCGCGCTCAGGCAAGGGATAGATCCGGTATGGGTGACAGAAAACGAAGAAAGTGACTCTAAATGAAATGCCTGAAAAGATAATGTTCGATGTTTGCTACTTATGTGCCGAAACCGCTCAAATCCAGAATCTTGGAGCTTCTTTCCTGGTCAATTGTTCCCATTGCGGCGCTTACGAAATCGAAGCGGTCGCTGCAACTATTGAGCTGGCAGAGCACCATGACCTACACGCCTATCTCGAAAAGGAGCGGAACGCAGGAAGAAATCTGCCTTTCGTTTCCCGGGAGCTTTTGAAAAGGTAGCTGCGGCTAGCTACCCGTGCGGCAGTGAAGAAGAAATAGGAGATCCTTCGCCGATATGTCCCATAGAACTATCAGTTCAGAGCCTGGAAGGCTGTCGCGCTACGTGGTGCCCGCAACAATCATGCTTGCCTTCGTCTCGTTCTGGAGAGCGGCTGCGATTGTTCTCAGCGATCTCGGCTCTACGGCCTACTACATTGGCGGGATCGCCGAAAAAGCAATTGGCAAATCCGCTCCCTGGTTCATTTTGGGCATCATGCTGTTCTCGTATGCCGTGCGTGCGGTTTACGTCGAAAGCTGCAGCATGTTCGTTCGCGGCGGCGTATACCGCGTGGTTCGCGAGGCTATGGGGGGCACCGCCGCCAAGTTCTCCGTGTCGGCGCTGATGTTCGATTATGTGTTAACCGGACCCATTAGCGCGGTGAGCGCAGGGCTGTATCTGGCCGGCTTGCTGAACCAAACCGCTGATTACCTTCATTATCCGAAAATACCGATTCCCGCGCCGTATGTGGCGGCGTTATTCGCGCTGGCCGTCACGGTCTATTTCTGGTGGACTAACACGGTGGGTATTCCGTTCTCGAGTGGCAAAGCGCTGCGCATTATGCAGATCACGACCGTGATGGTCATTATTTTGATCGGCTGGTCCGTCCTGACCATTCTGATGAACGGTTATCAGCCTGTCCCGCCGCCCACCATGGCCCACCTCAAATTCAACAATGATGCACTAGGCTGGCTGAAAGGCACAGTTGCTCCTGCCATCACCGCGATAGCTATCCTGATCGGACTCGGCCACTCTCTGCTGGCGATGAGCGGAGAGGAAAGCTTAGCGCAGGTAAACCGTGAAATTGAGTATCCCAAGCACCGGAATCTGATGCGGACCGGGTTCATCATTTTTGTCTATAGCCTGTGCTTTACCTCTTTGGTGTCGTTTTTCGCCGTGATGATCATACCCGATTCGGAGCGCCCGAAGTATTTTGACAATCTGATTAGCGGGCTGTCCATGTTTCTTGTCGGGCCGCAGATGCTGAAACTGTTGTTCCAGGCATTTGTGGTTCTGGTGGGAGTGCTGATCCTGTCGGGAGCTGTGAATACATCCATCATCGGGTCAAACGGCGTACTTAACCGCGTCGCTGAAGACGGAGTGTTGCCGGGATGGTTTCGTGAGCCTCATCCGAAGTACGGCACGACGTACCGTATTATCAATCTGATTGTTGTCTTGCAGCTTATTACGATTCTGATTAGCCATGGAGATGTGTTCCTGCTGGGAGAGGCTTACGCGTTCGGCGTGGCGTGGAGCTTTTTCATGAAGGCCCTGGCAGTGATGGTGCTGCGTTTCACCGAGCCGGATGTGGAACGATGGAAAGTTCCCTTTAACTTTCGCGCGCGCGGCATCAATGTTCCCATCGGGTTGGCCATGATCACGATCACCCTGTTTCTGTTGGCCGGGATTAATGTTTTGACCAAAACTACCGCCACAATCTCGGGAGTGATTTTTACGGTGGTGTTCTTCGTTGCTTTTTCCCTGAGCGAACGATATGGCAAGTCAAAGGATCGAGCGGGAGAAAAGAACGCGAGCCGGGGTAATCTCCAAAAAAGCGAGGAGAGTGAGACGGAGCTGTTTCGTTTGGAAGTCAGAGAGAATCTTTCTCCCAAGTCTCTGGGAGTACGGCCCGGCAACGTGCTGGTGGCTGTCCACGATTCCAAAAATCTATCACATTTGGAAAAAGTTCTAGGGGAGAACGACCCCTCTCAAAATGATGTCGTGGTTATTTCAATTAATGCCGATTGCCCCGATGCCGCATCGGAAGATCCAACGAAGCCGGAAGAAGTCATCAACCAGTGCGAAACCAAGGTGTTCAGCAAAGCCGTTTACCTGGCGGAGAAAGTCGGCAAGCCCGCACACCTGCTTGCTGTTCCGGGTAAAAATGCATACGAGTTGATTCTGTTAGCGGCTTCCAGGCTTCGCTCCTCACGCGTTGTAATGAGCCTTTCCGAGAAAGTTTCTGCGGAAGAACAGGAATGCGACATTACAGAAGCGTGGGAGAAACTTGCCCGACCGCGTCCTGAGCTGCGGGTGGAGATTGTGCCGGACGGCGAAGAAGCGCCTTGGATAGTTGACCTTGATCGGCGCTTGGTGCTGCCCTCCGTCGCGGATCGGGATCTGGCGCGCCGGCTTTGGCGGAGCCTGTCTCAAAAAAAGATAGCGGGAGTGACTCTGCACGAAGCGGATGTGTTCGGAATTGCGCTCCGGCGCTTAGAAGAAGACTTGCGGTCGGAAGACGTTAAAGCTGCGAACAAAATCCAGCAGGAACTTCTGCTTCTCGGCTCCGCCGCCAATGGTGAACTTTAAAAGAAATCGTGAGAACAGGCCGTCAATATTGTCAGTGACATCTTTTTCTTACCAGTTGCCTTGTTTTTTGCCGAACCACCAGACAAGGCCCAAAGTAGCAGTGTTTTGCTCCCTTTTCAGGATTCCGAGAGTGTTCGTGTAGAAGTAGGGTCGGTTCGAAAAGTCACGTCGCCACTCTCCGCGCATTAGAAACCCTTCGGCAAACAAGTACTCTGTCGTGAATGTGGTTTCTTTTATGGCTTGGGTCGTACCGCTAAATAAGCCGCCGCGATCCGACAGATACTCACTGCGTCCGGCTACCGCCACCTTCGGTGTGAGTTGATATTTGGCATAGATCGCCCCGCCGTCGACATGGGAAGGCGCTGAGAAGGATTGGATACGCTGAATAACGTAATCGCCTTCCAGCGCTAAAGTTAATTTCGGAGTTGTCTGCCACGTGAGATACGAATCAAAAATGTGCAATTTTCCGTTCGCCGCCGGCCGGATCGGTTGAAAGGGCACGCCCTGCAGCGTGGGGGAATCCTGCGGCGCTCCTCCATTGGGAAAGTAGAGAACATCGGGATTTTCTTGACCGAGATAATAATTGACGTTCCAACTGATGGTTTTTTTCGGTTGCAGGCTGAGGCCGAAAAACTGATCTTTGAAGCCGTTAAACGGCTCGGACTGCTGTGTTCCATTCACAATCCAGTAATTTAAAGCGACTTGATCGTTGAACTTGTAATTGGCCCGAATTCCCAGGTGATAGAACGGCAGATAATTGAACCAAAAAGAGCGGGAGTAGTTGATTTGGTCCTTCGTGTAGTTCCCCTCCATTCCTAAAGAACTGGCGAACTTTCCGAAGTCAACAGTTAAGCCCTTGCCGACAGGGATGACATAAGTTCCATAAGCCTGAAAAATATTACGATAGATTTCTGGCCGGGGCTCATTGGCTTGGTTACCCTGTAGCGTCTGGGTTGCCTGGCCGTATTGGAAATCAAGGCGAAAACCAAACGGCTTTCCGTTTGCCGGGTCCGGCAAATGCTCCACGATCATGCCAACCTGATTGATGCTGAAAGCGTTGCTACTCACGTCATAGGCGCGCAGCAGGTTCACTCGCCCGATAGGATTGTTGAAGTTGTATCCATAATAGCCGTCAAACAGAAAGTTAAGAGTTGTTCCTTGTAGTGGCTCCGAGCTGTTTCCTGATTGGCCGGCGGATGGTTGCGGCGCGGGCGCAGCGGGGCGCTTCGCGCTTTCCGTCGGCTGGCCCGAAGAGGAATCCTGCCGAAGATTTGTCGTGGAGCTTTGTATACCCCCCTCTTGAGAACCTTGCGTATGCAGGGTGCTTTCAACTGCGGCAAGCCGTTGCTCTAGTTTGTTGAGCCGGTCGAGTAAAACTCGTTTGTCCATCCGATCAAGTTCCGCGTCACTGCTTTCCGCTCCTTGCCCGGTTGTGACAGCCGCCGGTGGTTGGTCTTGCAGAGTGGCCGGCTGCTGAGCGAGACAAGCTGCTGACTGCCACGCCATCAGGGGAAAAAGAAAAGAAGCAAACGCTTGCTTAACGAGTCGCATGAATTTTTGATGATACTCCTTTGTGGGATGGCATGCCTAGCTTCCGGGGAGGGTTCACGTCGGTGAACAAGTCGAAAGAACACGGTCGGGCCACCATCATTTCTTAATCAGTCGTCTCACCTCCACGCTCAGCTTATCGCGTCTATTCACCGATGGAGGAACTGAAGAAGCTTCTCAGGAGAGAAGAATCAGTGTTTCACAAAACGGCAGTTAGTAAAGCGAGCGTTGCCGAGACCGGTTCCAATCGTAAGGACTCCCCAATGCTTGACGTTTTCCATCCACGGCGTTTCACTGAGGCCCTGGACGACAGCGTCGTTGTGCAGCATGATCAGGGTCGGGTTCTTGCCCACTTCCGGGATAAGATCCCGAAGGCTTTGCGGCAGATTGAAGCGTGAACTCTCCCAGTTGCCGCCCGGAAGGTTTTGACCGCCCTTTTGGATCGAGCCGTCCGCACTAATTACGCCGGGACAGCCGATGCCGATATAGGGCGCTAGGTGTAACTCCTTTTTGCCAGCCTCGCGAATCATCTTCTCGATCATCGCCGCCAGATGCTCGACCGCCTCGGTACGGCTCACCTTTTCGTCAGCATGTCGCCAAAGCTCGGAAGAACAGACATGCGCGTCGCTGAAATCACCATCTTTACGGATGTTCAGCTCCACAATGCCGGTACGGATGTTGGACCCGCCGATATCGACGCCCAGCATACTGTCATGGCCGTCAAACATCCAGGCCGGAATCAGATGCACGTTGCCGACCAGTCCCGCTTCGTCCGGATCGTGGCGGATGGGCCGGAACTCGATCTCGTGACTGTATTCCGTTTTCAGCAGGACTGCGGCGCGGCCGATCGCCAGTTCTCCCATGCGGCTGGCGCGTAAGCCGCCTCCTACCACAATGCAACTTGTCTCCTGCCAGGATTTCAGCTTGAGAAGCCTATGCGTGACGGCCGCTAGTTCCTGCGCAAATTCTTCCACGGCTCCATGAATCAAACCGGCCGCTTCGATCTCACCCTCGACCAACACTTTGTCGAGCTTTTTTTTACTCAACTCGGTGGTCGGCTGCTCTCCCAAAGGATCTTCTCCCACCTTACGAATTCGCTCACGCCCCTGATCCAGAATGGACCGGAAAGCACGATTGCTGGCGCGATCCCCGAGAAAGCCTTCCCCGTCTCTCAACTCCGCATTGTAAGTATCGATGTGAACCGTCGTATGTTGCTTGGCGCCATGCACGAGAATTTTTTGGCGCTCTGTATGGTCAATCTTAATCATTCAAGTCCGTTTGATTGTCGTTAGGAAGTCGAAAGAAGATTTCTTTTTGCTTAGTTTGGTCTCCGCATCGGAGTGGCTGGAGAAACCGGCATTCAACGAATGTGTCGCGAAGAAGATCACCTCGTGCCCCGCCTGCCGAAGTTGGCGAGCAAAGCGCTGTTCGGGAGAGGGCCGGAAACGGCGGGCGATTTCCGCCAGGATAATGAGTGATTGGGTCGGAAGAATGCAGCTCCAGGACAGAAACGCAGGAGGTGTTGTTTCGGCCATTTTGTCTAGTCCCATCCTGTTGAACCAGCCTTAGATTTCAGCATAGGGCCGGGGAGCTAAGGGAGGACTTAGGCGGAACTAAAAGTTTTCTAAGGGCTAAGGCAAGAGCAAGCTCCCGAACGATCACTCCCATCTTGAGGTGGTCTATTTCGCGACCACCGATTACAGCTAGCTGCTCAGTTCGTTTGAGACAGATGAGTCGCCAGCACGTCCCGCATCGACTTCGGCGGTCGGCCGAGCAGTCGCTCCAGGGTCGGATCGACAGCCGCGAACTCACCTTTGCGACTGGCTGCGAAAAGCCCCACCAACATTTCCGCCATAGGTCCGGGCAAGTGGCGAGAGATCAGAGCCGCGCGAAACTGCTCGTTTGTCACTGTGCTGCGCGTGATCGTTCGCCCAGTAAGTTCAGACGCAATCGCCGCTATGCCGTCGAGGTCGAGGACTTCCGACCCTGTCAGGGGCGGTGTGATCCCGCTGAGACGGTTTACATCGGTCAGCGCGATGACGGCCGCCGCTGCCAGGTCGGAATGCGCCGTCCAAGAGACTGGACCGTCCCCCGGTGCGGAGACTTCGCCTGTCTGAAGACCTTGGCCCATCAGCATAATGCCCGACCCTGCATAAAACCCGTTGCGCAATGACGTGAAAGCAACGCCTGATGCTTCCAGGATGGCTTCCGTAGCGGCATGGTCGCGCATGGGTGAGAACAGCGAGGCCGCATTGGAACCCATATGACTCGTGTAGAGCACGCGACGGGCGCCGGCGGCTTGAGCTGCCTCGATGGCGTTGCGGTGATGCCTCACCGCGTCTTCGCCGCTGCTGTTGCTGGAAATGATGAGCACCTGCGAAGCCCCCTCGAATGCATGGAGCAGGCTTGCCGGATCGCTATAATCACCCTGCCGCACGCGGACACCACGTCCAGCAAGAGCAGTCGCCTTTTCGGGGGCGCGAACGCTGACGCCGACCTCCGTGGCGGGAACTGCTTTGAGGAGTTGCTCAACGATTTCCCGGCCGAGCTTACCGGTGGCTCCTGTAACAATAATCATAATGATCTCCTGGCAAGGCATCTTCAGGCGGCCCTGCCTGTTAGCAATGATATCAAGCTTAAGTTATCATAGATAGCAAAGTTGCAAAGGTTTTTCTGTTTTTGTAAGCCTTGAGTGTTTTGTCGAAAACGATGATCGAGTCCCATGCCGTTCCAGCCGCTGAGTCAAACAGTTCTCGCGACGACACGCGGGCTCGTATCATTGCGGCTGCAATTGCCCTCCTCAACCGTGGAGGGCGGGACGCCGTAACAACCCGCGCGGCGGCAGATGCCGCAGGCGTTCAGGCGCCGACTATCTATCGCCTCTTCAAAGACATGAGCGGCCTGCTTGATGCGGTCGCAGATTACGGGTTCACCACGTACCTCAAGCAAAAGAAAATTCGCAAGCTCGGCGACGACCCGGTGGAAGATCTGCGCGCCGGATGGGATTTGCATGTCGATTTCGGGCTTTCCCATCCAGCGATCTACAAGCTGATGTACTGCGATCCCCATCCAGGCGTGAAATCCCCCGCCGCCGCCCACTCCTATCGCGTTCTCAGGGAGCATATCCGACGCGTTGCCGCTGCCGGCCGCTTGCGAGTGAGCGAGGAACGGGCCGCAGACCTGGTTCATGCCTCCGGCTGCGGCGCCGTTCTGACATTGCTGTCGATGCCCGAAGGAAACCGCGACATGGGCGTGGCTGCGATCGCGCGCGACGCTATCATCGCTGCCATTACCACCGGGTCGCCAGTGCTCAAAACTCCCGGTCCGGCAGCGGCGGCCGTTGCTCTGCGCGCCGTCCTACCTGACGC
>CAXTWT010000022.1:0-28916 GCA_964247955.1 uncultured Bryobacteraceae bacterium
GTGGAATGGGGTGGAGGGGTGGGCGGGTACGCCGAGCGGTATGCTTCCAGCTTTGGCGGGAACCTGTCGCGGCAAACCATGTCGTTTGTGCTGGAGAACGCGCTGCATGAGGATCCCCGCTACTTCCCCAGCGAGGAGAAAGGATTTCCTTCCCGGTTGAAGAATGCCATGCTGCAAACTCTGGTGACGCGCACCGATGCGCAAGGCGAGCGATTTGCTTTTTCCAGAATTATCAGCGCTTACGCGAATGGCCAGTTAATAAACGCCTGGCAGCCCAGGAGCAACAGCGCAGTGGGAGACGGATTGATTCGCGGCACGATTACCCTGGCAGGCGACTTAGCTTACAACATGATGCAGGAATTTGTTCCGTTCACTCGCCCCCGTACGCTCAAGCGGCATTAAAAATTGTGAGGAGAAACTGGCGCGCCCGGAGAGGCTCGAACTCCCGGCCTACAGATTCGAAGTCTGCCGCTCTATCCAACTGAGCTACGGGCGCGCATTCTTCTGCATTATACCTTCCGGTAATTCAATGGAATTCAATGGAGTGTTATGACCGGTTCCACCGAAACCGAAATCAAGCTGCGCGTCCAAGATGCGCCCGCTGTGCAAGCGCGGCTACGCTCCCTGGGCTTTGCCATTCTGCATGGCCGCGTATTTGAAGCAAACACAATCTACGACACGGAAAACGGCGAATTGCGGCAGAACTCTAGCCTGCTCCGGCTGCGTCAGGTTGGTGAGCGAACTGTGCTTACTTGGAAAGGACCACCCATTCCGGGTCCACACAAGCAGCGGCCCGAAGAAGAGACTACGGTGGGTTCGTTTGAAATAATGGCCCTGATTTTCGGGAAACTCGGATTTCGCCCAATATTCCGGTATGAGAAGTTCCGTACTGAATACACAAAGGAAAATGCCCTGGGGGTGGTAGTCTTCGATGAAACCCCAATCGGCAATTTTCTGGAAATTGAAGGCGAAGCGGCTTGGATTGATTCCACGGCGCGGGAGTTAGGATTTCTGCCGGAAGATTATCTGCTTCAAAGCTACGGCGCATTGTATTTGCAGCACTGCCGCGAAACCGGAATGGAGCCGGGAAACATGGTGTTTCCGCTTTCCGTTTAGCGCCCGTTTGTTCAGAATCGAAGATTTTGAACCGTGAACAATTAGAATGAAGTCATCGTGGCGGACATGGTCAAGGTTGATACTCCTGCAATTGAACAAGCGACCGCAAACATGGCGCGGGTCCGCGAAGAAATCTCGAAAGTGATTGTCGGGCAGCGCGATGTAATCGACGGAGTGCTGATCTGCCTGCTGGCCGGAGGCCACGTATTGCTTGAAGGCGTTCCCGGCTTGGGGAAAACTACGCTGTTGCGTACTCTGGCCAAGGTTCTTCATTTGAAGTATTCCCGCATTCAATTTACGCCCGACCTGATGCCCGGCGATATTGTGGGCACGATGATTATGGAAAACGACGAGCAAGGCCATAAACATCTGCGCTTTCAACCGGGGCCGATCTTCGCGAACCTCGTGCTGGCGGACGAGATCAACCGGGCCACGCCGAAAACACAATCGGCGCTGCTGGAATCCATGCAGGAGCGAACCATCACCAGCGGCACCATGACCTACGCCCTGGAGCCGCCGTTTCTGGTGATGGCAACCCAAAATCCGATTGAAATGGAAGGCACATACCCGCTGCCCGAAGCGCAGCTTGATCGCTTTCTGATGAAAATTCTGGTGACTTATCCGTCACGCGAAGACCTGAGCCGCATTGTGGACGTGACGGTGAAACAAGAAGAAATGCCGCTGCAGCAGGTGCTGGACCGGGAACAGATTGCACAATTGAAAGCCACCTGCCGCCAGGTGATTGTGGCGCCGCATGTGCAGGAGTATGCGATTGATCTGGTGATGGCCACGCAGCCGGGCTCCGACCGAGCGCCGGAAGTGACCAACCAGTATGTCCGATACGGCAGTTCGCCGCGTGGCGCGCAGGCTTTGATTGAATGCGGGCGCGTGATGGCGTTGATGCATGGGCGTGTCCACTTGAGTTTGGAGGATGTTGAATTCGTCGCGCCTGCCGTGCTGCGGCATCGCGTGATTCTCAATTTCGATGCTCACGCCGACGGGCAAACTACCGAAACCGTGCTGCGGCGCGTCATAGAATCTGTGGATGGACGCGGCAGAAGACGGGCTGCCGGCTGATCGCAGTTTTATTATTCGTTTTCTGAAGTTCTGACCGAAAACTGAACACCCCTCATGCACGAACCGCTCCTTAATCGAAATTTTCTGGAACGCTTGGAGCGGCTAACGCTGAATTGGAGCCGGTCTTTTCCGGGCTTGGTGGGCGGCCACAACCCTTCGCGCTTTGCCGGCTCCGGGCAGGAGTTTCTGGATCATCGCGTGTTTCATCCCGGCGATGACCTGCGTTCAGTAAACTGGCGCGCTTTCATGCGGCTGGAAAAATTGTTCCTGAAGATGTTTCAAGTGGAGCCGCGTGTTCCGGTGCGCTTATTAATTGACGCGAGCGCATCGATGGCGGCAGGGCAGGGAACGGGCGAGCCGACGAAATTCGATTTTGCACGACGCATCGCTGCTGCGCTGTCTTACATCGGCTTGGTTCGCCTAGATACCATCACTTTGCAGCCATTTGCGGGCAAACTGCTCGACCCGTTTATCTGTGGGGGAGGGCGGCATCGATTTCAGCCGGCGGAGGAATTTCTGCGGCGGCTCACCATTCAAAAAACAACCGATTTTCTGCAAGCGGTGCGGCAGTTCATTGCGGAATACCCGCAGCGCGGGTTATTGATTGTTCTTTCTGATTTTCTGGATCAGCGCGATTGTCTTATTCCGCTGCAATACCTGGCTGATTTCGGGCACGAATTGATGTTGATCCAGTTGTGGAGCGAAGAAGACCGTTCACCCGCCGGGCAAGGGGAACTGGAAGTGGTGGATGTGGAAACAGGCGAAGAAGTGATTTTGAGTTTTGATGAACAAGCCAGCGAAGATTACACCGCGAATTTCGACCGTTACGCCGATCAGATCCGAAAACTGGCGCAGCGCAACGGTGGGCGATATGCCGCCATTTCCACGGCGGCTTCGCTCGAAGAAGCAGTATTCGGAGCGTTGATTCGTTCGCAGGGCGTTGCTTAACCGATGTCTTTTTTCAATCTCAGCTTGGGCGAATTCTTTACCCTGTTTGGTTCATTGTCCGCTTTGGTGACGGCCCTTTACCTGCTTGACCGCAGCCGTAAAAAGAAAGTGGTTTCCACGCTTCGCTTTTGGGTAGATGCGCAGCGGGCTGATCCACAGCGGAAACGCAAACACATCCGGGAACCCTGGTCGCTTCTGCTGCAACTGGTTAGTTTATTGCTGCTGTTATTGGCGCTGGCTCAATTACAGTTAGGAAATAGCGGCCGCACGGCACGCAATCACATTGTTGTTCTCGATACGTCTTCCTCGATGTCGCAGCGAGCGGGAACTGCCGACCTGCTCGGGCGCGCCAAGCAAGCAGCGCGGCAGTTTGTTCTATCTGTTCCTTCGTCCGATCGCATCATGCTGATTCGGGCCGATAGTTTGGCTACCCCGGCCACCAGCCTGACTGAAAATCGCAAACAGGTTCTGGATGCAATTAGCAACAGTGTTGCTTCGTATTCCGCATTAAACCTTGGTTCTGCCCTGGAGCTTGCCAGCCACGCTGTGCGGTGGTCAGGAACCGGCGAAGGTGAAGTGGTGTTTGTGGGCGGCACGAGAGTGAACGGGCGTGATGATGAAATTGTTTCTGTTCCTCATTTGCGAGTGATTCCGGTAGAAGCTCCCGGAGAAAATATCGGTATCCGGCAGTTGGGCGTGCGGCGCGATGCGAATGAAGATAATTTGTGGCAGGCTTCCGTGGCGGTTCGCAATTATGGGGAGGCGCCGCAGAAAGTCACTTTGCATTTTGGTTTTGCCCGCACTGATTTTACGCCCCGGGAACTGTTATTAAAAGCAAACGAAGAGCGCCACCAGGATTTTAAGTTCCGTACCGACGGGCCTGGAACGCTGACAGCTTCTCTTACACCGGTTGATGCTTTGGCGTTGGATAATCGGGTGGAACTGCAACTGCCTGCGGGCGGGCGGCTGCGGATCGCTGTTTATTCTGATCGCCCCGCAGCTTGGCGACCATTTCTGGAAGCCGATAAGCGGATTAAACCGACTTATTTCTCTCCCGCCGATTTTTCGCGAAGCCCATCGGCTGCTGATGCAGTTTTACTGGACCGGTTTGCGCCGGACATCGTTCCCGCAGTGCCGAGCTTATGGGTGATGCCCGCGCCTAAAGGTTCGCCGGTTGAGTTACAAATTGCCAATGGAGAAACCTTACTCAATCGGTGGAACACTGAAACCGAGTTGGGCGCGGGCCTGCGCTCAAAAGAGATTCGTCTTGCTTCGGCGGCGGTGTTTAAGCCTTCCCCACCCGATATCAGCATTGCTTTTTCCGATCGTGGGCCTTTAGTGGTCGCTCGTCCTGCTATCTCACAGCAGCCGCGATTAGCGGAAATCGGATTCGATCCTTTAAGTGATCCTGTGCGGTATGACGTGTCAACGCCTTTATTGTTTGCCAACCTGCTGCGCTGGCTGGAGCCGGAATCGCTGCGAACAACCGAATGGACGGCAACCACGGTGGGAACTGCAACAGTATCTTTAGACCCTCCTGAATCTGCGGAGCGTTTCCGAGTGGTGGATAGTTCCGGTTTTGCCGTGCCTTTCACGGTTAGAAAAGGAGCTTTGGAGCTGTATGCTTCGAAACCCGGTTTAGTGCGTGTTGTTTCTCCTGATCGGGAGCGGGTTCTGGCGTTAACGCTGCCCGGCATCGGCGAGTTTCGCTGGAAGCCGCCGGTTGGTGCTGTCCATTCCATTTCGCCTGTTGGTCAGTTTGCTCCGGCGGCAGTGGATTTATGGAAGTGGCTGGCGTTTGCGGGCGCATTAGGGCTAGGCATGGAATGGTTTTTATTTGGGCAGCAAGGAGGAGTGCGGCGGCGACTTGCTGCAACTGATCTTTCTTCACCTCCGCAGAATCAAAAGGAGGAACTCGTACATCAATGACATTCCTTCATCCGGTGTTTCTGCTGACAATTCTGCTGCCGCTGGCGTACGGGTTTTATCGATGGAATCGAGCCAGCCGAAAAACAGCACTCGCGCTGAAGGTTCTGAGCTTTTGCGCCATCGGCATCGCCTTGGCAGAACCGGTGGCTACCATGCCGGAAACAAAAACCGGAGTGGTGGTGCTAGTCGATACATCGGCCAGTATTTCCGATGACGATCTGGCGCGCGAACAATCTTTGGTAGCCGCGATGAGCCGTGCCGCAGGCAGTAACTTTCTAAGAATAATTCCGTTTACTAGCCAAGCCAGGGAATTGAAGCCGGAAGAAGCGCAGCAGAACTGGCGTTTTGAACGCACCGCCAATGAACAACAAGGAACAAATTTGGAAGCGGCGATCCGGGAAGGCATCTCCGCTATTCCTGCCGGGCGCATTCCGCGTTTGGTTCTGATCTCCGACGGAAAAGAAAATGAAGGCAGCAGCGCGCGGGCGATTGCGCAGGTAGAACGGCTCGGCATCCCGGTTGATGCTTTTACCCTGGGCGGTCGGCAAGAAGGCGGTCTGCAACTCCTTTCGGTGTCCGTTCCCCGCCAAGGGTATGCGGCGGAACAGATTCCAATTGATCTAGCGGTGAAATCTGCGCGGGCGAGCAGCGCGGTGGTTTCTTTGCGGGCGGAAGGAAAACTGATCGGGCAGAATCAGGTAGAACTTCAGCCGGGGATTAATCAAGTACATGTGCGCAGCCGCATTAATGCCGCCGGCGCAACCACAATCAGCGGCCAGATTACAGAGGCTGGTGGCGGCAGTGTTCAGTTTGAACAGGCTCTTACCCTGAAACGAGCGCAGGTTTTGTATCTTTCACAGGATTCGCCCAGCGCGGATGCGAATTTGCTGAAAGCTCTGGCGGAAGCGCAGTTTGATGTGAAAACCAGCATTGACGAATCAGCAAAATCGCTGAACGGCACTCAGCTTGTGGTTTTGAACAATCTTGATCTGCAAACACTTTCGCCTTCGCTGAAGCAGCGCCTGGAAGAACACGTGAAAGATGGCGGCGGTTTGCTTCTGATCGGCGGCGAAAAGCAGGTTTATAAAGATCGAAAACAGCAGGATGCGCTGGACCGCGCTCTGCCCGCCGATCTTGCGCCGCCCAGAACACCGGAAGGCACTTGTGTAGCCTTGATTATTGATAAATCTTCTTCAATGGAAGGCCGCAAAATTGATCTGGCCCGGTTGTCGGCGGTGGGTGTGGTGGATCATCTACGCCCGATTGATCTAATCGGCGTTTTGATTTTCGACAATTCTTACCAGTGGGCTGTTCCAATCCGGCGTTCCGAAGATAAAAGCTTGATTAAGCGTTTGATTTCCGGTATTACGCCGGATGGCGGCACCCAGATTGCGCCTGCCTTAGCGGAAGCGTACCGCCGCGTGCTGGCCGCTCCTGCCGCTTATAAACACATTGTTTTATTGACTGACGGCATCTCCGAAGAAGGCGACAGTTTGGAGCTTTCCAAAGAAGCACTAGCTCACCAAGTCACTATTTCCACTGTTGGGCTAGGCCAGGATGTGAATCGCAGTTATCTGGATCGCGTGGCGAACTTATCAGGCGGCCAAAGTTATTTTCTGAACGAGCCGCAAGGGTTGGAACAGATTCTGTTGAAAGATGTTCTGCAATACACCGGGTCTACTGCGGTTGAGAAACCGTTGAAAGCTCTGGTGGACAGAAAAGCGGAAGTTCTGGAAGGAACCGCGATTGAAACCGCGCCGGCGCTGAGAGGATACGCCCGGTTTGCCGCGAAACCAACTGCGGAAACCGTGCTTTCCATTAATCAGGAAAAGAAAGACCCTTTGTACGTGCGCTGGCAGTATGGTTTAGGGCGCGCGGCTGTTTTTTCTTCCGACGCCAAAAGCCGCTGGGCATCAGACTGGCTGAACTGGCCGGGCTTTGATAGGTTCTGGATCAACGTAACGCGCGATCTACTGCCGCACTCGAACGCGGTAGAAGCTGTGGCGCATTTCGATTCAGCTAACAACGATTTAGTTGTGGACTATCACCTGGGGCGGGAAGCGGAAAAGGGAGTAACAATTCCTGCTATTTATGTTTTAGGCCCGCGCGGATTTCGAAAACCGATTAATGTGGCGGAAGCGGCAGCAGGCAGTTACCACGGCCGCTTGCACATCGGCGAGCAAAGAGGATTGTTTCGCATCCGTCCTTTGACTGATTCCCCCCTGTTCCCGGAAGTTGGTTTCTACCGGGAACAGGAAGAAACGCTCGATTACGGATCTAATCCGGCCTTGTTGCAGCAGATTGCCAACCTTTCCGGCGGGCAGCTTAACCCGGCGCCGCCTGATGTGTTTCGCAGCGGCGGGCGGTATTTGCCGGTGATTTGGCGATTGTGGCCGGCGTTTCTTGGTTTGGCCATTGTGCTCACTGTAGCGGAGTTGATTCTGCGGAAGTGGCGAAACATCGTTCAACGCTTCAGTTCCAGGTGGGCCACAGTTTCAAAGTGAAATGTCTGGGGGAATAAATCCACCAGCGTCATCCGGCGCAGTTCGTACTTGGCGCTGATTGATTTTAAGTCGCGGGCGAGCGTTGCCGGGTCGCAGCTTACAATCACCAGTTGCGGAATTTCGAGGCGCAACAGTTGTTCGCCGGTTTCCGGTCCTAAGCCGGTTCGGGGCGGGTCGGCTATCACTAAATCCGGCGCAGCGGTGAGTTGTTTTAAATGCTGGTCGGTAGCGGCGCGAATTGTGGCGATGTTGGTGCGCTTCGCGGCGTTGTATTGCAGATCGCGGAAGGCGGAACCGCCGCGCTCTACCGCAGTAACGGCGGTGAACTGTTCGCTCAAGGGAAGCGCAAATAAACCCGCGCCGGCGTATAAATCCAGCGCCGTTTCGCCCTGGTAGTTCTGTAAAACTTCTTTCACCAGTTCATCCACCAAAAACCGGTTCACTTGGAAAAACGTTCCACGGCTGACTTGGAATTGATAACCTGCCGCTCCATAGTTCAACTCATCCGGCAGATAACCGGCGATTGCTTCCGCGCAGGCATTGAAAAAACGGGCAGCCACCGGGCGGGTTGTGTCCCGGATTTGAAGCTGAACTTCGGTTTCATCCGTAAACACTTCCAAACTGCGCAGAAACTTCGGCCATTCCGGGCGCTTCGCCATTTTGGCGAAGATCGCGATCACTTCGTTTAGTTTAGGCGAGGAAATAGGGCAATGCGTAATGGCGCAAAGCTCATGCGAATCCGCCACCCGATAGCCGACATTGCCGCGCTCAAAATGCAGTTGAATCCGATTTCGATACTGCCAAGGCTCCTTACTTACCGTTGCGATTTCAAAGGGAACGGTGAAATTGCCTAAACGGCTGAGCGTTTCCCGCAGAATTTCTACTTTCTGTTGCAGTTGGTAATCGTAATCAGCGTGTTGATACTGGCAGCCTCCGCAGCGGCCAAAATATTCGCACTGCGGCGGAACGCGATGCTCGGACGGATTCAATATTCGCGGATTGCTGCCGCGCAGAACTTTCCCTTTTCCCGGTTCCGCATCCGTTTCAATCTGTTCACCGGGTAAAACGAACGGTGCTAACAACACTTGGCCGTTCACTCTGGCCAGCGCTTCGCCGCCATACACCAGTTTTTCCACCGAAACCGTTAAGCGGTTTTTTGGGGTTTGCAATCGGATCATCCTCTACCATAGAAGTTTCGCTCATTCGCATGAAAGCACGCGTTTTATCCGGTGTTCAGCCCAGCGGACACCTGCATCTCGGCAATTATCTTGGCGCTTTGAAAAACTGGGCGGAAATTCAAAGCGACTACGAAAGCATTTTCTGCATTGTGGATCTGCACGCGGTAACGGTGTATCAGGACCCGCAGGAACTAAGGGCTAAAATTCGGGAAACCGCCGCGCTGTTTATTGCTGCTGGTATTAATCCGGAACAATCCTCAATTGTGGTGCAGTCAAGCGTATCGGGCCATGCTGAATTGGCCTGGATGCTCACTTGTGTTACGCCGCTCGGCTGGCTTCAGCGTATGACGCAGTTTAAAGCCAAAGCAGAGAAACAGGATACTATCGGCGATGGCTTGCTGCAATACCCGGTGCTAATGGCGGCGGACATCCTGTTATACCAGGCCAAAATTGTTCCGGTCGGCGAGGACCAGTCACAGCATCTCGAACTGACTCGTGACATCGCGCAGCGTTTCAACTCACTGTATGGAGATACGTTCAATGTGCCGGAAACGCGCTTGCCTGCGGTAGGCGCGCGCATCATGGGCCTAGACGACCCAACCATCAAGATGAGCAAATCAGTGACGGGGACCAATCATGCGATTGCTTTGCTCGATCCGCCGAAAGTGATTCAAAAAAAGATTGCGCGGGCGACAACTGATTCGCAGCCTGCGGTTGACCCTGAGAATATGGGCGCCGGCGTAGCGAATCTGCTGGCAATTGCGCAAGCTTGCGACAGTTCGGTAACAAAAGAGTCCGTGGCCGGTTTGCGCTATGGCGACTTGAAGAAACGAGTAGCGGAAGCTGTGATTGCGCGGTTGGAGCCGATTCAAAAGAAGTATCAGGAGATTACTGCCGAGGCAGGCTACCTGGATGCCGTGCTTGAACGCGGGCTTCGGCATGTGCTCCCCATTGCCCGGGACACAGTGGAAACAACCAAAAAGGCAATGGGATTGTATACGGCGGGCAAATAAACAGTTTCTTCTGATCACATCGATAGCTGCTTCTTCAGAAGCAAGCGAGCGCGCATTCTGCGGCTTTTTACGGCTGCCGGGCTGATCTGCAAACGTTGAGCGGCTTGTTGGATGGAACATTCTTCCAGCTCACAAATTTGCAGGATTGCCCGATAAATGAAAGGCAGTTGTTCGACGGCGTGACGCACTCGTTCCCGGCCCTGCGCACGCCGCAGTTCCTCTTCAGGAGAAATTTGCTTGGCGCGCAGTTCAATCGGCGATTCATCCAGGCTTCGTGTGACGCGCTGCTGTTTTTGTTTGCGAAAGAACATGCGCGTTTCGTTCAAGGCAATGGAAACCAGCCAGGTTTGAAAGCTCGATTCTGCCCGGAACTGCGGTAAATAAAGCGTTGCTTTCAAGGCGGTCTGCTGCATGATGTCCAGCACGTCTGCCTCATTTCGCAAAATACGGCGCACCATCTTTGCCGCCAAAGGAAGATGACTCATCAGCAAGCTTTCAAATTCAACGGAAGCCCAGCAATTCTCCTGGTCAGCAGGCAGGAATCCTGCAAAACTGGCTGGTTTTCCGTCATGAATGAATGGGGAAGTACTCATGTTTTTGCCTTTAAAAATGAACGGCTACTTGGCCAGGTTTGTTCTTGGTGAGTGTTGCTTGCATCCGCTGGACGATGGACGAATGCATTCCGGCGAAATCTCTTTTCAATGGACGGTAACTGAACTTCCGAGCGCCTCTTGCGCTTCGCGACCTGTCATTAGGTGGTTATAAAGCGGGGTTCCCGGTTGTTGCCGCCGCCCGCCTTCCCGCAAAGTTCCTGTATCAATCGGGACAAAGCCAAGAGCTTCGATGAGTTCCGCCACAATTTGTTTTGCTTTGGCATCGTCGCCCGCCAGAAAAATTGCTTTCCGCTCTTCTTTCGATAGATTGGGATTGCCTTGCGTGGCGAGATGGCCGAAGTAGATTGTGTTGAAAGCTTTCACTACGCGGGCCTGCGATAGGTGATGAGCAATCATTTCGCTCGAAGTCAATTCGCCTCGATCCAGCTCCGGGAAGTGGCCGTCCCGCTCCGGATAATAATTATTGGCGTCGATTACTATTTTTCCGGCAAAGGCTTTCGCCGGAAGAGAAGCATACTCCTTTAGCGGGATAGCTAACAGCACGACGTCGCCAAACAATGCTGCTTTTTCGACCGTCACGGCGCTTGCTCGCGGGCCGAGTTCTTTGATTAGGTCTTGTAAGGTATCCGGGCCGCGTGAGTTAGCGATGGCAACTTCATGTCCGGCTTCTACCAGTAAGCGGGCAATTGTTGCGCCGATGTTTCCGGCGCCGATAATTCCGATGTTCATTTTTCTTCTTTACCCCACTGTCGTTCAGATTGAACTGCTGAAAAACCAAGTTTTCGGCGGCTTGGTTTTACTGTACAGATTTTTTCGAGCGCAGAATACTCCCCATTTGGGTAGGAAAATCTACCCATTCGAGATATATGAGGCTGTGTAAGGCAAACATACGCATTGGCAGATTGGCACGCGCCAGTGTTTCAATTCGAACGTTCTCGATGGGCTGTTGCTGGCTTCTCAGCGTTGGGTCAACTTGCTTAAAACGCAACCGGAACAAAACGAGTCGGGCACGCAAGCTCTGGCGCACGATTCACGCTCTGCGGCTTAGTGGCCTGCGCTCTTTCCCGGGGGCTTCTCGTAGGCTTGGAAGATCTCTGCCGGCACACCGCCACTCATCAATTGCAGTGCCGTTTGGCTGTCACAGGCGAACAACAGGAACTGCCGGACCGCGTGCAGGACCAGCTTTACCGCATTGCCCGGAAAGCCGCTTCGAATGCAGTGAAACATTCCTGCGCAACGGAGATTGGGGTTCATCTTTGTTTCGAACATGATGCTTTGCTGCTCAATGTTCAAGACAACGGTATCGGAACTGATCCGGCAGCCTTGCGGAGCGCGGGGTACGGCATTAAAAATATCCGGGAACGCGCGCGTGCAATGGGGGGACGCATTGAATTGCAAACAGCCCCAGAGCAGGAATTTTCCCTCCGCGCGGCGATTCCGTTACGGGTCCGATAAACAGCCTAACTTTTCAGATAAACTTGCAAGTTTACCTGTGTTTTGATGTATCATGAAATTGTGCCGCGAAAAACTTTTGAAACTGCCGTGTTCGACCTGACGCAGGCTATCGGCTTACTGGTCCGGCGCGTGCGTGCTGCGGCCGCTTCGCAGGAGCTTTCCTTAACTGAATCTGCTGTTCTGGCGCGCTTGACTAAAGACGGGCCTGCCACCACGGCCGAACTGGCGCGCGCGGAAAGCATGAAACCGCAGTCGATGGGAACCACGATCGCCGCGCTGGAAGAAAGGGGATTGGTGGAGCGCAAGCCGCATCCCACTGACGGTCGACAAGTGAATGTTGACTTAACAGCCAAAGGCGCTGCCATGCGCAAAAGCGTTATTGATGCCAAACAAACCTGGTTGGCGCAGGCCATGGCACAACTGAACGAGCAGGAACGGGAAACGCTGTTCAAGGCCGGCGAAATTATGAAGCGATTGGCGGAAAAATAACCGGTCATGCGCAGCAAAATCGATTCAGATGCGCGGCAATCTTCTCTGCCGGAAAACTTCATATCGAACGCTTGGCGTGCGCTGCGCTCCCGCAATTTCCGGCTGTTCTTTTATGGCCAGAGCATTTCGGTAATCGGTACCTGGATGACGCGCTTGGCAACAACCTGGCTGGTTTATCACCTGACCCATTCGGCGCTGCTGTTGGGCATTGTCGGCTTCGCGGGGCAGATTGTTTCGTTTGCGCTAGGGCCGTTTGCTGGTGTCTGGGTAGAACGTTTGAATCGCCGCAAGCTGTTGATTTGGACACAAGCTGCTGCGGCGGTCCAATCGCTCGCCTTGGCCGCGCTCACCCTGGCCCAGGTCATCACTCTGCGGGAGATCGTCGCTCTTACCGCCTTGCAGGGCTTGATTAATGCTTTCGACACCCCGGCGCGCCAAACATTTCTCGTTCAGATGGTGGAAGACCGAAACGATCTTGGCAATGCCATTGCCATTAACTCTTCGATGGCTAATGGCGCTCGTCTGATCGGCCCCGCTCTTGCCGGCTTGGTGATCGGAGCTCTGGGAGAAGGCTGGTGTTTTCTGATCGACGGCGTGAGCTATCTGGCCGTGATCGCATCCTTGCTGCTGATGCGCATGAAACCTTTGGGTGTTTACCGTGAAAAAACCGGCATGTTCGCCCAGATGTGTGAAGGCTGGAACTACGTCCGTACCTTCCGGCCCATCCGCGCGATTCTGCTGCTTTTTGCGCTAGTCAGCTTAATGGGCTACTCCTACACCGTGCTTTTGCCGATCTTCGCCAGTCAAGTGCTGCACGGCGGCGCAGCCACTCTCGGCTGGTTAACGGGAGCTTCCGGTGTCGGCGCACTAGTGTCGGCTCTCTCGCTGGCAGTCCGCAAATCGATCGTCGGATTGACGAGCATGCTGCAGATTGCCACCGCGCTGTTAGGCGGCGCGTTGATTTGCTTCGGCTTTTCTCGTGTGTTGTGGCTGTCGCTTTTATTGATGATCGTTGCCGGCTTCGGCATGATGCAGGCAGCAGCCGTCAGCAACACGATCATTCAATCGCTGGTTCCAGACAACAAACGCGCTCGCGCTATGAGCTATTACACGATGGCATTCTTCGGTTCGGCTCCGTTCGGCAGTCTATTGGCTGGAATGCTGGCTGAACGAATCGGAACGCCTCATACCGTGATTGTTACCGGCGCGTTCTGCTTCGCTGGTTCGTTATGGTTCACGACCGAGCTGCCGAAAATCAGAACAGTCATGCGGCCGATCTATCAGGAAATGGGTCTGCTTCGCAGCGAGTACAAGCCGACAAGTTAACCCTTCTCATAAACGGAAACTAAACCAAAAAATTATGCCCCTCACAAAACTTGATACCACTTCCGCTTTAATCTTGATTGATCTGCAAAAGGGTATTGTTGGAATGCCAACCGTGCATCCTGCCGGCGAAATTACCTCCCGCGCTGCCCGGCTCGCGCGCGCTTTTCGCGAACGAGGGTTGCCGGTTGTTCTCGTCAATGTCACAAACGCGGCTCCGGGCCGGAGCGATGCCGGAGCTCCCAATGTGTCTTCATTTCCAGCCGGTTGGACTGAGCTTGTTCCTGAACTGGAACAACATCCTGCCGATTACCTGATCAGTAAGCAGCGATGGGGCGCGTTTATAGGCACTTCATTGAATGAAGTTCTACAGCAGCGCGGCGTCACACAGATTGTTTTGGCCGGTGTTGCCACTAGCATTGGCGTGGAATCAACCGCGCGCAGCGCCTATGACCACGGCTACCATGTCGTGCTCGCCCTGGATGCTATGACAGACCGCGACGCGGACGCACACCGCAACAGCACCGAAAAAATCTTTCCCCGCTTGGGTGAAACGGACACAACCGACAATATTTTGAAGTTGTTGCAGGAATTGCGCGCGTGAGTGGCGATTACTATCGTAAGTTCTGAGAATTCGTAGCGCGACTGGCTATTCAGCACTCAAATATCGTCTTTAGATTGGTTTGTCCATGCAATACGTTTAGCCATTCGGATGCAAATTACCCTCGGGCAGAGAATCTTCAACCATCTTTTCCCAGTCGCCTATCATTAAGCCAAATTCGGCAAGTACTGGCTCGTGAGGGGATCGGTTCGTTATGCTTAAGCTATTCGTCCGCTCCGGCAATGACTTTGCGCTCGGCTGAACTGAGTGTATCTACATCCTCATCGTGAGGCGCCATAGCTGCTTTCTTGATGTCTATTCATGTTCAGCATGGCTTTTTTTGCTTGCCGTTTTTATTCCACCGTTCGCGGCGCGTTATAACCGGCTTTGGCCATGATCTGGTACTTCACCGGTTTCCCGTTTTCCACTACCTTCAATGCTTCGCCAGTGGAAGGGTTTACCAAATCAACCTTGATCTTTCGGTATTTGCCGTCGCGGGCTACGTTGCTCGGATGATAAGACAGCGTGTATTGATTGCGCAGCGAATCCGATAAGGCGCGGAACACGCCCGGCAGTTCGCCTTGAAAGCGGGGAAAAAACGCTTGTCCGCCGGTTTCTTTGGCAAAGGTCCGCATCGTGTTATCGGCCTGCAAAAAGTCCAATTGCGCAATTGGGCCCATCATGCCCCGCGCATCAGCTAATTCACGTGCCACCTGCAGGATGCTGATGGAATACACCGGCACGCCCGAAGACTGCAAGGAACGCCGCGCTTTATCGTAAGTGATCTTGCTGAATGTGTCGCGGCCGGAAGCAATCACCAGAATGGCTTTACGGCCCTCAATGCTCGACATGCGGTCGGCCATGTCCGTTACGGCATCGAACAAGTTCGATTCACTGAAGCCGGGAATGCGCAGCCGCGCCAAAGCTTCCTGCGTTTTCGCCCGATCATTGGTGAAATCAGAAAGAATAGTGGATTTCAGGTCGTAAGCAACCACCGCAATATTATCGTCCGCCTTTAAAGTGTCCACAAAGCCGTAAGCGGCGGTCAGTGTTTCGCCCCAGCCATAACTCCAGAACGCCTGGAATAAACCGCTGAATTCAATCAACATGCAAACGGTCATTGGCGCTTCGCCCTTGGCAAAACCGGCGATCTGCTGTGGCACGCCATCTTCCTGTACCCGGAAATAGCTTTGCGGGATATTCGGGATAAAACGGCCTTTCGGGTCCAGAACAGCTACCGGAACCGTCACGGTAGTCGCATCGGCCCGAAATGTCGGAGTTTCCGCTGCCTGGTCAGGAGTCGGCTGACGCTTATACTGCGATGGAATTTTATCCTGGTCTGCAGGCGGAGTTTCTTCCTGGCCTTGCCCCTGCTGCGGTGCTTGCTTGCGAGGCTTGGCTACTGTGTCGGAAGAAGATGATTGCGGGCCATCCTGAGTAAAGGCGCGCGGCGGTGCTATTGTCACAAAGCTTAATGCCAAGGCCATTATTCCGGTAATAAAACTACGGATGTTCATTGCTGCTACTCTTTTTTACTGATTTTAATGTGTCCAGCGGTCGCTGTTTGAATCCTGCTTGCGCAGGTACACTTCAAACTTCTTACGAGCCCGCCGCAGTTTCCAGTTGTTCATTTCCCGTTTTACCGGCACCCTGATCTGCGTAGCCAGCCAGCGTCCCCGCAGAAGCAGGAAGCCGACCAGCAAACCACCCAGATGCGCGGCTTGGCTGATTCCTGAATCAGAACTCACAAACGAGTTCATGAAGATCACCGCGCCCATAATCATGACGAAGTACTTCACTTTGATGGGAATCAAAAATCCGAAAAGAATCATGCGGTCGGGAAATAACACCGCATAAGCCATCAGAATGCCGTAAATCGCCCCGGATGACCCGATCGTGGCGCTATTCGGATTTCCGAACAGGTAATTTACTAAAATCACGGTGATTCCCGCACCAATGCCGCAAAGGAAATAGAAGCGGAGAAACCGTGTTGTTCCCCAGGTGCGCTCCAGTTCCGCGCCGAACATCCAAAGCGTCAGCATGTTCCACAGGATGTGCGAAAAGCCGCCGTGGAAGAACATGTATGTAACAACCTGCCAAACGGCAAACGTGGTCACTACATTAGAAGGAACTAGATAAAAATTGCGGAAAAAATCGCCATTGATTCCGGCCCTGGCAAGAAAAAAGGTAAGAACAAAAATGCCGACGTTGGCAATCAGCAGCCACTTCAAGCCAACCGGAAAGCGATTCGACGGGGTGTACCGCCTCGCATAAGGACGCGAACTATAAGCCATCGCAGGAGGGAAAACCTCAGTTTGAGAATACCAAAATTCCCAAATGCCAACACGCAGTTTGGAAGTGATTTCCCGCAAGGCCATGCGTCGCGCTTCGAAGCTTTCCTTTGTAGGAACAGTGCTCCATTAGACGTATAGGAATTCAGTCCCGTTTACAACAATCTTCCACAGCCGGAAACGCGATTTCATTTCCTATAGAAAAATTTGGTTCAGATTGCAACAAACCAGGTTTGTTTTATTGAATTAGGAACGGCTTTTCTGTTTACTCAACACCAGCGCCGCCGCATGAATTGCCGCCGCCATCACTGTCCAGATAATCCAATTGGATAACGGTCCGGAGGTAAACGGGAAAGAATCAGTCCATCCCATCTCCGAAGTCAGGCTCCAAATTGCAAAAATGTAAACAGACAGAACCGCAGGACCCATTAACGCCGCAACCACGCTGCCGCATTGTTGGGCTGTTGCTGCTGCCCAGTTGCCGGTGCGCGCCAGAGTTTCCCCAACGGCTTGTGAAAAAGCCGCTGTCCATGCTGCCGCCGGATGCAGACGATCTACCTTAACCACAATTCGTTGTTGCGCCATTTCTTGAACTCCCTGCTGTCTTGCTATTTTCGATGCACGTGAAATGCCGAAAGTTTCTGTGGCCTCCGCACAACGGGGGACAGGTCCGCCTGGCAGAATTTCGCCGGGATTTAAATCACAAAATTACTGGATTTCTCGTCTGCCGTAATGATCAAGAGCGGAAGCCGAAAGCAGTAAAACAGCAGCCGCGGACAACCACGCCTGCCAGTGGGAAAACACCCCTGTTCCGGTCGTAAATCTATGTATCCACCGCAGATCTCCTGCAATGCGCCGGCCCGCTATGGTGAAAGCTGCTAGTGCGGCAGGAGCCGGCAGGGTCGCTAAAACCAGGGCCGCTACACGATCGGGCCGCCCCAACAGAACGGGAGTTCTCGTTGACCACTGAATACGAATGCGCACACTATCCCGGGAGTGAAACCAGACTACCGGAAACACTGAAGCCTATTACCGTAAATTTCGCCAGCGATATAAATTTAATTCAGCCCAACAAGGCGGCGACCATCTCTCGCTGCGATACAGTGTCAAATTGGCGTTATGGCGCCTGCTCAATAACGAAAAGGAAAACTTTCACCCATTTATGACAAAAATCAAAACCGCCATTGTCGGCACCGGCTTTATGGGAAAGGTGCATACCGAAGGAGTGCGCCGGCTCGGCACCGTGGAAGTCGCGGCGGTGGTAGGTAGTCGGCCTGATCGCGCCCAGAAATTTGCGGAAGCTTTTGGCGTTCCCAAAGCCACGGCGGACCTCAACGAGGTTCTAACTGATCCGGAAATTAAAGCTGTTCACATCTGCACCCCGAACGTGGACCATGCACCCATGTCGAAGGCAGCCGTGGAAGCCGGAAAAGCAGTGCTCTGCGAAAAACCGCTGACTATGACCGTAGCGGAAGCCCAGGAATTAGTGAACTTGGCCAAAGAAAAAAACGCCATCAACTGCGTCCAGCACAACCTCCGCTATTATCCGGTGGTGCAGCAGATCCGCCAGATGATTGCCGCTGGCGATTTAGGCGACATCCTGATTGTGCAGGGAACTTACTCACAGGATTGGCTGCTTTACGATACCGACTGGAACTGGCGAGTGGTAACGGAAGATAACGGCAAACTCCGCGTTATGGGCGATATCGGCTCGCATTGGATGGATATGATTCAGCACCTGACCGGGCTGCCGATTACTGCCGTTTGCGCTGATTTAGCCACTTTTCACCACACCCGCAAGCGCCCAAAGGGATCGGTGGAAACCTTTTCCGGCAAAAAAGTGCAGCCCGGCGATTATGAAGATTTTCCAGTTACCACCGACGACTTCGCTGCCGTGCTGGTTCACCTGGGCGATCGGGCGCGCGGTGCTTTTACCGTCAGTCAAATGTCGGCGGGCCGGAAAAACAATTTCACGTTTGAAATTTTCGGCACCAAAGCAGGCGTAGCGTGGTGCCAGGAACAGCCCGATACCTTATGGATCGGCCATCGGAACGAGCCCAACCAGATTCTAATCAAAGATGCGTCGCTTTTCTACCCCGCTGCTGCTAAATTTTCCGATCTTCCCGGCGGCCACAGCGAAGGCTACGACGACTCTCACAAACAGGTGTTTAAGAACTTCTACGCCAAAATTTTAGATCCATCTATCCCCGTGGAGTATCCAACCTTTGAAGATGGTCTACGTGGCATGATTCTGCTGGAAAAAGTAGCAGAAAGTGCTGAGCGTCGTGGTTGGATTGAAGTGTAAACTGCGGATTACTCCGGCTTACCTTATTCTGGTAATAATTACATCTATTGACACCGAAGCAAAGACGAAGGATCATTCAAGTAGTTTCAGAAATGAGGAGGGTGACGAATGTTGTCCCCAAAACGCGCAACCGCGCTACTCGCTGGAGGGTTGGCTACGGCTGCTCTCTGTTTGGCCCAAGTCGCTATTTCAACCCATTCCGGCTTGGTGCAGTTTACAATGGGCTCGGTTTATTTGCAGGATAAGCCGTTCCACAAAACTACTACAAATTTAGTAGAAGTGAAGCCCAATCAAGTTCTCCGCACGGATAAAGACGGCTATGCCGAAGTTTTGCTGACCCCGGGTGTGTTCCTGCGGGTGGCGAACCAATCTTCTATTCGAATGGAAACCAACGCTTTGACCAACACCAAAGTATCGCTGCTCACCGGCTCGGCCATGGTGGAGTGTGATGAGTTGCTGGTGGATAATGCCGTTTCTTTCTTGCTGGGCAATCAGCTTGTGGAGATCCGGAAAAAGGGATTATACCGATTGGAAGCCGATCCTGCTGCCATCGGAGTTATCAAAGGTGATGCTTTTGTGGCAGGCAATCTCAATATGGAAGTAAAACAGGGCAAGCTGCTGCAATTAGCTTCTGCCGTGCCGCAGCCGGAAAAATTCCACATCGATAAAGATGACCAGTTGTATGCTTTCACAAAAGCCCGCTCGGAAGACAGCGCTTATGCTACAGGCGTAAGCTCGGCTAGCCTGTATTCTTCCGGCTACACCGGCGCAGGCTGCGCCAGTTCGAACTGGTATTTCATGAACACGGTTGGTATGTATTCTTACCTGCCATGCGGGGGAATCATCAACAATCCATTTGGTTATAGCTTTCTAGGCTTAGGCTCCGGTTATTTGTGGAACGGACCGATGTACTATGCTGCTCCTTATGCTTTGTACGGCGGCTATTATGGCAATGGTTATTACGGCAACAATTACTACGGTGGGGGCGGCGGCGGAGCAGTAGTCAATACCGGCAACCGACCGGGCGCAACAACTACTGGACAAACTGTAGCAACTGGCAGAACTCCGGTTTCAGTACCGGTTTACACCGTGCCGGGCTTTCACGGTCCTGTAGCGGGCGTTGCCGGGGGACGACCTCCCAGCCTCGCTAACTCAGTATCCGGTTCGAGCGTGGCCAGTATGAGAAGCATGGCTGGTCCTTCGGTGGGACATGCCGTCAGCGTGGGCGGCAGCAGAGCTTCTGTTGGCGGCGGTGGTGGAGGCGGGATGAGCGCTGCTTCTGCTGGAGTAGCCAGCGGACGCGCGAGCGGCGGCATTTCTGGAGCTTCGATGGGCGGCGGACGCGCGAGCGCCGGCGGTGCACATAAGTAGTCACTGCTTCTGAATCAATAGGTTAATTTTAAAAACGGCGGATTGCCAATCATGGTAATTCGCCGTTTTTATTTCGAACCACTGCTGAGCATCGGCGCATCAGCCGTTTGGGTGAAAATCGCCTTTGGGCAGAGAACGTGAACGCCCTTTTTGCCGTCCACCAACTGCGTAATATCCACATCTGCCGCAATGCTGGTGAGCATGTAAGCATCATCATGGCTCAAATGCTTTTCCGTCATCAGAAAATCAATCATTTCGTGAATAGCTAACTCAGTAGCCTTTTCCAGATCTTCATTGAAGCCCATCGTGATGTAATACTGCGGCGTTTCCGCGCGCGGCCAACGGATAAGCTCGTTCTTATGCACAACGAACTGGAACGTTCCCGTTAACGAAGTTTCCATAGCCGTCACGTCCACCTCGCCGTTGCCCATCCCAGCGTGTCCATCGCCCACTTCAAACAATGCTCCCTTGGTATGCACCGGAATGTAGAGCGTGGTTCCTGCTGTTAATTCCTTATTGTCCATATTGCCCGCGTGTATCCAGGGCGGAGCGCTGTTGAGCCGTGTCGTTCCTGGCGGCGCAATACCCATGCTGCCGAAAAACGGGCGCAGCGGAATCTGAATGCCCGGCGCAAAATTGCCTATGCTGCGCTCGCGATCAAGCGGAATCAGTTTGATGCGTTGATAAGGAAATTCGTCAGGAAACACGCCGGTAGTCGGGCCGAAGCCGTTGTAAGCGTAAGGCACATCCATCGTGATCTTCAGGATTTTGACTTCCAGTACATCGCCCGGTTCTGCTTCTTCAATGTAAACTGGCCCGGTGAGTAAGTGTCCGCCCGGCCCTTTGTCGGTCACCTTCTCATAAACTTCTTTCAGCGCAGGTTGTATGTCGTCCGGCTTCACACCCGCAGCCATTAATCGCTCCGGATTGCCCGACACTGTTTGAATTTTGACCTGGTCGCCGGAATGAATCCGTAGCGTCGGTTTCGCTTTCGACCAATAATATCCCCAGCAGATTGTTTGCGGGGTTGCCGCTAATTCATAATTCTGAGCAGCTTGTAAAGTCAAGGAAAACAGAAGCAGTAGGAATGCAAAACGCATGTTCCATCATACGAAAGCACTTGGGCTTGTTAGGAGATTGCAAAGTGCCCGTACCAACTTCTATGTTTACTGGCATAGCGCCTCTGCGCCGAAGTTGCGTCGGAAAAGGCGATGTGCAGAGTTTTTCGAGTGTCGAATCAATTGGCCTGACGGAGTTCGACGGCATCTGAAGAGCCCGGAATCAAATCTTCCGGGTCTTCCTTCTTTGATCAACTCTTAATGCTTAATGCGGAGAGATCACTTTGCCGCATCGGTCAACATACACGTCGTCACTGCTGGTTTCTGCTTTAGCTAGGTTGCCTGAAAACCCTGCATTAACATGAAAAGCGGTATTCACGACAGCTTTTCCGGAGTGGTCGATGAAATGGCTACCTGGTCCTGCTGGTGCTTCGCGGTTGGTGCGTGTACACCTGAAGCCCTCGTCGATCAGGGAAAGCGCACTGACGGTGATCGTCACGAAAGGACGGCGGATTGCCGTCCAGCCCGGCTTCAAGGAAGATTTACTGCGGCAACTGATCACGGTGCTGGAGCGAGTGTAGGTGTTCGGCATCGGAGCCGCCACGCGCGTCTATGGGGCGGCAGTCGCGACGGATCTGCGCCAGAGCTTCGAGGGGCTGTAGGGGCTGGTGCGCGATCAACTCTTGTGCGATCCGCGCAGCGGTCATCTATTCTGGTTCACCAATGGCAAAGCTACTGGCTACAAGCTGGCTTTGCGGCCGAAGCTGACACGCTTTCTCCCGTATCCGGAGTTGGAGTTAAGTAATAATCTGGCGGAAAACTCGATGCGTCCGATCGCCCTCGGCCGCAAAAATCGGATTCACGTCGGCAGCCCCCAAGCCGGACCCAAGAGGGCGGCGCTCTTATGCCGCGTGGAACGCTGCCGGCGTTTACAGATTCCTGTGCGCGACTAGCTGGCAGACGTTTTACCGGGCTTGGCGCACTGGTCGGTCCAGCACCTCCAAAACCGCACCCCCTCGGCTCGGGCTGCTCGTCCTTCGCCTTACGTTCGGCGGTTCCGGGTCAACCCTGTGTTTGCTTTGACGCTTACGATCATTGTGCAGCAGGAGGGTTCGTTCTATGCAATCGAGATCCCTCGTCCACCGGAGTATAAGACGATAAACAGAGAGTTAATGCGGCTATGTGTGGTGAGAGTCTGGCCACTCACTTCTTTTACGTAGACAGCGCCGAGTGGGCTTGGTGGGCTGCTTTTAGGATCGTCTAAAAGCTGCCTATGCACGAGAAAATCGGGGTCAAAGACCTGATTACAGGTTTTCCTGACCAGATCACATGGACACACAGGGGCACTCCGTCATTGATGCCACGAAGTAAACGCGTCATTGCTCCGGGACATCCGGCAACACGTCACGCACCAGGGGAAACCACCAGAAGAAGGTCTTCTCCTGCGAGAAAGACCGGAAGCTTTACCGGGCGATGCGGACCGAGTTTCTCCCGCGCACGGCTCGGCTTGGCGACAGCGACGCCTCGGGGCCTTCTGCGCTGGCGAACTCGTTATGAGGCGGCACGCTGGAACCAGTGTTTGACCGAAGAATTGACATCAGAAGAGCACGGGCAGCGTTTGCGCGATGCACACAATCCGGCTTTCCGTTGGGAGACGCCCAGTTTGCGGAAGAACTGGAACGCCGCCTCGGTACATGCATGCGTCCCGCCAAGCCCGGCAGACCGAAAACAGCGCAAATACAGTCACACTTGCGTCAGGGGCGCTGCCTCTCGCCAGCAGTCCGTAATCGGGTAAGGAGGTCTTTGACCCCGGTTTTCCTCCTCGCCTTTTTCAGGCGGCGAGTTGCGGGATAGTCGGGACGGAGGCACATAAAATCCGTAGTAGGCGGTAAGCACCGGGTTAAGCTCTCAGATTTTATGTGCCTCCGTCCCGGATTTGGACGAGCCTGAGTGGGTTTTGTTAGCAATCCTTGCCGACATCCATGCACGCCCACCGGAAACGCACCGAGGCCATGTCACTCCCCTCCACGACATCATCTCTGCGGTTGTAAGACAAAATCTGTTCGTTCCACTTGCTGCAGGGTGCAAGCGGCCCATCGGGATCTGCGCGAACCCAAGGCAGAGTGTCTGCGTCCCGGTCTAAACAAGATGCTGCCGGATGAGGTCGCTCGCACATGCAAGCACAACCTCCGGTGCTGGTCGGGGATGCCAACCAAGGAGCGAGGCCGCCTTGCTCACGTCGAACTGTGTGCGTTGCCCAAGCATCGAAACCATAAAGCGGGCTTCGTACTGAAACAGGGCCGCCGTACGAAGCACGAAGTCTGGAAGACGGCGGGTCGGCACCTTCGAGGCCTGCTGGCCGAGGTTGTCCCGCAACAGCTTCGCCATATCCGCCATCCAGAGAAAGTCGCCCACTCCAAGGAAACGTTGCCCTGCAGCCTCCGGAGCACGCATGGCTTGCAGGTGCAGAGCGGCTAGATCACGCACATCAACAACGCTGAAACCGACTCTTGGAAGAGCGGGAACCTTGCCTGTCAGCATGCGGGAGATCAGCTCGACTGAACCAGAGATCGTCCTGGTCATCACGGGCCCGAGAACCATACCGGGCAGGATCGTTGTCAGCTCCAGGGTGCCGGTTGTTTGTCCGGCAAACTCCCACGCTGCCCGCTCCGCGAGTGTTTTGGAACGCGCGTATTCACTGAGCCCCTTCTCCTCGGGATCGGTCCACGTGCTCTCGTTCGTTGCCGATGCGATCTCACCGTGTTTTAGCGAACGCTTCGCAGCGACCGTGGACGAAGTGAGCACGACACGTTGAACGCCAGCTTCGCGAGCGGCCTTCAAAAGGCGGATCGTTCCTTCGCGAGCCGGACGGAGGAGATCCGCCTTGGGCTCTCCTTGACCCATGGGAGAAGCTACGTGAATAACATAGTTGCATCCCCTAACAGCATCGCTCCATCCGTCGTCTTTCAACAAGTCGGCAACAGAGAAAGAGAATTTGTCTTCTGGGTCAATTTGTCCAGCCACCGCATTGCGCACAGCGGCCTCGCGTGAATGGCTGCGTACCGTTGTGCGGACACGGTAGCCTTGTTCTAGGAGTTGGACGATGATCCAGCCGGCAATGTAGCCCGAGCCACCCGTGACCAGCACGGTTCCCTTCCGCTCAGGGCTGGAAGAAGCTATGTTTCCTTGCGGTATCTGTTGCATACCTAGATACTAAAAGTAACTACAGCCGGTCACAAGAAGGCACTTTTATGAAACCAGGTCACCTCAAAGAAACCACCCCCTGCCGATCCATCGGCTTCGGCGACCTCCCTGCAGACATCTGTCATTCTGTCGGGGACGTGCTGGCGCGCGTGGGCGACAAGTGGTCCATTCTCGTGATTGCCATGCTCTCCCGTGGAAGCATGCGGTTCAGCGAATTGAAACGCAGTCTCAGCTCGATATCACAGAAGGTTCTTACCACGACCCTGCGAGGATTGGAGCGGGACGGCTACATCACTCGCAAGGTGACGCCAATCATCCCGCCCCGTGTGGATTACGAACTGACTGAACTTGGCACAGACGTACTTATCCCTGTGACCGCGTTGGCGATGTGGGCATTCTCTCGGCGCGCGGACGTGGAAGCCGCGCGCAAATGCTTCGATCAACAGTTTTAAGCCCCTAATCTGTTGAGAGCGGAATGATCGTGAGCGGTCTGTGAACAGCATTCTGTGTGGATCTCTCTTTTGCGGCAAGCTGCTGGTATGCAACAGCAGCACGAAAAGCAGCGAAAGCGGTGGCGCGGGATGCTCCTCGAGCAGCAGGCCAGCGGTCAGAGTATTGTGGCCTTTTGCCGGGAGCGCGGCTTACGCGAGTGGCAGTTTTATAACTGGAAGAAACGGCTGCGTCCGCCGACTGAATCCTTTGTCGCGGTCGAGTTAGCGTTGCTGGCCCAGCAGTGATGGCCGTCCCGGTAGCCCCGCTGGAGGTCCGGCTGTGGAGTGGCCGGAGTGTGCTGGTGGGAGCGGATTTTGACGCTCGTCATTTGCAGAGACTCTTGCGGTGTGCCGGTAAGGATCTGAATTGAATACCCTTTCACGATTGATAAGTGATTGAAAAATAGTACAAAGTTGTTTCTCGCAAGCGTATTGCAGAGGGAAAGACAATACTTCTATGAGCACCTGCGGCGTAGCGATCAAACGCACCTGGTTAGTCAGCAGGCAATAGGCTTCGAGCGCCGCGCCGTAGTGCGGAAGAAACTCGGTCCGCATCGCCCGGTAAAGCTTCCCGTCTTTCTCGCAGGAGAAGACCTTCTCCTGGTGGTTTCCCTGGTGCGTGACGTGTTGCCGGATGTCCCGGAGCAATGACGCGTTTACTTCGTGGCATCAATGACGGAGTGCCCCTGTGTGCCTAAGTGATCTGGTCAGAAAAACCTGTAATCAGGTCTTTGACCCCGATTTTCTCGATTTTTTGGGGATCGTGAGTCAGTTGTACAAATTCATTGAGGATTTCTGTTTTTTGCCCCTGAGTCGTCGTTCGATACCGCGTCCCGACAGCTCTGATTAGTTCTTGTCTGGTCATCAAGTTCGGTTGCCCTTTGGTGAGGCAACGATCCCGCACCGGTAAGAAAAATCGTGAGTCAATGTGGAGGACCGGTTCAGTTGTCGGTAACATTTTATAATATTCTTCTTATCCGGTGACTGCATCTGCCGATCGAACTCCCGGAATCGGGCATAAGGCTGGTGCAGAGCGATTGCGGTACAGATACCCCGATTAGGCCGTTCATGTGACTCTGAGCTTCTGATTACAGAAGCGTTTTAATTACAACCATTAGGAATATATAAATAACAGAAGGATTCGCTGATCGCGGAAGTCTCACTTCAGATCGCATAGGCAACCCAAATACACAGCCTCGACGGAGAATAACGATATGGTCCAGAAGCTGCTTTTTACCTTACTTTCCTTACTCGCTCTACCCGCTGAAGGTCAGGCGCCTCACGTTCCGTATTCGAACCAGCCGATATTGAGTGAGACGGTGACAAATGTCTCGGAGCACGTGTGGGAGATCACGGGCTTTCCGAACATCGCTATCGTCGTCGGCTCCCGCGCGACGCTCGTCGTCGATACAGGGATGGGTCCAAAGAATGGAGCCACCGTTGCGCGCGTCGTTGCCAAGCTCGCACCGAACAATTCCAGGCTGTTCCTGACAACTACGCACTACCACACGGAGCATGTCACCGGCGCGCCCGGCTTTCCTCCGGGCACTGTCCTTATCCGCAACGCGGTTCAGCAGAAGGAACTGGAAAAAGACGGGCAGGTGCTCACTGATCTATTCCGCAGTATGTCGGCGCAGAACAAGGAACTGCTTGCGGGTGTCGACTTGCGCTCTCCGGATGTTCTTTTCGACAATGAAGCCTTGATCGACCTTGGTGGTGGTGTTACGGCCCGTCTGCTTTGGCTCGGTGCCGCCCATACCAGAGGAGACGAGTTGACCCTTGTCGAGCCCGATCACACCCTCATTTCGGGGGACGTGGTGCAGAACAAGACCATGCCGAACATCTTCGGCAAAGACGGTACGCCTACGGAGTGGCTGGCCACGCTGGACAAGGTAGCCATGCTGAACGTCGCGCACGTGTTGCCGGATCACAGCGCACCTGGGGATGGATCTCTCGTTGTCTCAGAGCGGGAATTGATTGTTGCCATCCGCACCCAAGCCCTTGCACTTAAGCGCAAAGGTATCTCGGTCGATGCTGCCGGAAAAGAAGTCAGCGCCACATTTAAGAAGCAGCATCCCGATTGGCCGGAAACCAACACATCCACCTTTGTGAGGAGCGTTTATCTCGATCCTGCCGATCCCCGTTAGCGCATATGGACAACCAGGTCCTCTAAGGTCCGCAGTGTTGACCAATCCGGATCCGTCGAGCCTCGTAACGGGTGAACCGGATCGACTTCCCACATCGGCGTTCGTCGTTGCTTATCGCTGAGTTAAATCTGGGACGGAGGCACCTAAAATCTGAGAGCTTAACCCGGTGCTTACCACCGATACGGATTTTAGGTGCCTCCGTCCCAGATTATCCCGAGGCCATAATTGCCGCGCAGATCTGGACTGCGGTTCGGTATGCAGGCGAAGATATGGACGCGTTCGAGCAGCAGATGCGGCAAATGGCGCCTTCGTGGTCGGCCTTTGACATCCGGATAATATTTCAGAGCTAGGTATCGCCGATCATTTTACCACTACAATACCTTTTTGCAACCTACAATGCTGGGGTTTGCACCCTCACTGAGATCGTTGACACAAACTTTCGTTTGCGCAAGGCGGGCCTGCCTTCCTGCTCTTTAACTTTCATACAGACACGATGGAACCGTAGCTAGATCTGAACCATCCCGCCGTCCACGAAGAGTTCGGCGCCATTCACATAGCTTGCATCTTCAGAAGCGAGGAATAGAACCGCTTTTGCAATCTCGTCCGGATTTCCAGCGCGACCCAGAGGGATGTCTTTAGCCAATTCCGACAAGAGCCGCTCGGCATTTTCCCGGCTACCTGTTGCCTTCTCAATCGAAGGAGTATGTATGGGGCCGGGGCTGACGACGTTTACGCGTATCCGACGATCCCTGAGTTCGTTTGCCCAGGTCCGCGCGAAGCTCCTCACCGCGGCCTTACTTGCGCTCAAGACACCGAAGCCAGGTATTCCCTTGATCGTCCACATGGAAGCATTCAGAACCACGGCTGCTCCGTCGGGCATCAATGGCAACGCCTTCTGCATGCAGAAGAAGACGCCCTTGACGTTCGTGGAGAACCCGGCTTCAAACTGACTTTCGGTGATCTGCTCGATGGTGGCGTGCTCAGCCGTGCCGGCGTTCGCGAACAGGATATCCAGCCGCCCTTCTTGCTCTCGCACCGCTGTGAACAGCCGTTCGAGATCCTCCAGCTTGGAAACATCGCCTTGCACGCTCACGGCGCCATGACCGATCTGCTCGATAGCCGATGAAAGTTCTGGACTCCTTCGCCCTGTTACAAAGACCTTAGCCCCCTCCGTTGCGAGCAGTCTGGCTGTCGCTAATCCAATTCCACTTGTTCCACCTGTAACCACCGCAATCTTGTTTTCCACTTTTCCCGGCATATTCACTCTCCTCAAAGCCGATAATCTTTCAGCCTAATTCCAACGCTGTGGTTGGATATCTACTGAGATTCCAACTGAAGCGTTGGAGATTCAAATAGAATAGGTTTATGGCTTGGGATACGCAGGAAACACGCCGCCGTCTGCAGCAAGCGGCCTGTGCAGAGTTCACGGCGCATGGTCCCGACGGTACGACAATGGCCCGGATCGCCGCTCTGGCGGGGATCAACAAGGAGCGGCTCTACAACTATTTCGGGGACAAACGACAACTGTTCGAGACTGTGCTCATAGAGGAGCTGGAAAAGCTCGCTGTTTCTTTAGGGACGAACGCTCCCGGTCTGGACAACATCGGTGAATACACGGGGTGCATCTTCGACTATCACGCGGAAAATCCGCATCTCGTCCGGCTCTTGCTCTGGGAGGGCCTGTCTGATGGTCCAGCCGTAAACGAGGCGGCCCGTACCGCTCACTACCAGCGTACGGTAGCAACGTTCGCCGAAGCACAACGAAACGGCATACTGAATGACGATCTCGATCCAGCGAAGCT
>CAXTWT010000023.1:0-1281 GCA_964247955.1 uncultured Bryobacteraceae bacterium
GCTTCAATGCCCGCTTCCTTGCTCTTCCAGGAGAGATAAAACGGATCAATCGGGATGCAATGGCCTCCTAAACCCGGACCCGGATAAAACGGCATGAATCCAAACGGCTTCGTGGCCGCCGCATCGATCACTTCCCAGACATCAATCTTCATGCGGTCGCACATCAGCGCCATCTCATTCACCAGGCCGATGTTGATCATGCGGAAAGTATTCTCCAGCAATTTCACCATCTCGGCGACGCGCGTGGAACTGACCGGAATAATTGTTTCCAAAGCCTGCTGATAGAACAATGCGCCCAGTTCCGTGCAAGTCGGAGTAATGCCGCCGACAACTTTAGGAATGTTGGAAGTCTGAAACTTCGGATTGCCCGGATCAACGCGCTCCGGCGAGAAGCACAGAAAAAAGTCTTTACCGACGGTAAGCCCTCCCTCCTGGAGCTTCGGCAAAACCAGCTCATCCGTTGTGCCCGGATAGGTCGTTGACTCCAGCATGACCAGAAGCCCCGGATGCATATATTGCGCGATGGCGTCCGAAGCCGCTATCACGTAGCTCATGTCGGGATCTTTGGTTTTGCGCAGTGGCGTCGGCACGCAAATATCAATCGTGTCCAATTCCTGAATCACGGAGTAATCCGTTGTGGCGCGCAATTTGCCGCTTTCGACCAAGGGCCGGAAAACGTCGTCTTTCACGTCTTTGACATACGAATGTCCATTGTTAAACTGGTCAACTTTCGACCGTTGCACATCAATGCCGACAACATCGAAGCCCGCGTGCGCGAACTCGACGGCTAAAGGCAGACCAACGTAGCCCAAACCAAGCACGCCGACCCGCGCCTTCTTCTGTAAAATACGTTCCCGCAATGTATCAGCAGCGGAAGACTGCTGCTCGGAAGTTTGTACAAGTGTTTCAGAGATCAAGGAAAAATCTGCCTTCGCCAATAATTTCAGCCGGGCCGGTCAAATAAACGCTTTCGTCCCAGCGCAACTGGAGGCTCCCGGCCGGAGTTCTGATTTCCAGAGGACTTTCGACTTCATTTCTGAGGATAGCAGCGGCTCCGGCTCCCGTTGCACCGGTTCCCGAGCTTCGTGTCTCGCCCGCGCCGCGTTCGTAGAATACAGCGTCAATGGCGCCTCGGTCGATCACGCGAACAAACGAAACATTGGTGTGATTCGGGAAAAGCGAGTGTCGCTCCGCTTCCTGCGCCGCCAAACGCCAGTTCTCGGGAAGAGCATCGACAAAAACAGCGCACTGCGGATTGCCCACGTTCAAGATCGTCGCGTC
>CAXTWT010000023.1:1381-7687 GCA_964247955.1 uncultured Bryobacteraceae bacterium
TTTGCTGCAATTGCGAATCAGGAGCCGACTCGCCCCAGGTCAGCAGGAAATCATTTTCCGCGCCGTGCAGCTTCGTGTATGGAATTTCAACCGTCATTGAGTAGCCCGATAAGTCTTCAGCACGGGAGCATCCTTCGCTTGTATTTGATGCGCTAACCCGTATGAAGCCTGTCTTCCGCCCGGTAAAGGTTTTGTCAGAAAGTCGTTAGTATCTTGTGCAACGGCCCACCATTCGCGGTGGAACAGATCAGGCCGCGTGGTTGCGGCAAACCATTCCGGCCCATTCCCTTCATGTAACACCTCACGCAGCGGAATGCGCACTTTGCAGAAGATTCCCGTGAGATCCCCGAATGAAGCAACAATGCCCTGCCCGGTTTCGTAATGCGCCTGTAGATAATCAGCTTCAGCGGAGGTCCAAGCTCGGCGGGAGACGCTATTCACTTGTGATTCTTTCCAGCAGATCCAGCTTTCGCGCGAAGGCGCGAGCAGCCACGGCAAAACGGCAATGATCGGCAACACTGCCCCAAGCCGTTTCCATCTTTGCGGCATTGTTGTCACTATTGCACCCGCTGCAAAGGCCGCCCACACAACCACGGCAATTCCGTAACGGGTATTGTAGTATCCATGCGGCCAAAATTGAGGCACGTGAATGGGAGACCCGCCGGAAGAGTACATGCTCCAGATATAGAAAGCTGGAGTTAAGGCAAGAAACGCCACCGGTGCCAGCGCCTTTGTTCTGAAGGCGCATATAATTCCGATTAACCCTAGCAGCAGCAATCCCCAACCGGCGCATAACTGGCCGGCTTTTCCGTAATAGTGAAACGCCTCCGCCAAATTGTGATACCCCGGATATGACTGGCCGCCCTGAATGGCTCTGGGCGAGTACGGCCCATTGAAGAAGTCAAGGGCATTGCCGGTTTCCCACCAGCTATGCGCAGCCCAATATAAAGGAGCCAGAGAAGCTCCTGCCGCGAATACCATAAAGACGGACAGTCTTCTACGGTTGGCCCATAACGCAAACCATCCACCGGCGAATGGGATCAGGAACCAGCCGTCATAACGGGTCAAGCTCATCCACCACGAAGCAAACACGCCTAGAAAAATCAGATGGTAGTCCTGTGTCAGGCGAAAGCGGCATACGGCAAACACCAGGGCTGATAATCCGGCAATAAAGACCGTTTCGGTCATTGGGATCACCGATAGATACAGCAAGTTCGGGTTTAATGCCAGACATGCTGCAACTACGGCAGCCGCTACGGAACTATCGTAAACGTCGCGCGCCGCCAGATAGAAGAACACGCCAGCGATCACGAAACAAATGGCGACCGGAACAGTTGCCGCCAGCCCCGTTGACCAAAGCCAATCATTGCGGACCAGCGGCAAGCAAAGCAGATGCAATACCGGCAGCCACACGGTACCCAACTGGTCATAACCGGGAGTGCGGGAGTCAATGAGGCTGCGGCTGATGTTGAGATGCGCCTGCGCGTCGCCGTAGTAAAGGAGAAAGCCTTGGCGATAGAACCACCAAGCAGCTAGGCAGACCAGCACGCCCAGGCTCGCCCCTACCCAGATCGCATGATTTCTAGAATGAGGTAAATCTTCTGAACTCTTCAAAGCGCCCGTCAATCTCTTTACGAGTCAGAGTGCCAAAACGTTCCACGCCGAACTGTTCGCAGCAGAAGCTTCCCATCACGGAGCCGTAAATGACAGCGCGGTGCAGTTCATGAATGTCAAAGTTTCCGTTGCGCAAGTCAAATTCGCGCTCCGCCAGATAGCCGACAAATCCGCCTGCAAAACAGTCTCCTGCTCCGGTCGGATCAAAAACGTCTTCCAATAAATAACCGGGCACCATGAATAGAGTATCTTTGCGCACGAGCATGGCTCCATACTCGCCGCGTTTGATCACCAGCGTATTCGGGCCTAGATCCAGGATCTTCGCCGCCGCTTTCCGCAGGTTGTTTTCGTTTGCCAGCATGCGGGCTTCGCTGTCGTTAATGAGGAGGAAGTCCCAGTCTTTAATTGTCTGGAGCAGTTCTTCACGGGTTTGTGTAATCCAATAGTTCATTGTGTCGCCGCCGATGAAGCGGACGCTTTTCATCTGCCGCTGCACATCCCGCTGCAGGGTCGGTTGAATGTTTCCGAGAAACAGGTACGGCTCCTTTGCATACGAAGGCGGAAGCTTCGGCTGGAAATCGGCGAAGACGTTCAAATCCGTTTGCAGCGTCGTCCGGTCATTCATATCCGCCGAGTACACCCCAGACCAGAAGAACGTCTTGCCCGGCGTCTGCTCCAAGCCTTCCAAGTCGACTCCCTTGTCGCTCAACACCCTCCGGTCTTCCGGGGCAAAGTCCTCGCCCACCACGCCCACAATGGACGTTTGGGTAAAATAGCTCGCGCTCAGCGCAATATAGGTGCAAGCGCCGCCTAAGGCGCGCTCGCGTTTTCCATGCGGCGTCTCAATCGCGTCATAGGCGACGGACCCAATTACAACCAGTGACATCGTCTTGCATTGTACTGGACGAACATAAAATGCGGGATTTGTTCGATCAATCGGTACAATACGCATAAGTGAGATTTCTGATACTCAGCGATCCTCACGCGAACTGGCATGCTCTTCAGTCGGTGATCTCCGACGCCGAAGGCCAATATGATCAGATTATTTGCTGTGGTGATCTGGTAGGTTATAACGCGCAACCAGGACGGGTGTTGGACTGGACGCGGCAGCATTGCGCTGCGGTGATTCGCGGCAACCACGACAAGGCAGTCGCCAGCGAGGAAAACCTTCAATGGTTTAACGAAATAGCGCAACGAGCGGCGCGCTGGACGACGGGTGCGCTCGGCGCTGAGCAATTAGAATACTTGCGCGGTTTAGCGAAAGGCCCGACCAAGCTGGAGCACTTCCATATCTGGCACGGTTCACCCCGCGACGAGGACGAGTACATCACCCTGGCCAGGGAAGCGATCGACTGCTTTGAACATTTCGAACTGCCGCTTGCCTTTTTCGGCCATACCCATTTGCAGGGCGGTTTTTTTCTGACCAAAGGCCGGATCGGAGCGATCCAAAGAGTGGCCCGCAATCATCACGAGCGCGTGCTGGAACTTGAACCCGACGTGCTTTACATGATTAATCCCGGCTCAGTCGGCCAGCCGCGCGACGGCGACGGGCGCGCCGCTTACGCCCTGTTCGACTCCGAAGCCAACACCGTCACCCTGCGAAGAGTACGATATCCCATCGAGCAGACAGCCAAAGAGATCGAAGAGGCCGGACTACCCGACATGCTCGCTCACCGGCTCTTCCACGGGATGTAGGTCACCGTCGGCCGGGGCCGGTGCAATTTGCACCATCGGCGACCTTGTCAGGTCGTTGGCAAAGTGCGCCTTCAGCTTTGCCGACCCAACCTTCCCAATTGTTTTTATCAGTTCTTCTTCCGGCGCTTGCCGCACGCGCTCCAGACTGCCGTAAGTTTTCAGCAGCTTCTCAACCGTTTTCGGCCCAACACCGGGAATCTCATGCAGTTCAGAAGTCAACCGGCTGGCGTTCCGGCGCGTGCGATGAAACGTGACCGCAAAACGGTGGGCTTCATCACGAATGGTTTGGACCAAATGCAGGATGGGCGAGAACTTGTCAAGAATCACCGGCTCGTCTTCCTGCCCGTACACATAGATCCATTCTTCGCGTTTGGCAATGGAGGCAAGAGGCTGCAAAGTGACGCCGATCTCTTCCAAGGCATGGGCCGCCGCATGCAGTTGCCCCAATCCGCCGTCCACAATCACCAATCCGGGAAACGGCTGCTTTTCTTCCTGCAGGCGGGAGTAGCGCCGGGTAATCACTTCGTGCATCGAAGCGAAATCGTTGTTGCCGACCACCGTTCTAATGATGAATTTGCGGTAATCGGACTTTTTCATCTTGCCGTCTTCCCACACCACCATGCTGGCGACTTTATCGGTTCCCTGGATGTGGGAGATGTCGAAGCATTCGATGCGCCGGGGCGCTTCCGGCAAGTTCAATGCTTCCTGCAAAGCTTCCTGGATAGCTTTCGACGAAGGCTTGAGTGTTCGGAAGCGCTGATGAAAACTGTTCTTGGCGTTCATCTCGACCAGATCGAGCAGAGCCTTCTTCGCCCCTCTTTGCGGCGTGGCGATTTCAACCTTACCGCCGCGCAAGTCTGTCAGGAAGTCCTGCAGTTCTTCGCGGTCTTCAAACTCCGCAGGAACGTGGATCGTGCCCGGTATGTACTTGCTGTTGAGATAAACCTGCTTCAGCAAGGCTCCTATGAATTCGGAAGCGTTGAATTCTATCTGGTCTTCCCAGTAAAGATCACGCCGGTCCACAATTTTGCCGTTACGCATGTGGAACAGGTTTATCGCTACTAAAGGCGGCTCGGCATGATAGGCAAAGATATCGACGTTGTTGCCTTCGGCGGAGGCGACCTTTTGTTTTTCTTCTACCTCATGCACGGTGACAATTAAATTGCGCAGACTAGCAGCTTCTTCAAAGCGCATGTCTTCCGCCGCCGCGTTCATGCGCCCTTCGAGTTCGTGGGCGAGATCGCGGTGTCGTCCTTCCAAAAACAAGCGGACATCGCGCACCGCTGCTGTGTAATCTTCATCCGTCACCAGCTCCCGAACACAGGGCCCGAGGCAGCGGTGGATGTGGTATTGCAGGCAGGGGTGGGTGTAGCGCCTGGAGAAATCGAGCTTGCAGGAGGGAATTTTGAAGTGCCGATGAATGAAGTGCAGAAGGCGGTACGCCAGGTTGCCCGGAAAGTAGGGGCCGAAGTAAGCTGCGCCGTCTTTGAGAACCCGCCGCGTGACATAGACGCGCGGATACTTTTCATTCGTTAGTTTGATGTAGGGATAGGTTTTGTCATCGCGCAGCAGGATGTTGAAGCGCGGCTTGTACTGCTTGATGAGGTTGTTTTCAAGCGCGAGCGCTTCCTTGTTGTTGTCAACCTGAATGAAGTCAAGATCACGTGCCTCCCGGATCAGGCTTCCGGTTTTGGCTTCCGCCAGCCGGTCCTCATTGAAGTAGCTCCGTACGCGGCTGCGAAGGTTTTTCGCCTTGCCGACATAGAGAACCGTACCTTCTCCGTCTTTGTAAAGGTAAACGCCGGGCTGGGTGGGAAGCTGCGCTACTTTTTCACGAAGTTCCATGGGCAGCTATAATTAATTGTGACACGCGCATTCTTGGCGGCTTGTCTATTCACCCTTTATCCCGTACTTGGGTTGCCGCAGCAACAGTCAAATCAACCGGTTCCCGTTCCGCCGAATTCCAGCCAAACTTCGCACGTTCCGAGTGAAGAAGATCCGCCGGAAGAGGATGAGTCCCTGGTGCCGGAAAAGTTTGTCCTGAACCCGTTGGAGTCCGACCGCAATATCAGGGTGGGCAATTACTACTGGCATCGCGGCAAGTACCGCGCCGCCCTCAGCCGCTACGAGCGGGCCACAAAGTACAATCCCAGCTCACCGGAAGCTTTCTATAAATTAGGCGAAGCAGAAGAAAAGCTGAAGAACAAAGACGCCGCCCGCCTCGCCTTTCAAAAAGTGATGCAAATTGCTCCTGATTCGAAACTGGCTAGTGAAGCCAAGAAGAAAATCAGCAGCAAAAGCTAAAGGATTCTACGCTTTGGCTTGTTGCGGCTGCTCTTTTTGCGCCGCTTCAAGGCTTGCGCGGTCATCATGTTAGTGAGAGCTTTGAAGCCGACTTCGTAATCGGGGAACAGGTCGATGTATTGCGTGGTGCGGGCGATTTCGTTCGGCACGTCGCACTCGCTTAAACGGACCGGAACCAGGAAAATGTCGTCGAGCGGCATGCGGTCGGCTACTTCTAGAGCATGCCGCAATTCACATTGGAAGTGCCCGCGCTTTCCGACCGACCGATGCGAGAAGTTCACCAGAATAAAATCCGTGACATCAATGGCCTGTTGAATGGCGCGCGGCCAGTTTTGCCCTGGCATCAATTTGGCGATGTCCATCCATGGTTCAAACCCGGCGGCGTGCAGCTCGTCGTAGAGCTTTTTGACAGTGGCCCGGTCTTCTTCCGCGTATGCCAGGAAGACGCGAATGCGGTCGTTCGGACGAAAAACGACCTCCTCCTGATCGAGTTGAAACTTGCCCAAGCCGTCAATCTCAATGGGAGTGCCCTCGCGAAGGCAGCGCGTGATCAACTCGGTCAGCGCTTTACCGCGTACTGTGTCGCTCATTTTTTGCCCTTTGCGGAAGAAGGAGAAGACGGGGGAGCCGGAGGCTTCGGCGAACCGCCGGCGGCTTTGGAGGGTTTAGTCTTTTCCTGTTTCAATTCTTTCA
>CAXTWT010000023.1:7787-21369 GCA_964247955.1 uncultured Bryobacteraceae bacterium
GGCGAACCGCCGGCGGCTTTGGAGGGTTTAGTCTTTTCCTGTTTCAATTCTTTCAGCAGACCGTAGACGAGCGTGTCCACCTGATCCGCCGCTTTTCCTTTGGATTGATGCGATTGTTTGGCCAATTGCTCAATCAACTCTTTCTTGTTCATCGCCTCCAAACTAGAACACGAGTTGCCTCGCCCGCAGCGGTCCGGTCGGTTGATGACTAAGTAGAGTTCTTACTCTGACAATCACTTGTCCGGCATCCAACTTTTTTCTCAGGCTTGTGAATGCTTCGGCAAAAAGAAAACCGGTCACTTCGTTTGGTCCTCCGTTTGGGAGTTTCGAGGCGGCCCTTGCGGTTTGCGTTCGGTTTGCAAATTCGAAGCCATCTCGTCGAGGGCCTCCTCATTATCCACAAGTTGCGGCCATAAACGCCGCGCCAAGTTAGTGCAGTCATCGCAGCCGCATCGTAGAATCGAGCGCTTTTCTTTTTCCCACTGACGCTTCGCTTCCTGCTTTTGTTCCTGCTCGGCGCGCTCTTCCCGCAACCGGTCTAGTTCGCGCCGGTCGCGCTCGTATTGGCGACACAGGCAGCTTTCCTGCAGGTACAGGTTTTTGAGCGCCGGGCTTCGGTGTTGAGCAAGTGGGCGTTGAGCAGCGCTTCCCGCACTTGGGGTTCTGTTTCGTCGGCAAACAGGTCCGGGGCGCAGCGTTTGCGGCCCAGGGCGAGAAGGCCGGACTCCAGGCCGGGAATGCGGTTGAGACGCCACTGAGTGTCGGCCAGATTTTGCACCAACTGCGCTTCGAGTTCGCTTACAGGCTGAAGTTCACGGCGAAACCGTTCGACGTGCGCGCGATACAGCGCGGCATCCTCGCTCGTCAGCAGAATCGTGCGCCCAGTCAGGCCGGTTTTGACGGCATCTAAGGAGGATTTAGCTTTGCCTTCCGGCGTTTTCGGGCCGGTGCTGAAACGGGCGTTAGCGCGATTGGCAGCGAGACTTGGCCATGCGGCCATACGGTAGCAAGTGAAAACGTCCAACCACTTTCACAAAGTGGTCAGATCTGTTGTAAGCAACAGAAAAGAAAAAGGCTTGGAGCATCTAAGATTTTGGTGACCGATGGTGTAGGCGTACTCAGGCGATTTTCCTGGAGTCGAATTTAGCGGCTACCGGCGGGTCTGGAGAACTCTCGTTCCATCCCTGCACATACAACTTTGTTCATCAAAGATGAAGATTCTTGGCAAGCCAGCTTTCGTTGAGACGGATAATGTGTTACATAACCAACGGATTGGGCGGGTTACTTTTTAACGACTGCATAGAGAAGCGATTTCTCTACTACTTTATGACGAGCGAGACTTTCCTTAAAAACATCAAGGGATCAGCAACCGGAACAATGGTCAAGCATACCGCGCCCAAGCGAATACTGAGTAACATTATCCCGTTTCCACACGATCGGAAGCAGCAACTGATGATTGTCGCTAAATTTGACGCTCTTCGCGACGAAATTCAACGCCTCGAATCCATCTACCGACAAAAGCTCACTGCCCTGGACACGCTGAAGAAATCTCTGCTTCACCAAGCCTTCCAAGGAGAGCTGTGAAAACCTGAGACAACATTTTATTCTCTTTGAACGAATTACTCCCATAAAGTTTTCAGGTCTTTGTACCGGGCGTATTTCTCGTCGCCACCCACGAGTGTTAAATTCGCGACCATTGCCTGCGCGATGATCATACGGTCAAATGGATCACGATGATCTTTGAAAACAGGCAAGTCGGAAAAGCGGTCGAGGTCCCGCCGCGACCAGCGATAAGGCACCGCCTGGATCGCATCCATTAATTGCCAGAATTTCGCATATGTAAAACCAACATCAACATACTTCGACTTGATCAAGACTTCCCAGGCGGAGATATCCGTGTAATAGATCGCGCCGGACCGTACCAGAAGCTCTTTTTCGACCTTGCGCGGTAAATTTCCGGCGGCCCAGGCATAACAAGCTTGGGTATCGAGAAGATACTTTTCTGTTTTCGCCATTACCACTCGCTCAGCATGTCCAGCACTTCTCTCTCTTCCCGTTCCTGGGCCTCCGGCGTGCCCCAATCGGACGGCGTTTTCAAGACGTCTCGGAACATGCCATAGCCAGGCAGTTTTGAGGTTTTTGCTATTTTGGTACGCACTGGCGTGATCTCCGCCACGCGCTTGCCCCGGTTCAACAAATACACTTTTTGGCCATTCTGGGCGGCGATGATCAGCTTCGACAGATCAATCTTTGCTTGCTTAATACCGATTTCCATCTCTCTATTGTAGTTACAAAGCTACTTGCGTTAGTGGTTACAAGACGGCTATGCGGTACTAGCGCTTGTGCCGAAGCAAATTTTTAGCTTCCGGGCCAGATCCATATCAGTTCTTGGTCAGGTATTGCGCCAGTGTCCAGATAGCTCGGCGCACGCGTTTTACCGGAAACGAAAGCGGGTTACTGGATTTTTATCGGGCGAGCCGTTTTGATTTGCCGGAACAGGTCTACCAATAGAATCCGGGCGTCTTCCGGAACCTCGACGCCATACCGAGCGAAGATTTTTTGGGTTACCCACCGGCGCCAAAGTTTTACCTGCTCGGGGCGGCGAAGGGAAAATTCGCGGAGTTCTACCGGATAATCGTCACACTCCGCGCCGCATCCGGCAAAGTCGCGGAGAGCGCTTTCGTCGCTGATCCAGATTCCCCCTAAATAGTCCATACCGAGGATGTCTGGAAAAAAGTCAATCGCGATATCCTCAAAGACCACAATTTGCAGTTGTGGGGCACATTCAACAATACGTTTTGACAAGAGACAGCAGCACGCAAGAGAGTCAGCCGACGGAAGTCGGCAGCAGGCTGCACTCTGAGTATAAAATCGCTTCTTCGCAGTAGAACCGTTCATCGACAGAATAGGCGACAAAAGTTTGTGTTTCCGGTAACCTAAGAAGCATGGCGACCGGCACACAATCGCTTACGCTCGAAGAATTTGAGCGACTTTACGCTCATGAGGACACAGCCTACGAGTATTGGTTTGGAGAGGCGGTCCCGAAAGCTATGCCTTCTATCCTCCACGGCATTACCCAACAGACAATCTCTTTTCTGCTCATTGAACTCGGTTACTACACGAGTGTGGAAGCGGATTTGCATATTCACCCGCAATGGCGCCCACGACCTGACGTGCTCGCCTCCACGCAGAAGCTGGAACGACCCTATCCCACTCGGAGCAATGATCTCTTTATCATTGAGGTTCTCTCCCCGGATGACGGCTGGAGCCACGTGCATGAGAAATGCGAGAAGTACGAACGCCTGACGCAGATAGAAACCGTGTTTCTGCTCGACCCTGAAATTCGTAAGGGCTGGATGTGGAGTTCCCTCCTGCAAAACGCCGAACGCATTGAGGAGTTAGTCTTGCCGCGCGGCGATGCGCTGCCGCTCACAAAGCTTTGGGAGCGGGTTGACCGGCAGATTTAACAGGAACGCACCTGCTTTCGCTTACTCGCTTCGTAAAACTTCTAAGGGCCGTTGATTGAGAATCCGGGCGCTTGCCAGCCAGCCTGCTCCATTTGCCAGCAGCGCGGTTCCGGCCATTACCACCAGCAATGACAGCCAGTCGAAGTCAAAGGGAGCTTCAATGAACTTTTCTGAGATGATGCGCGTGAAGATGTTTGCCAGTACGCCGCCGATCAGTCCCGCGACTGCGCCCAGGATCGAAAATTCTACGGAGAAGATTCCGGCAATGCGTCCGCGCGTTCCGCCCAGGGTTTTTAAAATGGCTACTTCGCGAATACGCCGGTAGCGGGTGCCTGCCACGCTGGACGACAAAATGATGATTCCTGCGAGGATGGCGAACAGCGCCAGGAAGCGCACTACCAGAGCAACTTGATCGACCGCTTCCTGAATGCGCTTTAAAATGTCCGCCAAGTTCATGACGGTGACGGTGGGGAAGCGCTCGAACAAGGCTTCCTCTACTTGCGGGATGTTCTGCGGGTTTACGTGAGCCGCGCCGTAATAGACGACCGGCAAGCCTTTCAATGCTTCACGGGGGAACACCAGATCGTAGCGGACCGGGGCGCGCTCCAGTCGCCGGAAAGTCGCTACCAGGGGAGCGTTGAATGTTCGGCCTGCCATTTGAAACTCGACCCGGTCGCCGAGCTTTAATTGGAATTCACGGCTTGCCTGCTCTGAGACGGCTAATTGGGGTTCTGCGCTTCCTGCGCTCCACCAGCGCCCGTCTTTCAATTCGACTCCATCGGGCAGATTCGCTGCCGTGGTGATGCGTATCGTTTGCAGTTGATCTTTGCGCACCTTGGTCAGCGGTAATTGTTCTGTCGGCACCCCGTTTTTGCCGAGCATTCGCGAAACGATATATCCTACCAATTGGACTTTGCCGCTGACTCCCGGCTGCGACTCCACCAGTTTCGACACCGCCGCCGTGTCCCGCACATCCAGCAGGAACAGGTTGCCTTCGCGGCCCGGTCCTTCGCTTGTCACGTTTCGCAGAACCGTTCTTTGCAGCAGGTAGGTCGTCAGCGTAAACATGACCCCGATGCCCAAGGCCACCAAGATCGACCGCGCCTGATTGCCGGGCCGGTACAGGTTGGCGAAGCCATGCCGCAAGATCGACGGCAGGCGCGAATGGAACAGGCGAACCAGCCGACGGAGAGCGAATAACAAAAGCGCGGCAATGCCCGTCAGGACCAGAACGCTCACTGCCAATCCGGCGATGAAGTAGAAGCCCATGCGCCAGGAGTCGCTCAACCACACCGCAATTCCAGTGAATCCAGCCGCGATTAAGGCCGCGCCTGCCAGCGAAGGCAGTTTCTCGCGCCAGTGCTTTCGGCCTTCCTGCGCTGCGTCCGCCATGTCCCGCCGCAATACCAAGCTAGGCCGCACGTTGCGGATGTTCAACAGCGGAGGCACCGTGAAGAACAGGGTCGCCAATACGCCCAGCCCCATTCCCTGCAAGCTGAAGGACCAGTCCCAAGGCACTTCCGGCAGCAAAGCGAAGACTTGCCGGATCAAGATCGGGAATGACTTCTGCACTAAAGCTCCGACCGCCACGCCGATCAATCCGCCTGCAAGTCCCAGCCACAACGTTTGAATCAGGTAGATCTGCATCACCTGATTTGAACGCGCGCCCACGGCTTTGAATACCGCGATGCTGTCCATGCGCTGCTGCAAGTGCGAGTACATCGCCATCGCTACGCCCAGCGACCCGACAATCAGGGCAATCAGGCTTATTAAGCTTAAGAATGTGGTTGTGTTGTCGATAGCCTTGCCGACCACGGGGCTGCCCTCGCGGTAATCGGTCAGGAACACGCGGGGCAATGCCGCTTTCAAGCCGTCGCGGACTGCGTCGAGGTTTGCATCGGGCCGCAGCTTGAAGAGAAACCGCTGCGCTGCCCGGCTGCCGAACTGAATCAAGCCGGTCCGCTCCAAACCGGCGCGATTAATCAATACCCGCATTCCCGGCCCGAACCCGGAGGCTAACCGGTCCGGCTCCGACACGAGCGTTCCTGCAATGCGAAACTCCTTGCCGCCTAACTGAATGCGGTCTCCAGGCTGCACTTTTAAACGCATCAATAACTCAGGCGTTACTACTGCCGACGAGTCGTCACACAATAAAGTTGTTAGTGGACGCGAAGGCTGTAATCCAAGATTGCCGTAGTAGGGATAAGCTCCGGGATCAACCGCTTTCACCGAAACCATCTGCGGCACGCGCTGTTTGTCGGACCGCGACATCGAGATCGTTTCCGTTATTCGCATCATCCGACCGAAACGGGAACCGATATTTTCGATTGCCTGCAACTGCTCCGGCGTGGGATTGTTCCAGGTTTGCGCCTGCACATCCGCCGCAATCAGTTGTTTGGCGTTCCGCAGCAGCATCCCTTTGAAGGCATAGCCGAAGCCTTTCACGCCGCTCAGAGCCGCTACGCCCACCGCCACGGCCAGTGTGACAAACATGAACTTGGCCGGAGCCGCCCGCAGATCGCGCCAGGCAATTTTAGAAGCTGTTTTCAGAAACACGTATTACGCCCTTATCTCCTGCCCAATCAATTCGTCGCTCAGCAATTGCCCATCGGAGAGAGTGATGACGCGATCCGCATACTCGGCCAGATGCCGGTCATGCGTCACCAGAACTAAAGTGGTCCGCTCCTCCCGATTCAACCGCAGGAGGAGATCGAGCACATGCTGACCGTTGGCGCTATCCAGGTTTCCGGTCGGCTCATCCGCCATGAGAATGGGAGGCTGCGTCACGAAGGCCCGCGCTAACGCCACCCGCTGTTGTTCGCCGCCCGACAACTGCACCGGATAGTGATGCGCACGGTCCCGCAAGCCCACGCGCTCCAACAGATATTTCGCGCGCCGACGCACATCCTTATCCGACCCGATCAGTTCGGCAGGCAGCAGGACATTTTCTTCCGCCGTCAAGGTCGGCACCAGTTGATAAGACTGAAAGACAAATCCGATCTTGCGCCCGCGCAGCCGCGCCAAAGCGTCTTCGCGCATACGGCTGATGTCCGTTCCATCCAGCACGACGCTGCCGGAAGTTACCGTATCGAGACCGGCGAGCAAACCGAGTAACGTGCTTTTTCCACTGCCGGACGCGCCCATGATGGCGAGAAACTGCCCTGCCGGAACGGAAAAATTGATATCGCGGAGAATTTCAACCGTGTGGGAGCCGTTGTTGATGGTTTTAAACAGATGGCGGACTTGGATAGTGTCGGGCGGAACCGTGGAAGAGTGCATGTCAATCTTGAAGATGTGGAGAGAAAGCGGTCTAACTCTATTTTCGCAGCGGCATTTTGTTTTATTGCCGTCCTGCCCGCAATCAGTTGCGGAGAAAAGCCCCAAGCCCCTATACAAGAACAACGTACGGAAGCTGCTCCCAGTTCCACGAGCGCAGTTGCCCCTCCAGCCGAAGGCCCGGTAATTGTTACGTTCGGCGACAGTTTGACTGCCGGTGTAGCCGGACGGAGTTACCCGGATGACTTGCAAGATTTGCTGCAACAGCACGGGTATAAGTACCGGGTCGATAACCAGGGAGTGAGCGGCGACACCACCACGGACGGACTAGCCCGTATTGAAAATGTGATTGCCGAGCATCCGGCCCTGGTTGTACTGGAGTTCGGCGGCAATGACGGGCTGCGCGGCGTTCCGGTGGATTCTACCCGCCAAAACCTGGACGAAATGATTACGCGCATCCAGGCCGCTAAGGTTCCGCTGGTTCTGCTCGGCATCACGCTGCCTCCTAACTTTGGCTCCGATTACGTCAAGCCGTTTACCGCTATGTTTCCGGAACTGGCGAAGAAGCACAAAATCCCCCTCATTCCGTTTCTGCTTTTGAACGTATATCAGCATTCGGAATTGATGCAGCCCGACGGAATTCATCCGAATGGGGAAGGCAACAAGATCGTCGCGCAGGACGTTTTCAAGTTGATTGCTCCCCTGCTGAAGCGGTAGGGCGCTGGACTTAGACATTGCCCGCCGCCGCGCTTATGCCGCAAGCGTGGATCTGACTGCTTCAGCCAACGTCATGGTAGGTCTTCCAAGAAGGATGCTGAGATCGTGAACTGAGCAATCGAGCTCTCCCTCCGCCGCGCCCGCATCCGCGTCCGCGATCGCGCCGGCGAGCGGAGCCGGCAAACCAAACCCAATCAGTGCTGCGGCATAGTCCTGCTGCGGCAGGTTCTGGTATCTTATCTGCTTTCCTGCTTGTTTGGACACCTCAGCAGCCAGTTCAGATAAAGTATACGGCTCATCGCCTCCCAGCTCGTAAATTTTGTTTTCGTGGCCCGCAGTCGTTAGAACAGCAATAGCGGCCCCGGCATAGTCCACTCGCGCCGCCGCAGCAAAGCGTCCTTCACCAGCGGCGCCAATGATGACTCCGTGCTGGAGCGCGGGTGCAAGCGCCGCAGTTTGATTTTCCAGATACCAGCCGTTCCGCAAGAAGACGAAGGGCACGCCGGAAGACCGGATATACTTCTCTGTTGTTTTGTGCTCCGATGCCAGGGCAAGAGTGGAGATGTCTGCCCGAAGAATGCTGGTGTAAACAAGCAGTTTTACTCCAGCCTTTTTGGCAGCATCAGTAACAGCTTGATGCTGTGCGACTCGCTGTCCGACTTCGCTAGACGAGATCAGCAGAACTTTATCCGCCCCTGCGAAGGCTGTATCGAGCGTTTCCGGCCGCGAGTAGTCGGCCTCGCGCAACTGCACTCCAAGCGCAGCCAGATCGCGCGTCTTTTCCCTATCACGAACAGCAGCTACGATTTGGCGCGCGGGTACTTTCTCCAGCAATCCTTGTATGACATGACGCCCTAACTTTCCATTTGCGCCTGTAACGACAATCATTTGTTTTCTCCTGGTCAACGATTCACGTTAACTACAGAACAAGCGTAGCCCAGTTTGTTACTTTTTGTAAGTACGTACTTTAAGGTAAGCTACTAACATGCCTTTAGCTGCAAAATGTTCAATGCCGAAAGGGAAGGGCCGCCGAGGAGACCTGTACAAACCCGATTGTCCTTCGCGCGGCGTGCTCAACCACGTCACTTCGCGCTGGGGATCGTTGATTTTAATCGTGCTGCTGGAGCGGACACATCGCTTTAGTGAGCTGGCGCGCCGGATCGGCGGCGTGAGCGAGAAGATGCTGGCGCAATCACTGCAAGCGCTGGAGTCCGATGGATTTGTTTTACGTACCGTGTACCCTACCGTTCCGCCGAAGGTGGAGTACAGCCTTACCAAGCTGGGACGGGAGATTGCGCCCCATGTCCAGGCGCTCACGAGCTGGGTGGAAGACAATGTTTCTACGGTAATGGCGATCCGCGAGAAACAGGCCAAGACGAAGATCACTTGAAATATCGAAAAGCCGGCATTGCGCCGCCATACGCCCCCGCTTAAAATCAGGTTTGAGCTATTACGACTCCGTTCGCTTCCTTTACTCGCTCGGCAACGAGTTAAAAGTAGGGGCTAAATGGGGCTTGGAGCGAATGGGAGCGCTGTTGGCTGCGCTCGGCAACCCGCAACACGGCGGGCGCTTTGTGCATGTGGCGGGAACTAACGGTAAAGGCTCCACCTGTGCCGCTGTTGCCAGCATTCTTCGCGAAGCCGGTTACCGAACCGGTCTTTATACTTCGCCGCACTTGATTGCGCCTACTGAGCGCATTCAGATCAACGGCCAGCCGGTGAGCGACGCGGAGTTCACCGCCGCCTTCGACACGGTTCACCGAGCGGCGGAGGAACTGCTGCGTCAAGACAAAATTGATGAGCATCCTTCGTATTTCGAAACGGTGACGGCCATGGCGTTTCTGCTGTTTCGCGAGCGCTGCCAGATCAGCGTGATCGAAGTCGGCCTAGGCGGAAGGCTGGACGCCACGAACGTCCTTCATCCTGAGCTATGCATTATTACGCCGGTTTCCTTCGATCATGAATCGTTTCTGGGCAACAGCCTGGAGCTGATTGCGGGAGAAAAGGCAGGCATCCTGAAACCGCATGTGCCGCTGATCCTGGCGCCGCAATCCGCCCCGGCGGAAGCTGTTATTCGCCAAAGAGCCTGCGAATTAAATGTACCGATTACATCGGCCAGCACCGAATTGTCAGATATTCAATTAACTTCTTATGGCTGCTTCTTCGAAGCAGAAGGCGTTTCCTATTCCTTCCCGCTTCCCGGCAGGCATCAAATCGATAATGCTTTGGCAGCCATTAAAGCCTGCCAACAGCTTCAAATCGGCACGCGCTCCATTCAGAAAGGTTTGGAAAACACTTGCTGGCCCGGACGCCTGGAGTACGTTTCGCACAGCCCGGACTTCGTTCTCGATGGAGCGCACAATCCAGCCGGAGCCGTCGCCTTAGCGGACTATATTCACGAGTTCTGCGGCGGTCGTCCGGTCTGGATTGTCTACGGCGCAATGCGCGACAAAGCGATTGAGGAAGTAACGGCTCAGCTTTTTCCCCTGGCTGATCGCCTGATTCTGACCGCGCCCCATTTTCCGCGCGCCCTGCGACCGGAAGCGATTGCGGAAATTACGTCTCACCCCGATACAATTGTCACGCAATCGATAGGGGAAGCCATTGCTGCCGCCCGCGCCGCTCCCAGGAACGCGGTTGTTTTCTTTACCGGATCACTCTTTGTCGTAGGAGAAGCACGCGCCGCCCTCGTAAAATAGAGACTTCATGAAATGGCTTCGCGGTCTCCTGTTGACTGATCCCGCAATCGTTCTGGCATTTGTATTTTTCGGAACGATCAGCATCGTTGTTTCCTTTTTTGACAACAACGGCATAATACAAACCCGAGTCGCGCGCTTCTGGGCCAGAACCTTGCTGGCAGTCAGCGGAATAAAAGTCCGCGTGGAGGGATTAGACCAGATCGACCCCCACGGAAGCTACGTTTTTATCGCCAATCACCTGAGTTATATGGACACGCCCGTAGCGATGGCTCACATTCCGGTGCAATTCCGTTTTCTCGCTAAGCGCGGCTTATTTCAGATTCCCTTTCTCGGACAGCACCTCAGACAAGCCGGTCACATTCCGGTGCCCCGCGAAGACCCGCGCGCCGCCGTGAAAACCATGCAGCAGGCCGCCGATGTTATTCAACAGAAGAAGATTTCGCTTCTGATCTTTCCGGAAGGCGGACGTTCTCATGACGGGGTTTTGCGTCCTTTCAAAGAAGGAGGAGCCTATATCGCCATCAAAGCCGGGGTTCCGCTCGTTCCGCTAGTGCTGATCGGAACACGGGATGTTCTGCCTTATGGGGCCGGAATCGTTCAATCCGGCGAAGTTATCCTGCGCATTCTGCCGCCCATTGACACGCGCCATTTCAACCTGAAGGACCGCGCTGCCGTAACGAACCAACTGCGCGAACAGATCCTCAACGAACTGGATCAGTTAGCTCCGGTTGCTTAAGAAATTGGGTGTTTGATCCATCATGCTTTTCGGGCCGGCAATGCCGATTTGCAGGTCGAAGCGGAACGCGCTTCCTTGACCCGCCCGGCTTTCCACCCGCAAGCTTCCGCCCATAGCGCCCACTAATCGCGTGGCGATAGCCAGACCGAGGCCCACCCCGCCGTAGGAGCGCGTGGAAGAGTTGTCCGCCTGCGAGAAGGCGTCGAAGACTGTATTGAGCTTGTCGGCAGGAATGCCGATGCCGGTGTCGCGAACAGACACGTGCAGGGTTGCGTTATCAGCTTGCCGCTCGGCTTTGGCGCTGAGCGTTACTTCTCCTTCATGCGTGAATTTGACGGCGTTTCCCAGCAGGTTCAACAGTATCTGCCGCAATCGCCCTGCGTCGCCCAGCACCCGTTTAGGCAGATCCGGCGAAAATTCAGTGATGATTCTGATGTTTTTTTCGAAGGCGGCGGGCGATACAGCCCTGAGTGCATCGTGCAAAAGCACCGGCAGATCGAACTCGCTTCGATGAAGAACTAGATTTTGCATCTCGAACTTCGAGAAGTCTAAAACATTGTTGACGATTTCGAGCAGAGTATCGGCTGATGTTTTTACCACTTCCAGGCATTCTCTTGTTTCCGAGGAGATGCGAGAGTCAAGAACCAGCGCCGTCATACCGAGGACGCCGTTCAAGGGGGTCCGCAGCTCATGGCTCATGTTGGTCAGGAACTGACTTTTAGCAAGCGTGGCGGCTTCCGCCTGCTCCTTTGCCGTTAATAATTCCTGCTGCGTTTGCTTGGTGGCGGAGATGTCCATGGCTGAGGCAACCACTTCCGTCAAGTGTCCTTCCGGCCCTTGCGCCAGCGCAAGATTGTAGATCACCCACAAAGGCGTTCCATTCCTTCGCTTCAGGCAAACTTCGACGCTGTTTAAAAAACCGCGCGCCCGCAGTTGTTCCACGATCCTGATGCGGTCCTCTGGATGCCAGTAATGATCGGCAATGTTGACGCCAACTAGTTGCTGCAGATTTTCGTATCCGAGAATCCGGATGCACGTTGGATTGGCGTCCAGAATGCTGCCGGTCAGCGAGGTGCGGCAAACCGCCGTTAAGTTGTGCTCCACCAGCAGGCGATACTCGCGCTGCGACGCGCCCAGCATCCCTCTTTGCAGAGCAAAATGCCGGTCCACCATAGCGCCGAGTAACGCAATGAGCAGCACCAGGAGCGTAACGGCGATAATGCCCGCAACACCGAGCGAAGAGATACCGACCGAATATTTCGGGTTTCCCGGAAGCGCGCAAGAATGGAAGCAAATCGCCGCCATGCCCGTATAGTGCATGGCACAAACGGCTAGGCCCATAACAAGCGCGCTTCCGCTGTGCGTCCAGGACTTTTTTCCCGAATGCTCCCGAAGGTGGAAAGCGATAAAAAGAGCGGCTCCCGCTACAGCGACGGCGATCAGCGCGGACACGCCGACCGTTTTCCATCGATATTCAAAGTATGCCGGAAGCCGCATAGCGACCATGCCGATGTAGTGCATGGCGCAGATGCCGCTGCCCATTACCAAGCTGCCCCATACCAAGTCGATGGGGCGCATCCGGTCCCGGCTCACTACGTATAATGCGACTGCCGAAGCAAACACAGCCGCCAGCAAGGAGACGCCCACTGTCGGCACGTGATAGCGCACTGGAACGGGCAAACGGAACGCGAGCATCCCGATGTAGTGCATCGCCCAAATGCCGGTTCCCATGCCCAAAGAGCCGCCGCTTAACCAGAAAAACCGGATCTTTCCGCGAGCTTCAGTGATGCGCCCCGCAAGGTCCAAGGCGACATAAGAAGCACAGATGGAAATTATGATAGAGACTGCAACCAAGACCGGATCGTAGTGACCGGCGATAATAGCTTCTTTCATTTCGTTTTTCCTGCTTCAGTCGCCATGGGCTATTTTCGGCAACAGAACGGCTTAGAAATATAGTGTTTCGGAAGATGGAAAATTAGCTGCTGTTTTTGCTGATTTCGGAGAACTTATGCCAACCCTCAGCCTGCGAGACAACCTGGGCCTCGATCTCCAGATCGAACCCGCAGCAACATCTGCCCTTGCGAAATACTTCAAGATTCTTCCTGAACTATCCGTTGCAGGCCAGTCGATCAACAGAATTGCTTCTTTGACTCTGGAGAACCCGGCGCTCACTTCGTTGCAAACAGGTTTACAGGTGCAAAAGCCTGTTCCCCTCGGCACGGATCAGGTAGCCCTCACCATCAAGGCCGGGCTGAACGGCAATCTCGGAATTTTTGTTCCCAGTCCGAAACTTGCTCCGGGGCAAACCGACTCGCTTTTCAGCCCGGATCATTATGGTGAAGATGTTCCGGTAAAGCCTACGGAGCGGTACGTGTCGCTTGGCTTTACCGGAACAGTGAGTTCCTCGATCATGGCCCCTGTATCGGATCTGCAGTTTGGTTTCAATGCCGACTCTTCCGTTTCACTCACCAATTACCGGAAGTTCTCCACCCTTCCGCATCCGCCCGCTGTTTCGGAAGCGATTCGGGAAACCATTGCCCACTTCCAACTGCCGGGCAGCATTGAAGATCTTCAGGCGGTAGAACCGGACACGGTCGTTGCCATTTCCGGCAGCGGCGATCTGAAATTTTCTGCGGCAGCCAGCTTAGCCGTGGCCCCTAATCCGCTTGCCCTTCCTGACCTTCCGC
>CAXTWT010000023.1:21379-24687 GCA_964247955.1 uncultured Bryobacteraceae bacterium
CTTCCGCTGCTCGGCGCGGTACAGGTTTCACCAGGAGCGTCGATCACGGTTGGCGGTTCTTATCGCTTGTCCGGCAGCTATGAAATTCGCGTGCGCAAAGTAGGGCCGCATACGGTTCGCCTCGGCTACTACAAAGAGCGCAGCTCTCAATGGACGGCCAGCGTCACTGCCGGCGCGGGCCTGGGAGCAGAGTTCGGAGGCGGCGATCTTCTCACTAAGATAATCTCGGCTATCAGTCCCGATGTCCAGGCTAATTTGGACGAACTCAAAAGCGCAAAGCTGGACGCCGGCACGCTGGCTGCCATTACGGGAACAATACAAGCGGGGGTTCAAAGGACTTTGGAACTGGCGATTTCTTTTGAGCTGGGAAGCCTGCCCGCAAAAGGAGCGGCATTCCTTTACGAAATAGACTTGGTGGTGCTCGACGGGAAGGGACGCAATGCCGTCGAGAATGCGCTCCGGTGCGATCTCAGCGGTCTTTTGGGCAATGAAGGCAGTTTGCCTGCGGGAATTACCGCCGTGCAAAGCGTCTTTTCGAATCTCAAGCAGGCAAAGCACACACTGAAAATCAATCTTCTCGGGATTTATAATTTCATCTCCGTTTCGAAGCTGGCTCTCAAGGGCCAGACACTATTCAGTCCGGAAACCGGCGAGCTGACCCTGACCGATACCGCCACCGCAAGCAGTATCCAGGCTGGTTTGTGGAACACCGGCGGAAAAGGGAGAGCGGCAGATCATAGCAAGTTACGAAAACTCCTCGCTTCCAGTTTTCTTCTGACAGCCAGTTACCGCGCTTCCGGCCTGGTCCTTAGCCCGCCCCATCTCACCCTGAATCAGACCTACTGCGAGGTTCATGAAGAAACGGACCGGGAAACAATGGGGGGCGAGCTGGGCGCGGCGGTTGGGCTGAAATTACTGACGGCGGGAGAAAAGAATGATCTGCTCGGCGGCATCCAAAAGTTTGGCCGCACGGTTGTGTACGCCAGCGCCAGCTACGACGATTCCTTAACGAAGGCGCTGTTTCTCCAGGGCGAGACGCCGCGACCTTCCGCTGAATACGAGGCTATCGGGCGGCAAGCCATGCAAATTGCCCTTCATGATGACGAGGTAGACCCCCTCCGACTGGAGCCGCTCGAAGATAATGACCTTTGGAAGAAGATGAAAGAAGCGGGGCAAAGCGGTTTTCAGCAGTTATTCCCTTCTCTCAGCGACATGCAACGGGGCGTGATTATTGCGGACTACACAACCATTGTCTGGTGGGCGCAAACCATGAGCGACACCGCGCAAAAACTTGCTGAAGTTCGCAGATATCTCTTTCTTCCCTCCGCTTCCAATACCGACAAATTGGAAGGATTACGCAGTGATCTGGCTGGATACCTCCAAAAAGTCGCAGCGGATACAAGGGAGGAATTTGGACGGCCTTGGGGAATGATCGCCACCGACCTGTTGACAGGCAATCAGTCCAACGCCGGCATTGTTTTCACGGGACCCATCATTAACTTTGCCCGGCAGAGGCAGCAAACGTGATGTTACGGTTCCGGCTTGGGGGAGCCTGTTAGCTTCTGATGCAGTTCACGCTCCGCTGCGGCGCGCTCAGGCTGACCCAGCCGGTCGTAGACACGGGCCAGATGATAATGCGGTAGCGGCTCCTTCGGGTTTAGCTCGATGCTGCGGTTTAATTCGGCTGCTGCCGCTTGCCAATCGTGTTTATCGGCCAGCAGCGTTCCTAGCTGATCGTGCGGTTCCCAATCCTTGTCATTTAGCGCAATGGATTTTTGCAGGAGCGCTTGCGCCCGTTCACTGCGGTGGTCCTGCGTTAACAATGCTTTCGCCAGCAGGAATTGAGCTTTGGCGTTACCCGGTTCCCGCGCGGCCCAGCTTTCATAATCCTTTGTGATTTGGGGAAGATGATCTCCCGCTTGTTCCAGCATGCGACCGATAAACAGATACGACTGTTCTACGGCGGGCTGAAGTTCGATTACTTTCAGAAATGCCGCAATGGCTTCATTGAAGCGCCTTTGCCCGTAGCGGGCGACGCCCAACGCCAAGGTTAACTGCGGGTCCTGTGGGTGGGCGGAAAGGGCTGTCTCAATTACGTTCGCCGCTTGCGTGAAATCCTGACGATGCAATAAGGCTTGCGTATAGTCAAAAGCGATTCCCGCATCTGTTTTTGCGCCTTCCCAAGCGGATTGCAGGCGCTTCTCCCCTTCTTCCGTTTGACCGGCGGCGGTTAGGGCTCGTCCGAGGAGGTTTTCTTTTTCGGGCGAAGATTCCTGCCCAACTGCTCTTTTGGCAAGAGGGACGGCCCGCCGCGTTTCGCCTGCGCTGAGATACAAGCTAGCGGCGCGGGCGAGTGCATCACGGTCGGCTTTGGGACTTTCAGCGAACTTTTGTTCCAGCTCGGCGGCATGGCGAAGTTCGCCGGTTTCTCCATAGAACATTGCCAGAGCATGGAAAATCAACGGGTTGTCCGCGCTGGTTTTTTCGGCGGTACGGGCGGCGGCGGAAGCTTTTTCGGGCAGCTTTAAGCGCAGATAAGTTTGGGCGAGGGAACTCCAGATATACGGGTTTTGCGCATCGGTTTGCGAAGCTGTTTCCAGATCATGCCTGGCTTCTGCTAATTGCCCGTTTTTTAAAGCCAGGAGCCCACGCTGTAGTAGCGAGGGTTGCGGTTCAGAAGGGACGAGGAGAAGCAGAAAAAGAAAGAAAGGTATCAACTAAACAACGTATAGCAAAAAGAAAAGCCCCGCCGCGTAAAGAACGCGACGGAGCTTGAGGCTTGAGAATTAGAACTGGAACCGAAGTTGGAACTGGATGTGACGCTCCGAACCGGCACTGGTGCTGGTAATCGCACCGAAATTGCCGTCCTGACGGTTATTGTCAGGAAGGTTGAATTGCGGCGTGTTAGCAATATTAGTGCCTTCCGCGCGGAACTGCAACTGATACCGTTCCGTAAAGGCAAAATTCTTGAAGATGGAGAAGTCCAGCGTGCGTGTCGGAGGCCCGTAATTGGTTTGAAGCCCGAGGTTTCCACCTGTCAATGGAGCAGGCGCCAAGATGTTGGCGGTGTTAAACCACTGACTTGGGTTACGGCCACCGGCAGGCGCGGCGTTTGGATCTGCGCCAGCAACTAAGGTCGGTTGACACCGATTCCAAACCCCTTGGCAGCCGCTAGCATTCAGCGTGAATGGCTGGCCGGTGCGCAGGCTTAAAATCCCGTTCACCTGCCAATTCCCTAAGGCAGTTTGCAGTACCCGGTTTAGATTTGCTCCGTACTGCTTGCCGCGTCCAAACGGCAGGTCATAGTT
>CAXTWT010000023.1:24787-28572 GCA_964247955.1 uncultured Bryobacteraceae bacterium
ATACCGCCGATGTCCGGATACCGCCGCAAGTTTTGGCACGTAATGCTGGAGTTTGTGGTTGCAACGTTGTAACAGTTATTGAAGTCCGGTTGCAGAAGCTGGTGCGATTGGTGGTTGCCGATATAACCAACTTCCAGAGCCGTCTGCCCTCCCAATTCCCGCTGTATCGCAAAGTTCCACTTATGCACCATAGGGTTTCTGAAGTCAGTCGCGACCTCTCGGAATTGCAGCGACGCCACCGGGAATCCGTTAAACACATTCGTCGGATATCCGGCAGAGAATTGTTGGATCGCGTTGCCATTGCCGAAAAGCGGATCAGGTTGGAAGCTGCCTACCCCTGCTGGCCTTCCCAGATTAGGGGATAAATTAAACGGCGCGGACTCGCCACGATTCGGGCTTCCACCCTGGTTTTCCTCGCCGCCGTAAAAAATACCGTAAGCGGCGCGGATTACCGTTTTTTCGCGCAAGTTATACGCCAATCCGATACGCGGGCCAAAATCGAATTTGTCCCAGGGAATTAGCCATCGGCTCACACTGTTGCGCGCAACGGTAATAGGCGTTGTGAAAAGCGGTTTAAAAGTTACGCCGTTAATCGTGGCCGGTTGATTAAAGTTCGGCGGCAAGGGAGCGTCCGAATTTCGCTCTTTCGGGATATAAAGCGTCAAATCCTGTAAGACGAAGTTCGATTGCCTTCCAAACTGCTCGCCAATGGGCGAGAACAACTCATACCGCAACCCAAGATTCAGGGTCAGTTTTGAAGTGACCTTGTAATCATCCTGGAAATAGAATGCAAAAGCACGCTTCGTGGAGGAAATTTCATTTGTTGTTGATATTTGTCCGGTATTGATGGAACCGAGCAAAAAGGACGCCAACTCATCGCCTGTATCCGCGCTAAACGTCTTGTTCGGGCCTGTAGAGGTAAGCGTAGACGGATAGGACGTTTCCGTACGAGCAAATGTCATTTCACCATGAGGATACGGCCATTGCAGGAACGGGAAGCGGAAGGGCCGAAATTCGGCGCCGAACCGCATTGAGTGCGTTCCCTTGGTAAGCGACAGGTTCTCGATGAAATCCCACTCGTTGCTGTACTCTTTGGTCGGTAGCCAGTCATTAGCGCCAACTTGGCTGTAGCGCCCTAGCCCGATCTGCGGCAAACCACCGTTCAAAGGAACAGTTGATGGATTGTATCCGCCAAGGCCAACCGCTGTAAATGCATCTGAGTTTGCGTTAGCCTGCGTGCGAGCGGTTACTAAACGGGTGTAGCCGACGCGGCTTTCAGACACAAAGGATGGGCTGAAGATGTGGGACCAGCTAATCATGGCATTACGGCCCAAATCTACTTCGGAAGTACCGGCAAAACTACCGCCGTCCAGGAAACCAGGGAAGGGTGGAGTAGTGCCCTTTGCTGTATTTGACCAACTGATGCTTCCGAAAATGCTGTTTTTGTCGTTGTAGTGGTAATCAACGCGCCCGTCTCCCTGATCGGTATTCCAAGTAGCCGGCGTGATCGTGTAGTAGTCGTTCTGTGGATACTTTCCAGCTTGAATATTTTGCGGCTGATTCGGCGCCGGATAAAGACTTGCCACTCTGCGCGCCACCGGGTCCATGATGCTCACGGGAATAACATTACCCGCAAACTGGGCTCGGTTGTAAACCGGACTAGCGCCTGGAGCAGCCGCCAAAGATCCCGGTAAACAGCCACTCGTGCAAGTTGTGCTCCTCGGATCGTAAATCGCGTTGGCGAGCACATTTTGACCGTTCACGTTTCCAATCGAAGCTCCCAGTAAGTTAGAGAAATCGCCATTGAGCATGGCAGGAGTTGGGATCGTGTAAAACCCGGCATATCCCAGGTTTGTAATCGTGCCGCCGGAGGTGCTGATGCGGGTTGCCTGATAATCGCCGAACATGAACAGCTTGTTTTTGATAATCGGGAAGCCGATCACGCCTCCGAACTGGTTCTGTTTGAACGGATTAGTGGGCTTTCCGGTCAAGTTATTTTCCCAACGATTTGCATTGAGTACGGTGTTTTGAAAGATTTCAAACAAAGTGCCATGCACTTCATTGGTTCCGGATTTCAGGTTTACGTCCATGATGCCGCCCGCTGCGCGTCCGTACTCCGCACTGGCGCCATTGGTGATAATCTGCATCTGCCCGATCGCTTCGACGGAAGGCCCAATCACAAAGGCTGTCTGATTGATAAAGTCGATGACGTTGACGTTGTTGTCAACACCATTCAGCAGAAAGTTGTTTTCGCCTGTTGAGCGGACACCGCCAGCCGAAAATCCGCCGCCCGTTGCATCTCGCGCTCCCTGTTCCGCCGGTATTACGCCCGGAGACAATCGCGCCAGAAACGTAAAGGTGCGCTGTCCACCCAGGGGAAGCTCCGTTACCTGGGCAGTATTCAAGTTTGCGCCAATTTCCGGGCTTTCCGTTTGCAGTAGCGGCGCTGCCGCCTGCACCTCTACCGTTTGCGACGCGTTACCAATCTGCAACGAGATATCGGCCCCGGTCGGCTGGCCTGGATTAACAACTATACCCTTCTGCTGCGATCTTTGAAATCCGGCGGCTTCTACCGTTACGGTATAAGTTCCCGGTTTCAAAGTGGGCTGATTGTAATTGCCCGAATCGTTTGTTTGTGTGTTATAGCTGACGCCGGTTGCGTCCTCAGTGATCGTAATTTTCGCATTCGGGACTGCGGCGCCCGATGCGTCGGTAATGATTCCGGTGATCGTTCCCAGATCACGCTGTCCGAAAGCAACGCTGCTGAGCAGCAAAACAAAAGCGGCTAATGAAAACTTGGTAAGCCAACGAAGCATACTTTCTTCCACCCTTCTGAAGCTAATTAGAAAACCTTAGTTGAAAAGTACAGTATCACAGTCAAGTTGAGGCTTCAAGAGGGTTAGTGCTTTTCTTATAGCGTCAGCACGTGTGCGCCGGTGAAGAGACGGTTCACCGGAAGATGGAATGCTTAGGTGATGGGCAGCATTAAAGCAGCAGTTCTTCGAGGGTTTGCGCCTCAAATAAACGGTTGCTGAGGTTGCTTAGTTCTTGCTCGGAAGCCTGGGACAGACGCTGGCTGGCCCACTCGGGCAAGGAGCCGAATCGTTTTTGAATGAGTTGGCTCAGGAGGGCGCGTTCTCCTTCCTGGCGACCTTCGTGCAAACCTTCTTTTAAGCCTTCCTGGCGGCCACGCTTATATTCCCGGCCCAATACTTTGTTTTCCAGAATGTTGTAAAACACCGGCATTCGCTTTGCTTCCTCCTCGACCTGTTCTTCCAAATTGCGCAAGCCCGCCAGCACTAACAAGGCATCGAAATAAAAAATTCGCCGCCCGGCATCGGGCTCCGCAGCCACTTTACGGACAATGTGCGCGACCGCTTCCCGCTGCTCGGAAAGCCGCGTTAAGATGCCCAATACATTATCGCTCCTTTCCGCGCTCCCCAGCAAAGGCCCGCTGTCCACTGTACGCAGGTCGATGAGTCGGTACTGGAACGAGCAGGAGTGTCCTTGCAGGCGGTCCTTTATGCGCAATTGCTTGCGCCCGACGTACAACACGAACTGGAGCGGAAACTGCTTATGCAAACGGTAGATTCCCAGGCTGTACTCGGCCATGCGCAGCGGCATGGCGGAATCGTTGCTGCTTTGACACTCCAACTGCACCAGCGTGCCGTCGCCGGTTTGCCCGAGCAGGTCCAGGCGCAAGTTCTGCACATGCGGCAGCTCGGTGGGAAGCCAACTCACAATCGGGGTTCCGGCCAGTTGGCTCAACAAAGCTTTCGATTCCT
>CAXTWT010000024.1:0-16749 GCA_964247955.1 uncultured Bryobacteraceae bacterium
TAAAGGAAGTTGTCCGTTACATAATCCCGAAACTTCCATCTAAGATCTGTACGTTCAACGGCCTACAAGCGATGCCTGGGCCGGAACAACCTTATGAAAGCTCTTACTATCGTTCCCGGCCAAGCCAACACAGCAGCCGTTAAAGATGTATCGGAACCCTCTCCGCAGGAAGGAAGCATTCTGGCTAACGCCTTGGAATTAGGTCTGTGCGGAACGGATTTTGAACTGATTTCGGCTGAGTACGGATGGGCCCCGCCCGGAAGTAATCAATTAGTGATCGGCCATGAATCGCTCGGCATCGTGGAAGAAGCTCCCGAAAACAGCGGCTTTGCCAAGGGAGATTTGGTGGTCGGCATCGTGCGGCATCCTGATCCTGTTCCGTGCGTCGCTTGCGGCGCGGGAGAGTTTGATATGTGCCGCAACGGTAAGTATACGGAACGCGGCATCAAGGAACGCAACGGCTTTGCCTCGGAGCGCTGGCGGACCGACCCTGATTTTGCGGTTCGCCTCGACGGAAGCCTGCGGGATGTCGGCGTTTTAACCGAACCCACCAGCGTGGTCGCCAAGGCTTGGGATCACATTACGCGCATCGGTGAACGAGCGATCTGGAAGCCTCGAACGGTTCTGGTCACGGGCGCCGGTCCGATTGGCTTACTGGCGGCGATGCTGGGAGTTCAGCGCGGCCTCCAAGTACACGTTCTGGATCGCGTAAAGGACGGACCGAAGCCCAAGCTTGTCGAGGATCTCGGCGCGAAGTACCATACCGGTCCCGTCAAGGATATCGGCCTGTGTCCTGATGTCATTCTGGAATGCACCGGCGTTGCCTCCGTGATTGTCGAAACCATTGAGCAGCTCGGCGATGATGGAATTCTCTGCCTCACCGGGGTTTCCTCGCACGGCCAGAACGTCAATCTTGACATTGGCCGTATTAACCGCACGATGGTTCTGGAAAACAGCGTGATTTTCGGCAGCGTGAACGCCAACCGTCATCACTGGCAGGCAGCCGAGGAAGCGCTTCGTAAAGCGGACCGAAGCTGGCTGTCTCGTCTCATCACCCGCAAGGAGTCTTTGAACAACTGGCAGAGCGCTCTTCAGCGCCATGATGACGACATCAAAGTTGTTCTAGACTTCGGCAAGCAGTAGCCGAATCGACCTGCGCTTTTTTGTATGGCTCAATTAATTGAAGATTATGCCTTAATTGGCAATAACGCCACCGCTGCGTTAGTCGGCCGTAATGGTTCCATTGATTGGCTCGGCTTTCCCCGCTTTGACTCCGGCGCCTGTTTTGCCGCCCTGCTCGGATCAGCCGAAAATGGGCGCTGGGTGATCGGCCCGAAGCATGAACGCTTATCCGTCAAACGCCGTTACCTGCCCGGCACTTTAGTTTTAGAAACGGAGTTCACCACCAGCGATGGCGTGGTTACTCTTACTGACTGCATGGACCGGCGCGGCCAGCATCAGGACGTAATCCGAGTCGTGCGGGGCGTGCGCGGCCAAGTGCCGATGGTGCTGGATTTGGTAATCCGCTACGAATACGGCACGGTAGTTCCCTGGGTAAACCGCAACGCAGCGGGACAATGGCAGGCCATTGCCGGTTCCGACCGCATTATTCTCCAGACGCCGGTTGAGATGCATGGCGAAGAGATGCGCACGCGGGCCGAGTTTCAGGTCCGGGAGGGCGAGGAGATTCCCTTTGTTCTAACATGGTCGCACTCTTACGAGAATCTGCCTGCTCCGCTCGACGCGGTTGCCACGCTGAACAACGTGACCCGCTCCTGGGAGAAGTGGTCCAGCAAGCATACGCCGGAAGGGCCGTACTGCGAAATGGTTTTGCGCTCGCTGATTACGCTGAAGGCGTTAACGCACCATCGCACGGGCGGCATTGTCGCGGCGGCTACTACCTCCTTGCCGGAAGAGATCGGCGGCGTGCGCAACTGGGATTACCGCTTCTGCTGGCTGCGTGATTCCACCTTTACCCTGCTGGCCCTGATGGACACCGGCTTCATGGACGAAGCGAAAGCGTGGCGCGACTGGCTGATCCGCGCCGTGGCGGGAAGCCCGGAGCAGATGCAGATCATGTACGGGATCGCGGGCGAGCGCCGATTAACCGAATTTGAACTGCCGGATCTCCCCGGCTATGAAGGCTCCAGCCCGGTTCGTATCGGCAACGCCGCTTCGGAGCAGTTGCAATTGGATGTTTACGGCGAAGTGCTGGATGCGTTTTACCAGGCGCGCTGTCATGGCATGGAAAAGCTGGAAGCGGCCTGGAATTTGCAGCGCGCCCTGGTGACGCATCTTGAAAAGATCTGGTTCAAGCCGGACGACGGCATCTGGGAGATTCGCGGCAAGCGGCGGCACTTTGTTCATTCGAAAGTGATGGCCTGGGTGTGCGTGGATCGCGCTGTACGGACCGTTCAGGAGTTTGGCGAGGAGGGGCCGCTGGAGCGCTGGATACGCCTTCGTGCTGACATTCATCAGGAAATTTGCCGCTTCGGTTTCAGCCAGGAACTCAACTCTTTTGTCCAGTATTACGGCAGCAAGGAGTTAGATGCCAGTCTGCTTCTATTGCCGCTGGTCGGTTTTCTGCCTGCGGATGATCCGCGCATTCGCGGCACGGTGGCCGCCATAGAAAAGAACTTGATACATGATGGATTGGTCGCTCGCTACAACACTCATACTTCAGTTGACGGTTTGCCGGGCGATGAAGGTGTTTTCCTGGCTTGCAGCTTTTGGCTGGTGGACAACTACGTTCTGCAGGGCCGCACCGATGACGCCAAGGCTTTGTTTGAACATCTGATCTCGCTTTGCAACGATGTCGGCCTGCTTTCGGAAGAGTACGACTCCAAAGAGCGCCGGCAACTTGGCAATTTTCCCCAGGCGTTTTCCCATCTTGCCTTAGTGATCAGCGCTTATAACCTGATGAACCATAAGGAATCAAAACCCGTTCACCGCCGTGGTCGCCATGCACGCAAAGCGGCCCCCCATCACTCAATAGCAGAGTGAAGGTTCAGGCTCCGACCATTTACTCCAGTGGCGCATAAAGGGCATGTAGCCGCTCAGGTCGCGGTCGAGCGGCGGCGCAAGCCGGTAGGCGGGCAGGTCAGCGGCTGCCGCTTTTCCGTTCGCCAGCCGCACGTACCAATCCGACAGTTCGGACGATTGCCGGCGCCGTGTGCCTTCGTCGATGCTCCAGATTCCCATGGGACTGGTGATATTATCAGCGCGCGTACACAAAGAACACCAGTCCGTGGCGTCAATCGAAGGAAACCAGCAGAAACCCGTAAAGTTCGCCTGCCGTGCCAGTATTTCGGACTGCTCTTCCATGAACTTGAGCCACGTGATACGGTCCGTTACCGTTCCTCCTATATTTGTTTCCGATAACAGGACCGGCAGATTGTAGCGTCGAACGTAATCGCCCGCCACCTCCGCAAAGCCGCGCGGCTGATAACAAGGAAAGCGGATTAGCGTCCGATTTTCCTCTCTGCTCCACCGCCACTCGATTTCAGAGTGCGCGTAATAATCGAGACCTATGACATCGAATGGAACGGCGTGGTCTTCGAGCCAGTCTCGTTCAGTGTTCGTTAAGCCGTTTTGGTGCAGATATGGCGCTAACTGGTGGCGAGCGTTCAAACGGCCCAACGCCAGATCGTGAAACAGAAATCTCCGCTGGTTGGCGTGCTGCACCCATTCTTCTGATTCAGGGTCCAGCGCCCGATGGTGTTCACAGGAATCGACATACACCAACTGAATCTGCCCGTTCAGCTTCCGCAAAGCGGCGCTCGCCATGCACATAGCGCGTCCCGCATTGGCGGCCATGGCCACAAATTCCTGTTCTGACCCGTAGTACGGGTACCACTTTCCCATCTGCGAACAGAGAACCAGCGTGGGCAAGGGCTCATTAAATACGGTGTAGCGATCCGCCCATTCGTAGCGTTGCGCTACTTCCGTGATGAACCGGGCATAAAGGCGGGGAAATTCTGCGTTCGCAAATCCGTCCTGGAGCCAATCGGGAAACGAAACATGGTGAAGCGGATCAAGAATAGGCCGTAATCCGAGCTTCCGCATAAGATGCATAGGCCCGTCAATCCAATCCCAGTCCCAGCTTCCAAACTGGTGTTCAATACGATGCCACGGCACGGGATAGCGCAGTTCACGGATACCGGAAGCTGCCAGCATTTCCAGATCGCGCTGCCAGAATTCTATATGCCGAGTAGTGCTTAAAACGTCTTGCCCGCTGTTATGAATTTTGATGCTTTCAAACGCTCCCAAATGCGGGTACAAAGGCAGGGACTTTCCCTGGTTCAGTTCCGTTTCCACTAATACTAGAGACGAGCCGAGAGGGGTAATTAGAGCAAACTATCCTTTGTTCCTGGACTGGGAGAGGGTGATGTGTGCGAGATGATGCCGACAGTGCCAGGCGTACAATCCTAAAGTCCAATCAAGCCGGATCTGTCCCCATTCCGGATGCCGGAGCGTCCGGGCAAACGCCGCGTCATCCAGGGTCCGCAATAGCGCCGTCCATCGCTCGTGCAGACCTTCCAAAATGAGCAGCGATGGGCCAATCGGTCCCGTTTTGGCGTCGGGCAACTCGGCCCACCGCTCCTCGTAGTACGGCTTGATGGTTGGTGTGTCTTCCGTGAGAGCCAGCCGGAACCGGAGGTAGCTGTTCAGATGACTGTCGGGAAGATGATGCACCACTTGCCGAACGGTCCAGCCGCCGGGGCGGTACGGCGTATCAAGCTCCGCCTCGGTTAAAGGAAAAACAGTGCCCTTCAATTGTTGCGGCAGCGCCGCAATCTGATTAATCCATTCGGCGCGTTGTTCCGGTGAAATTTTTTCCGGCGCTTGATACCTGCCGACTGGGTAACGCAAGTCTCGATCCGTATTCATTCCGATTCAGGGTACTACGGAAGCGGTGTTTTTGATAAACCTGGTACGTGTCCTATCAAAAACTCTCTCGATCAGCGATCATTGCCGGATTATCGGCTGTTCTTTTTGGGCCCTTTGCTTTGTCAACGCACGCTGACGGGGGTGGCACAGGGGTTCCGGTCTTCGGCTTCGAAGCGGTAAAAGTTTATCCGCATGATCGCTCCGCATTCACCCAGGGCTTGGAATATCACGGCGGCTTCTTATATGAAGGTACGGGGCTGAACGGGCAGTCAACACTCCGAAAAGTGGAACTGAAAACCGGCCGCGTTCTGGAACAGATCGTGTTGCCAAATCAATTTTTTGGCGAAGGCATCACCGTGCTGAATGGGCGCGTGACCCAACTCACATGGAAGTCCCATGTCGGTTTCGTTTACGACGGGAACAGCTTCCGGCTTCTGAAGAATTTTTCTTATGCAGGCGAAGGATGGGGCTTGGCCAACGACGGCCAGGTCATTTATATGAGTGATGGAACGCCGCAAATCCGCTGCCTGGACCCTGGAACTCTCGGGGAAATACGGCGGTTTACTGTTCACGAAGGCAGCAACAATATAGAGAACCTGAACGAGTTGGAGTGGGTGCGCGGGGAACTATTCGCGAATGTATGGCAGACCAACCGTATTGTTCGCATTTCACCGAACGATGGGCATGTTACAGGTTGGATTGATCTGGCTGGTTTATTGCCGGCGGCAGAGCGGGAGGGTGCTGATGTGCTGAACGGAATCGCGTACGATTCCACCGGCAACCGCCTGTTTGTGACGGGCAAACTCTGGCCCAAGCTGTTTGAGATCCGGCTGAAACCTAAATTTCGATAAGTCGTGTTTCATTGCTATGATGCAAATGATAGCCGCAACACCCGACAACTCTGCTTTGCAGATATTTTACGGCACAATCCCGCTCGTTGGCGCTATCCTCCTCGCCAACTGGAACAACAATTCCAGGTTGAAGGAGCTTTCCAATCGAATGGATGACCTTAAAGTTTCGCTGAATAAGCGAATTGAAGATCTCCAATCTTCCCTAAACAGGCGAATTGATGATTTGAGTACAACCACAACCAACGGCTTTAAAGATACGAAAGATCAGCTTGGCAGATTAGAGGGTCGCGTTACGGATTTAGAGAAAGCTTCGCGCTTTATCCGTTCGTGACTGCCAACAAAAATTTAATTATTTTTGCTTGCGACCGGAAAAACCGTTCCCTCACCTGTTTCATAGGCACCTAGCATGCGAGACAGCAGGCCACAAGAAGGTGATCCCCAACCCCAAGTGCAACTCCCCAAGTGCCTTCTTGTGGCTCTCGCTGAGGTAGCCGAAATTTTTGACGGGCTGCTCCTTTTGCCCCATCTTCCTATACTGAATTGACGTTATGGAGCGGGCAGATTTTCTTTCGTTGCCTTCCGCAGCTTGGGAGACCAGGTATTTGGAAGATGTAAAGTTCCGCCGTTTGGTGCTCGAACTTTATGACCGCGAGCACATGGCGATTCGACGCTATCTCTCGTTTATCGGTGTCGATCCCGAAACAGGCCGGGAGATCCTTCAGGAAACGTTTCTGAAATTGCATCAGCATCTGCTGGACGGCGGCGATCAGTCCAACTTGCGGGCTTGGCTTTACCGGGTTGCCCACAATCTGGCGCGTAATTGGCAAAGCTCATTTCGCGCGAGCAAGACGGATTTTTTATCTGACGTAACCCTTACCGGAGATCTTCCCGCGCATGCTGTTTCAGCGGAAGATAAGCTGCTGGCAGAGGAACGGACGAAACGCTTTGGGGAAGCGCTCCGACAGTTAAGCGCTGCGCAACGCGAATGTCTGACGTTGCGGGCGCAAGGAATGAAGTATCGCGAAATTGCCGAAGCATTGAATCTTTCGGTTTCGACGGTGGGCGAAAACATAGCACGTGGTCTTGAGAGATTAAAGGAATTACTATGAGTAGGCATCTGTCAACCGAAGATTTGGCGCGGTTGCTCGATGACGAGTTGACCGGCGGCTTAACGGCCTGCGCCGAGAGTCATTTGGCCGGTTGCGTCAGTTGTCGCCAACGCTTTTCAGAGTTGCGGCAGGTGAGCGTCAAGTTCGATTCGTTTTTTGCTTCCCTGCATCCGGCGTTCTCCGATGGGGAACGTCAGCAACTTGCGCAAAAGCTGGACAAGGCCGAAACCAAAATACAGAAAGCGGAGAAGCGTTGGAACTGGAGCAGGCTGGGCTGGAGCACTGCCCTTGCCGCGACAGCCGCGTTGGGAGTATTCCTTCTTCCGCATGGAAAAGTCGCGAAGCCTGTAACGCTGGTAGCGGCTCATGGTTTACAGATAGCATCTTCGGCTTTCGAAGTGGATGGGGAAACTTTTGTCGCCTTGCCGTATTCCAATCCGGATCTGCCGTTAGCCGCTCCGCACATTGTGCAGATGCAGGTGCCGGTTTCGTCGCTGGCGGATGCCGGAATCTACCTTGAGCCGGTAGGAAGCCGAATGGCAACGCCTGACCGCGCCGTACTCGCCAACGTTTTACTCGGATTGGATGGACAGCCGTTAGGCGTACACGTTCTGACTTCCGATTAACGTATTTTCAGAAACAAGAATTTGGGGTTAAACCAGGAGAAAAGAAATGAAAAAACAATTACAAGCGGCAATAGTGACCGCATTCCTGATGACTGCGGCGCTTTATGCGCAGGATGGAAGTTTACCGCCTCCGCCAGGTGGCGGCATGATGGGACCAGGCCATTTCGGGCTGGGAGGATTCGGTGGAAGGGCCAAGGTGGTGACCGGTGCGCCCTACTCAGCAGATGTCAGCAATCAATCGGTGCAGACGTTGCCTGACGGCAACACCATTACGCACAACGTAAGCGGCCACGTAGCTCGTGATAGTCAAGGTCGCACCTATTCGCAGGAAACCATCACAGGCGGTCCGCTCGGTCAAAACGGTCCGGTAACAATGACGTTTATCAGCGACCCTGTGGCTGGTTATATTTATAGCTTGAATTCATCCACTAAAATAGCGTCACGGCGTATTCTGAGAACTCCCCCGACTGGCACGTCGACGGATAGCGCCAGTAAAGGATTTGCAGGCAGGGGCCACTTCGGACCCCAAAGTTCGGCAGACGCAGTGGCGAGTGACTTGGGAACGCAGACTATCGCCGGCGTGAACGCGCAAGGTACGAGCAAAACCCGCACGATTGCCGCAGGAGTTATGGGGAATGCGCAGCCGATCACATCGACCAGCGAAACTTGGTATTCGCCGGATCTGCAAGTGCCGGTCCTTGCCAAGCGCAACGACCCCCGCACGGGGCAATCCACTTATGCGTTGACAAACATTCAACGCGCTGAGCCGTCAGCCTCTCTGTTCCAGGTGCCTTCGGACTATACCGTTCAGGACGCAGCTAACGGGCATGGTAACAGGGCTGCTCACGCACGACCTTCTGTTCAGTAGATTCAGTTTTCTGAGGAACTTTGTAGTAAGATCCTCCTGACATCCATTGTTGGGAGGATCTTCTTTTTGCCCCAAACCCTGTTCCGGCGAAGCGTTGTCGTTTTGTCGTTCTGCGTTGCCGCATCGGTAGCCAATCCCCTTCCCCCGTCCCAGTTGCGTTGTGAGTACCTGAAAAATCCGGAAGCCGTTGATGTTCCCGCGCCGCGCTTTGCCTGGGTTCTGAACCACACGGACCGCGCCCAAAAGCAGACTGCTTATGAGTTGCAGGTCAGCAAAGATCCGCAGTTTGCGCGTGAAAGCGCATGGGCGACAGGAAAAGTCACATCCCTGCAATCAATACAGGTGGAATACAAAGGGCAGCCGCTTTCTTCCGACACCGACTACTTTTGGCGCGTACGCTATTGGGACGCTTCCGGCGCGGAAAGCAACTGGAGCGAGACCGCGCATTTCAGCACCGGATTGCTGGACGCGTCCGACTGGAAAGCGAAATGGATTGACGGGGGCACGCTGCTTCGTTCGGACTTTAACCTGAAGGGACGCATCCGGCGGGCGCGGGCCTTTGTTGCCGCGCAAGGTTATTACGAGCTTCACATCAACGGACAACGCATCGGCCATTATGTGCTCGATCCGGCCTGGACGGACTATAACAAGCGCGTGCTTTACTCCACCTACGACGTTACCCATAACCTGATGAACGGAGGTAATACGGTAGGAGCCATGCTGGGCAAAGCCTGGTATGGCAAGACCTATGGCGGAGCGCCCAGGTTCATCTGCCAGATACGCGGCGAGTACGGGGACGGCAAGCCGTTCACTATTGTTTCTGACGAGAACTGGCAAGCGTTTCAAAGCCCTGTCATTGCCGACGATATTTACGACGGTGAAACTTACGATGCCCGCCTCGAAGGAAAAGGCCAAGGCCAGCCTGTCAAAGTCGAAACGGTTCCTGCCGTTCTTTCTTCTCAGATGATGCCCGCCATGGAAGTAGTTGATACGCTTTCTCCGCAGCGGATGATCGAGGCGTCGCCGGGCAGTTATGTGTACGACTTCGGCCAGAATTTCAGCGGTTGGGTTCGGCTGAAAGTACAAGGACCGACGGGAACGAAAGTACGGATTCGGTATGCCGAACTGGCCGATCCTGATGGAGCCATTCGCGTGGATAACCTGCGCAGCGCCCAGTCTACCGATACGTATATTCTGCGCGGTGATTCGGACGGCGAAGAATACGAAACTCATTTTACTTATCATGGCTTCCGCTATGCCGAACTGACAGGTTTCCCTGGAGTGCCGACGCTTGATGCTGTTCGCGGACGCGAGGTCCACACTGCTGTGGAGGCTACCGGTAATTTCACTTCGGCCAACGCTTTGCTGAACGGCATGCAGCATATGTTTCTGTGGAGCATTAAGACCAACCTCGCCAGCGTTCCCACTGATTGCAACCAGCGTGATGAGCGTCTGGGCTGGATGGGCGATGCGCACCTTTCCGCTGAAACCGCTATTTTGAACTTCGACATGGCCGCGTTCTACACAAATTTCCTGCGCGATATACAGGATGCGCAGGGTTCCGGCGGCGAGGTGCCGAACATTGTTCCGTATATCAGCCGCTTCAACCCGAATCGCATCGGTGATCCCGCGTGGGGCGTGGCCTATCCGCTCATCGCGCAGTTCATGTATGAAAACTACGGCGACACGCGCGTATTTGAACAGCACTACTCTCATCTCAAGGCGTGGGCCGACTTCCTGCACCGGCATGCGCCGGACGGCATTGTCGATTATTCGTATTTCGGCGACTGGGTCGCGATTGATCCCACGCCCAAGCTGCTGGCCGCGACCTGGGCTTACCTCAAGTCGCTCGATACCGTTGCCCTGGCGGCGCACGTTATCGGCAAAGAGGCGGACGCCGAGCAATACCGAGCGCTCGCCGCCGAAGTTCGAAGCGCTTTTGTTAAACGTTTCGGCGGCCCAGCCGGATACTTTGGCGACGGTTCCCAGGCAGCTCAAGTGTTGGCGTTAGACGCGCATGTCATGCCGGACAAAGAGGTAGGCGGAATGTCCACGCGCTTGCTGGACGATTTGAACTATTACCATAACGTTCATCTCACCACTGGAATTCTAGGAACAAAATATCTGTTCCCCGTGCTGGCCGGGTCCGGGCACGCCGACATGGCTTATGAAGTGCTGACGCAGCCGGATTATCCGGGCTACGGCTATATGCTTTCGCACGGCGCTACCACGCTTTGGGAGCTGTGGCAGGAACGCACCGGCCCGGAAATGAACTCCCACAACCACCACATGTTCGCCAGCGCGGGTGCCTTCTTTTATAATGTCCTGGCTGGCATTAACCGTGGCGGGGGAACCGCTTACGAGCAGATTCGCATCGAACCGCAACTGGTGCATGGCTTAAACTGGGTTTCGGCACAGACGATGACGCCCTACGGACAATTGGAGAGCGCCTGGCATCGACTGGGCGCGGGCTATGAGCTGAAGATCAATATTCCGGCAGGAACGGAAGCAACCGTATATTTGCCGCTGCTGAAGCTATCCGACCCCGCAGTGATCGAAAGCGGCAAGGCGGTTTACCTGGACGGCAAGGCGCAAGGGAGAGTTTCCGGCGTCTCCGCATTCGCCAAACAAGGAGACAGGCTGGTGGGGAAAGTGGGCTCTGGAAATTACGTTTTTACGGCTGTAGAACGCGAGCAATTGCACAATGCAACAGGCGGCAGTGTTTATATTCAATAAGCGTCGATCACTGTGTCCATCAGTTCGGCCACGGCCCTCCCGGATGGTCTCAAATTGCGTTTGTGCCGTCACAGCATTCCGATCCAGTCCTCAACAGGCATCAAGTCCTGCAATTTGTGTAAAGCCGAGTCGTTGGTGACAAGAATTAGGTTGTTCTCCCGTGCCTGGGACGCAATCAGCAGATCCATCGCGCTGATTCCGGCTCCTCGCCGCTCGGCAGCATGCCGGAGGGTGGCATAGGCCCGTGCCGTACCCGAGGTCCACGGCAGTTTCTGAAGCCGTAGCAGCACGTGGCCGACATCCTTTGCCAGCTGTGTCGCATCCGGCCTGCGCTCCAGTCCAAAGAGGATCTCGGCTTCTGTTACAACGGAGATCGCAATCGATTCTGTCGGCACTTCCAACATTTTCCGCGACAGCTTCGGGGGCGCTTTACGGATAATACGGGTTACTATGTTGGTATCCAGCAGATACTGGATGCTCACAGAAAATCTCTCCCCGGCGGCAGGGAAGTGTCCCGATCCGCCAGGAAGTCTTCGGCTCCCGGCGCAGGTGGGGTCGAGAAGTACTCTCTCCAGAAATCCGCTGAGTCCGGGCGCTCGGACAAAATTACATCTCCGGTTCGCGCATCGCGCCGGATGTACACCTCCCGGCCTGAAAACCGAAACTCCAGCGGGAGTCGGACTGCCTGACTACGTCCATTGGCGAACAATTTGGCGCGACGTGATTTCTCCATGCCTATAATATATCGTGATATATACTAAAAGGCAATGGGCCGTGGTGGTGTTTTCCATAGCGTGAGAAGGCGTTCTGTCTCAATGCCAATGCATAACTTCGTCGTTTGCCGCCGTCACAACGAGTCCGTAACGGTCGATTTCTGCTGCGCAGAGCTATATACTGTTTCCGGGTCTATCCTCATCGATTTATGGATAAAAGAGACTTTCTGAAAACATCCGGGGCGTTCCTTGCCAGCAGTATGTTGTCGCATTTAATGGCGGACGAGGAGAAAGAAGCGGCTCGAAAAAACTGGTCCGGCAATTACCAATACAGCACCGACCGGCTGCATCTTCCCAAGTCGGTGGAAGAAGTACAGCAAGCGGTGAAAAGCTGCGGCAAGTTGAAGGCTCTCGGTACGCGCCACTCGTTTAACGGCATTGCTGACACCACCGGAGATCAGATCTCGCTGAAGGGTCTCGATACGATGACGCTGGACCCGAAATCGCGCACGGTTCAAGTAGGCGCGGGCGTTCCCTACGGTCGACTGGCTCCGTATCTCCACAGCAATGGTTACGCGCTTCATAATCTGGCGTCGCTGCCGCATATTTCCGTCGCGGGCGCCTGCGCGACTGCGACGCATGGGTCAGGCAGCAGCAACGGTAATCTGTCAACGGCTGTTTCCGCCCTGGAACTCGTTACCGCTGATGGCGAAATAGTGACGCTTTCACGGGAACATGATGGGGAACAATTTCGCGGGGCCGTTGTCGGCTTGGGCGGCTTGGGCGTAGTGACGAAAGTCACGCTTGATGTTCAGCCGAAGTTTGATGTGAGGCAAGTTGTTTACGAGAATCTGCCTTTCGAACGATTGGAAACCCATCTCGATGAAATTTTCGCCGGCGGCTACAGCGTGAGCCTGTTTACCGATTGGCAGAACGGTCGAGCCACGCAGGTCTGGATCAAGAGCCGCGTCGAGGGTGGCAGCGCTGCTCCGTTCAAACCGGAATTTTTCGGTGCGAAGCTCGCTACAAGGAAACTCCACCCCTTGGCAGGACATTCGGCGGAGAATTGCACGGAACAGGAAGGCATTCCCGGCCCGTGGTATGAGCGCTTGCCGCACTTCCGCATGAACTTCACGCCCAGCAGCGGTGAAGAACTGCAATCGGAATACTTTGTTCCTCGCGACAAAGCATACCAAGCCATTCTCGCGGTGGAGCGCTTACGAGACCAGATCACACCGCATCTTTTCATTTCGGAGTTCCGCACGATTGACGCTGACCATCTTTGGATGAGCCCTTGTTACGAGCGGCCCGCCATGACGATTCACTTTACCTGGAAGCCGGAATGGTCCGCCGTCCGCAATGTTCTGCCCGCCATCGAAGAACAATTAGCGCCTTTCGACGCGAGGCCGCACTGGGCCAAGCTGTTCACCATGTCCCCTTCGCGGCTGCAATCCCTTTACCCAAAGCTGCCCGACTATCAGGCGATGCTGAAGCGTTACGATCCAAGCAGCAAGTTTCGCAACGCCTACTTAGCCAATAATATTTACAATGCTTCTTAGCTGGACTTACTTATTTTGCCTTTGTCATTCTTGATTTGCCGTGAGCTAACCACCCTTGACAAGCTCTGACACCTTCGCCAGCAGCTTTCTTTGCTCGCTCGTAAATTAGTGACACCGAGCGCCTGGCACAGCGAAGAGGATCGTTCAAGTACTGCTGTAGTTCCACAATTTGCTTGTCTCGGATCTTGAGTTCCTCATCCAGCCGCAGCGCCCAAGCAGTCCGCTCCTCAAAGTCCTTTTCCAGCCGCAGCGCCCAAGCAGTCCGCTCCTCAAAGTCCTTTTCCAGCCGCAGCGCCCAAGTAGTCCGTTTTTTAAGTTCATCTTCCAGATCGGAAATTTTCCGATTGCTTTCTTTGAACATTCCATAAGCAAACTCTAGTTCCCGGTGCGGATTGTGCGGCCACGCATTCCACTCATAAAAGTCCGCATAGGCGGCAGTGCTGTCTTGCTTGTGTGTAGAAGCGCTCTGAATATCTGCCTGTCTTGTAGTTCTGACACAGGATTCCGGCGTTAAGGATTGGTAGATAAGAGGCGGCTCAACAATGTTCTTGCCGACCACGGCCAGCATGTGAGTCGGCTTGACGCGCCCGGAAAGCAAGCACTGCTGATCGCGAAGATGCACGCCATCGATAAATGACTGATCCCACCGTGCAGCGGCGTCAAAATTGGGCCCGAAAGCACGATCTATAAAGGGATCAATAATGTTGCCGAACCCCAAAAAGAGTCGAAACTGAAAACGTTCCAGAAGCAGCGGAAGGATATCCTGAGACCGTATTCCTTCAAACCCTTCCAGCGAACAATCCCAATTCTCATACAACTCTTCGTACCGCTTCAGGCTCCGATTGTATCGGTATGAGGGTGGCAGTTTGCGCCAGAATTCATGAACGAGCGTGAGCGCTTCCGGCCAGCGTTGGTGACCATTGCGCCCGATCATATCTGAAATGAGAAATGATCCTTCGGCTTTAAGAGATTCTTTCACCCGGTCAAATAAGTTCTCCAAGCAAACGACATGGTGCAATGATTGATCGGCTATGATTGCGTCATACTCATGCTTAGGGTTCCAGTCGTTTAGATCACCTTGCTTAAAGAGAACCTTTTCAGAGACGCCGGCCTTTTCGGCTGCCGCAGCACCCCGCCCGAGCATCTTAGGGTTGAGATCAAAACATTCAATGGCGAATTGAGAGTAGCCTTTTGCCATAAGCTGTGAAGCTATGGCAACTTCCATGAAGCCGTTCCCTGAACCAAGGCTGACAAATCGGGATGGGCCTGAAGATGACGCGCACAACTCCTCCAGATGGTTCGTGAACATTTCTTTGGGGCTGCCGAATCCGAATTGCGAAAATAGCGGACGCAAATAGCTTTCCGACCAATAGTCGAAAATAGCGGGTAGAGCATGTACGTCCACGCATTCTTCATATATGCTGATCTCCGCAGCAAGACGCGACGCGTAATTGTCCAGGTTTGCAAATCCCGGAGTGTCTGCTGTTGGGACGGAATCGGCATGCTCAGAGTTTTGGCAGTCGTTTCGTAGGATGTAGGGTACTTGCCCTGCAGTACTCATCTTTTTGCCAAACCTATTCAAAACTGAGTTGTACAAAGTTGAAATGGGGAGCAGGAAGGAGTATTCCGCTCTTCCTGCTCCCCATCGGTCAGAACGTCATGGCCATTACTGATGACGAACAACAAGCGTTGCTAGAGTATTCGCGGCCTGTGTAGAGGTTCCTGAGGTAGCGTCTTGCAGATAGAAGGTCATTCCATCCGTCACCCAAGCTCCCGTTTGCATCGAGCCGCTTTGAGCATTGTAGGTGAACAAAGGACCGTTCGGGCTGCCGACATGGATTTCGATAACCCTCGAATTCGGTGCGTTCCAAGTCAAAGTTGTCACACCGTAAGGGGAACCATTAGCCGGTATAGGATTGGGACTGGCGGTGAGAATTGGTCCATCAATGGTTGCCGCTGCCGCTGCCGAGGTGTTCAGGTTTCCGTTCACACCATTGGGGAAGAATCCGCCTTTGGTCAAATTGGCGCCGTTATAGGCGAGATAAAGCACTTGGCCCGGCGTCCTGACCGCTGTCAGAGCTTGGCCGTTTGTCGGGAAGTATTTGAATCCGCTAGGTGGCGGCAGTATACTGGCGCCATCCAGCGCCTGAGATGTGATTCCAAACTGACTTACCAGCAGACGGAGATTTCCAGAGTGTACCGCCTCCACAGCCAGAATACGAGCCGCAGATGCCAAAACGGTTTTGTTGGAAATCAGTGGAGCAGCGCCTCCATAAGCAGTCACCCCGATATCCTCCAAGGTGCGCGCTAAGTTGAGGAATTCTGCCTGGCTGCCGAATCCAAAGCCGAGAGCATTTAGATTGATCGGCGGTCTGGCGATAGGTTGTCCACCTATCTGGTAAATTGCCTGTTGCAGAAGGATAATATGTTCAAGCTCATCCGCAGCTAATTCTGCCGCTATCTGCTGGACTCTGCTGTCTGTGAAGTTTACTTGGTGTCCTCCAGTACTGATTCCAATGTTGCTGGCGCCGTAAATATTTACGCCTAGCTGATCAACTGACAGTCCACTGGTAGCGATGTTATAGAACTCTGCCTCTAAGTACTCAAGATTCAGCGCAAAATTCAAGATATCCACATCGCTGACAGTCGTAGACTGTGCAAGGACGGCTTTGGGACCAGCAGCCATGCCCAAAAATGCGCCTGCTAACCCAAGCTTTTTAGCGAAGCTTCGGCGGTTTGGTGATACAGCGATCACCTCATTCAACATTCCCTTGTCGGTCATTTAAGCCTTTCCGCTACATAGAGGTCAGACAACTTTTAATGTCCTCTTAGCTGAGGGTCATTTTAGCAAAAAGCCGTTAAACAACAGACGTATGTGATTGTTTCAGATCTACATTTTTGTAAAAAGGTGTTTTTATAAACTGCGTTTCTCACAAACTAAGCTGCAACCCCAATCGCAAGGGTTTTTATCAAAAGTACATCCTTCGCATTTGTCCTACCCACCGCAAATACTGAAAGAGGCTGTTCCGCTCCCGCCACATGAATTGCAAGAAGATTTGCCGATTGATGCTCTCAGCAGGAATCCCGGAGTACGTTTCAATGCGCCAGCGCAGGTAAGGCGAATCCCAGGGCCGCAGGCGATAGCCGCGCGTAGCAATCCACAGGAATCGCAGCACTATTGTTGAACAGCAGACGTTGTGCTGGCTGCCAAAGCCGACGGTGTTTGCTTTGCTTCCGCCATGTCGGGCTTTGCGTAATAGCCGGATCGCGTCCGTACGGTCGGTTTGCCGGGCGCATCCACGGTCACCTTGATCTGACGATAACTGCCGTCGAGAGCCTGAATGGTCGGCGTGTACGCAATGGTGTACTGATTACGAATATCACGCGCTACCTCGAC
>CAXTWT010000024.1:16849-27850 GCA_964247955.1 uncultured Bryobacteraceae bacterium
GCTTCCTTCGCCGTATAGTCGAGGGACATGTTGACGGCATCCCGCATGGCCGTGCCGCCTCGGGAGTCGATGCGCGCTAAGCCCTGCTCCATCTTGTGCATATCATTGGTGAAAGGGACATCCAGGTATGCTTCATCGTTGAAGTTGACGATAAACACTTCGTCTTGCGGATTCGATTCGCGCACCATGGACACAGCAGCCGCTTCTACGCGGGCGCGTTTGTTCATCATGCTGCCGCTGTCGTCAATGAGGATGCCCAGCGAAACAGGAACATCTTCCCGCCGAAAAATCTTGACGGCCTGCGGCTGCCCGTTTTCGAAAACTTTGAAAGCATTGCGTTCCAGGTTGGTCAGCAGCTTGCCCTTTCGATCATTCACGCTGGCATGCAGGACCACCAGGCGAGTGTCGGAACGAAACTGCGCAAAAACGACCGAAGCAGCAAGTAAACAGCCAAGCAGAACAAAAACTCGATAAGATGAAGGGCCCACTACGGTTCTCCGATTATTACTGAGTCGGCGCATAATATCCAAGGCGGAAAAAAGCTTTCAGCGGAGGCAGTCCACGCGGCTGGTTCAACTTGACCTGCACGCGGCGGTACTTGCCGTCACGTTCGCGGTTCTTCGGAGTATAGCCGAGAATGTACTCGTTACGAAGCTCGATGCCGATTTTAGCGGCAATGTCAGGCAACTCGGCGACGTTTTCCACTGTATACTCCCGGCCGCCCGTTTGCTCCGCCATCTCGTTCAGCAGTCCAGGACCGGCCGCTTCTTCCGGCGTGCGTCCACGACTGCCCATGCTTTCAAAGATGCCAATCGCAAATATCTGAACATCGGCCTCGCGGACTGCATTCTTGATTTCCGTTTCCGTGTACCGACTGCTGTTATCGCCACCGTCGGAAATAATTAACAGCGCTTTGCGAGGGTTATGCGCCTTTTTCATTTCGTGCATAGCCAAATAAACGCTATCGAGCAAGGCGGTACGGCCTTTCGACTGCGTAAAGGTTAATGTGCTCTGAATTTTGTCGGTATCCGTGGTAAAAGGAACGGCGAGTTCCGGCCGATCATTGAACTGCACGAGAAAAAACTCGTCCGACGGATTGGCGGTTTTAAAGAATTCGGCTGCCGCTTGCCGGGATTTTTGCAGCTTTGACCCCATGCTGCCGCTGGTGTCAAAAACCAAACCGATAGAAATTGGCGCGTCTTCGCTCGAAAATTCGCTGATCTGCTGCTCAATTTTATCCTCGAAAAGCCGGAAATGCTCTTTTTCCAGACCGGTTACAAAGCGGTTCAAAGGGTCAGTAACCGTCACATTAATTAGAACCAGCGTCTTATTAACACGTAGATCCACGGAACGTGAATCCGTTGAAGTCTTATCTGCCTTCGACCCATCATCCCGCCAATAAGCAAAGGCAGTTGTACTTAAAAGGAGACTAATTAAAGTAATTATGCCCGCACATAACCAGCGCAACGATCTGATAGGAGACCGGACGCCGAGGAAGGAAACGCGAGACCGGATACGCGTCCGCATACAAATAGGTGCTTTCTGCCTCGATCATAACACCGGGCATTCAGGCGTCGGAAGTGTCCTCTCCCGAACAAAAGTACTGCCGTCCAACCTTGGCCGGTTTAACGCTGAATCCGCGCGGACCCGCCCTTAGCAACTTGACGCACCTGATCCAGCGTCGCCATTGTGGTATCGCCGGGAAATGAGGTCAGAAGCGCTCCATGCGCCCAGCCCAGCCGGACTGCTTCTTCTTCCGGAACACCTGTCAGCAGGCCATAGAAGAACCCGGCAGCATAACCGTCACCGCCGCCCACGCGGTCGTACACGTCCAGCTCAATCGTAGGCGCTTGATAGGTCTGGCCGTTGATCCACGCCACGGCGCTCCAGGAATGCCGGTTGGTGGAATGCACCTCCCGCAAGGTAGTGGCTACAACTTTGATCTGCGGCACCTTTCCGCGAACCTGGTCCATCATGCTGAAAAAGGCGGAAGGGTCAAGCTTAGACTTCGCCGCTACTTCCGGCCCCGGAATGCCCAAGCCCATTTGCAGGTCTTCTTCGTTGCCCACCAGAACATCGCAGTATTTCACAATCCGGGCCAGCGACTCCACGGCTTTCTCCGGCCCGCCCAGTACATTCCACAGCTTGGCGCGATAGTTCAGATCGAAGGAAATGATCGCTCCGGCGTCTTTGGCCGCGTGCATCCCTTCGATAATCGCTTCGGAGGTCGTCGGCGATAGGGCCGCAAAGATGCCGCCGCTATGGAACCAGCGCACGCCGCCCGCGAAGATGGATTTCCAATCAAAATCGCCGGGTTTCAGAAGCGCTCCGGCTTCATTGCTGCGGTTATAGAACACCACAGGAGCGCGCGGCCCCTGGCCTCGATCACTGTAAACCGTAGCGATGTTCGGACCTGATACGCCGTCATGCGTGAAGTGCTTATAAAACGGCTGCACGCCCATGGCGCGGACCTGTTCGGCGACCAGATCGCCAATCGGGTAATCCACCATGGCGCTGGCGATGCCTGTCTTCATGCCGAAACAGTTGGACAAATTCGCGGCCACGTTAAACTCTCCGCCGCTCACGTGAATCTGGCATTCTTTCGCCTTGCGGAATGGGATAATTCCTGGGTCCAGCCGGTGAACCAAAGCGCCGACCGAAACAAAGTCAAGCCCGCCTTCCCCTCGTATATTCAAGCCGTAGTTCATTCTTCTCTCCAGTCGTTACAGAACTAAAACACTTGGTAATTCCTAAACATTGTAGGTGCCGGACGACACCCTGCCCCCGCGTCCCGTCCAGTTGGTATGGAAATACTGGCCGCGCGGCTTATCCACCCGCTCGTAGGTGTGGGCGCCGAAAAAGTCGCGTTGCGCTTGCAGCAAATTCGCGGGTAGTCGCGCTGTGCGGTATCCGTCGAAGAACGCCAGCGCTGTCGAGAACGCCGGAGTGGGTATGCCGAACCCAATCGCATGAATAACTGCATGACGCCATGCAGACTGATAATCATTCAAAATCTTTTCGAAAAACTCGTCCAGCAACAGATTGGTCAGTTGCGGATTATTGTCGTAAGCCGCCTTGATCTTGCCCAGAAACTGACTCCGAATAATACAGCCGCCGCGCCACATCAGAGCGATGCCGCCCATATTTAGGTTCCAGCCCTGCTCCTCCCCGGCCTCGCGCAGCAGCATGTAGCCTTGCGCGTAAGAGATAACTTTGGAGCAGTACAGGGCGCGCCGCACATCTTCAATGAAAATTTTGCGGTCAATGTTGTCCGTTTTATGCTGTGGGCCTTTTAAAACTTTGGAGGCAGCAACCCGCTCGTCTTTCAATGCGGACAAGCAGCGCGAAAACACAGCCTCACCAATCAGCGTCACAGGCATTCCGAGGTCCAGCGCGCTCACTGCTGTCCACTTGCCGGTTCCTTTTTGTCCCGCCGTATCGAGGATTTTATCGATGGTCGGCTGACCGTCTTCCTCGTCCTTTTTCGCCAGGATTTCTGCTGTAATTTCAATCAGAAAGCTGTCCAGTTCGCCTTTGTTCCATTCTGCAAAGACCTTGTGCAGCTCATCAGCCGTAAGGCCCAGCCCTTCTTTCAGAAGCTGATACGCCTCGCAGATCAACTGCATATCGCCGTACTCGATGCCGTTATGCACCATCTTGACGTAATGGCCCGCGCCGTCTTCGCCCACCCAGTCGCAGCAGGGCGTGCCGTCCTCCACCTTGGCGGCGATGGATTGAAAGATGTCTTTGACGTGCGGCCATGCTTCGGGATTTCCTCCGGGCATGATGGACGGTCCTTTGCGCGCTCCTTCTTCGCCGCCCGATACGCCCGTTCCGATAAACAGAATGCCTTTTTCTTTTAACTGTTTCGTACGGCGGTTACTGTCCGGGAAGTGTGAGTTGCCGCCGTCAATGATAATGTCGCCTTTCTCCAGGTGAGGAACAATCTGGTCAATCATCGCGTCCACCGTATCGCCGGCCTTGACCATCAGCATTACCCGCCGTGGCCTTTTTAGAAAGCCGACTAGTTCTTCGATGGAATGCGCGCCTTGGACCTGCGTTCCCTTGGCCTCGTTCTCCACAAATTCGTCCACTTTGGACACGGTCCGATTAAATACAGCTACTTTATAGCCGCAATCGTTCATATTCAGGACAAGATTCTGTCCCATAACGGCGAGGCCGATCAAGCCGATGTCGCAATTCGCGTTTTCCATATCCCTACTCTTATATCGAAGTCGGAAATCAGTTTCGGCTCGTGCGCCGCAATCGGGAGAATTGGAGCTGCGCTAGCAATACTTCGCGGCAACCGGAATAAGGCAGTGCTGTCCCACTCCAAAGAGGTCCGATATTTAATGTATTTGCGCAACGTATTACTCAAGGCAAGCATACTGGTTTGGGCGGCAACTGCCGGGGTCCAGGCGCAGCGGATAAAACAAGCAATTCTGACGACGCCTTATCAAAATAGTGATTTTCAGTTGACCGGCATCAGCGTTTCTCAAACAGGCCGGTTCTTCGTCAACTTTCCACGCTGGTCGGACCGTTATCAGTACGCCGTAGTAGAAGTAATGCCGGACGGTTCCACCAAGCCCTACCCGGACGCGTATTGGAATCAGTGGAACCGCAAGCCCTCGACCGCCGGACAGCAATTTGTCTGTGTGCAGAGCGTGGTGGTCGATGACCAAAACGCGCTATGGGTGCTGGACCCGGCGGCTCCGCTATTGACCAGCCCTGTTCCCGGCGGGGCCAAGCTCGTCAGAATTGATCTGGCGACGGACACCGTGACACAGGTGATTCATTTCGGTTCTGATATTGTGCTTCCCGACAGTTACTTGAACGATATCCGCTTCGACACAGCGCGGGGGGTAGCCTACATTCCCGACAGCGGGCACGGCGGATTTGTGGTAGTGAACCTGACGGACGGCACGGCGCGGCGCGTATTGGACGGCGATCCTTCCACGCTGGTCGAACCCGGAGTGCAGATTGTTGTCAATGGGAACCCGGTGATTGGTCCGGACGGTCAACCGCCGCAGTTCAACGTGGACGGCGTCGCGCTGTCAAACGACAAAGCATATCTGTATTACAAAGCGGTCACTGCCGTAACGCTGTACCGCGTGCCGACGGCTGTTCTGCGAGATCCAAGCGCCACGGCGGATCAAATCGCGGCCGCCGTTGAAACAGTAGCGAAGACGTTTCCGACCGACGGTCTCTGGATGGATGAGCAGGACCGTCTTTACCTGAGCGACATCAACGGTACGGCTGTCAAACGATTGCTGCCGGACGGAACCATTGAAACCGTGATTGTTGATCCCCGTCTGCAATGGCCTGATACATTTACCGAAGGGCCGGACGGTTCGATCTATATCAGTTCTTCAGAAATTAATCTGTCGCCGCAGTACAACAACGGCTACCGCATCGGACAACTGCCTTTTACGGTGTATCGAATTGTTCCCCAGTGAGTTTGAAATCACCGGGCGCTGTGGGCCATTTCGGTTTTGGGCGGCGGAAGCGTAACCACCGCTCCCCAAAATTGGTAGCAGACGGCAACAAACTTTAAGAACTGATGCAAGTCGTTCGGCTTGCGAATGTAGCAGTTGGCATGCAGTTCGTAAGCTTCACGAACCTCCCGAGGATCATCGGAGCCTGAAACCACAACAACCGGCGTAGCCTTAAGACGTGGGCTGTTTTTCAGTTCGTATAGCACTTCCAGCCCTGACTTTTTGGGAAGGTGCAGATCCAGGAAAATAATGTCCGGCAGCGGAGCATCGGCATAGGCCGCTTCCCGCCGCAGCAGCGCCAGGGCTTGATCGCCGTCGGGAACGGAGCGTACACCTTCTGTAATACCCGCTTCCCGAAACGCTTCTTTCGTCAAGCGGGCCGCCGCCGGATCGTTTTCGACAATTAGAATTTCAAATCTTTCCGTGTGGTCGCACTCAAAATATCCGTCCTGCATTGGTTCGATACTCGCCCTTCGCTATAATTCGGAAGCCCCCGATGGCCCGGTTATGCTGTTTATTTCCGCTGTTAGGCATCTTAACAGTCGTCGCGTCGGCGACGCTACTTGTATCCTGTTCCCCCCCAAACCGAGCGCAGCAGCGGCTAGCGCTCCGCTTGCAGCCTGCCGAATTACCGGCTGACGGGTACAGCGACACCATTCTTATCATGCAACGGCTTTCCGGCGCAACTGCCGGAAAGCCGCCCGTGTTGCAACTGTCCGGAAGCCCCTATTCCGCTCACTTGCAACGCATCGAGGGCACGTCGTATGGCTGGCGCGCACGCATCCGAGCCGGGGTTGTGCCCGGTCAAGTCGCGATTACGGCGGCAGGTCCAGGCTTCTTGCCCGTCACCGTTCCTTTCACGCTTCGCTCCGTAACGGGCGATGCTTTTCACGACGGCACGCCCGATTTTCTGCGGCTTCACGATCCCGCCGATGAAGCGGCTTTCCGCCGCTGGTTTACGTTTCTGGCGGAGATCCAGTACTTTACGCCTCCTTCGGACCGTCCCGCCGAAATCGTGGACTGTTCCGCGCTGCTCCGTTATGCTTATCGCGAAGCCCTGCGTTCCCATGACGCGAGTTGGTGCGGCGCATCGCATCTTCCACTCATTCCCGCCATGGACTCTGTCGAAAAGTACGCGTACGGACAGACCCCGCTCGGCGCAAACCTGTTCCGTCTCCGCGCTGGACCTTTTTCCCCGTCCGACCTCCGTGACGGAGCCTTCGGCCAGTTTGCGAATGCCGAAACTCTGCAAAAGTTCAATGCGTTCTTCGTTAGCCGCGACATGGCGCGCGCCCGTCCGGGCGATCTGCTGTTTTATCGCCGACCAGCGGAACACGTCCCGTATCACAGTATGATTTTTACAGGCCGCAGCCAGGTGATGCCGGGCAAAACAAACTACATCGTTTACAATACCGGCCCCGATGGTACTAAAGCGGGGGAAATCCGAAGACGATCCCTCGAAGAGTTATTGAATTATCCCGACCCGCAGTGGCAACCTAGATGGACGAACCCGTATTTTTTAGGTATTTTTCGCTGGAACATTCTCCGGACCGCTTCATGAGATTCAGACAAGTCCTTTCCGGCCATTCCGCTGCCGTCGCGTTGCGGATCATCTTCGCGCTGGCCGTAGCTGCGCCCATTACTTGCCAGAACGAAGCGGAGCCTTACTTTTCGCTGTCCAGCAATCGCACGTTCGGGTCGGGTGATGAGCCGTCCGTAATGTTAAGCGGCTGGGAGGTTCCCGCCGTGCAAATGCGCGTGTACCGCGTGAACGATCCCGTGAAGTTTCTGAGCGAAATGCAAGATCCGCATTCTTTCGGCGGAAGCAATCCCCGGCCCGGCAGAAAATTAACGCTCCTCGAACAGCTTCATCAGTGGAAACGCGGCATGCGCCGTGACATCCGGCTCAACTTGCGCGGGCAATTTACCGAGTCACCCAGCGCTCATTTGCAAGGACCGGCGGAGGAAAAGCAATCGCCGTCGAAAGCCGTTCCCTCCAAAGAAACTTATTACGCGCAAGCGCCGCTTCTGAATCAGGAACAACTGGTTCTATCCTTCACGCAGCCGGTTGCCGGGAAGCACCGTTGGGATTCGGAAACAGTTCCCCTTCGCGTGAAAGACAAAGGCGTTTTTCTGGTGGAAGCCGTTTACGGCAAGTTGCGCGCTTACACGATTCTGGTCGTTTCCGACGCTGTTCTGGTCACCAAAACAGGCCGTACTCGCGCTCTCGGCTACTTTGTGGATCGCACCACGGGCGAACCCATCACCGGCGCTGAAATTTCCACCGTCACCCGGAACAGCACCCTCGCGACGGTGAAAACCGACACGGACGGGCTTGCTGATTTAACAATAGGCGAAAAAGCTCCGGAAGACTTGCGCATTATTGCCACTCACGGCAAAGACGTAGCGATTTCCAATGTCGCAAGCTGGGCATTCAGCGCCCGCGAACGAAACCTTACGGGACTGATTTATACGGACCGCCCGGTGTACCGGCCCGGCGACACCATGCATTTTCGAGGCATTCTGCGCAGTCAACAGGCTGTCGGCTATTCCGTTCCCGCAGGCCAGTCCGTATCGGTGCAGATCACGGACCCGGATGGAAAAGCTGTTTACCAGAAAGACCTTTCCACGAACTCCAACGGGATTATTCATGATGATTTGGCGTTGGCGAAAGCTTCGGCGCTCGGCAACTATTACGTCGAAGTACGCAGCGGCGAAAATCAGGTTAATGGCAACTTCGAAGTGCAGGAGTACAAGAAGCCCGACTACGAAGTGCGGGTCACGCCGTCTAAGCCTCGCGTCGTCGAGGGCGAGTCTGTTACAGCTATCATTGACGCGCGCTATTACTTCGGCGAGCCGGTGAACAACGCCAAAGTGCAATACTCCGTTTATCGCAGCCGGTATTGGTATCCGCTTTGGCACGAACCGGACGAAGACGCGGGGGAAGAAGGCGGCGACGCAAGTAATGCGTATGACGATGCAGCCGGGGAGCAGATCAGCCAAGCGGACGGCAAGCTCGACGCCGACGGCAAGCTGACAATCACGGTTCCGACGACGGTTTCGGACAACAGCATCGATTATCAGTACCGTATTGAAGCCAACGTGACCGATCAGGCGGGCCGCGAAATCTCCGGCACCGGCTGGCTGACGGCTACTTACGGTAGTTTTCTCGTCAACGTTCAACCAACCCAGTACGTGGTGGACCCTGGCAGCACCGGCACGTTTAAAGTGCAGGCGCGGGACTACGACAACAAAGCGATCTCGACTGCTGTTCATGTCAAGCTAGCTCGCTGGTATTGGAGTAAGGAAAAGAACAAACAAGAGGAAGTGCTCGCTTCAGCGGAAGCCGCTACGGGCGCGGGCGGATCAGTTGATGTGGATTTGAAAATACCGAACAGCGGCGGCAGCTTTCGCGTCACTGTGTCCGCCCGTACGCCGGAAAACCGCATGGTGGAAAGCTCTACTTACGTTTGGGCGCCGGCAAGTGGCGGATCTTCCTCCTACTATGGAGCCGAAGAACAGCGTTCCGTTCAAATTGTTCCCGACAAGAAGAGCTATGCTCCCGGCGATACAGCCAGGATTTTGATTGTGGCGGGTCAGGCCAATACGCCCGTACTCGTTACCGTGGAAGGCCGCGATATTCGCTCGAAGAAGCTCCTCCGCTCCCAAGGAGCAACGGCTACTTTTGAATACACGGTCACCAACGACGATGCACCCGGCTTTTTTGTCAGCGCCCAGTTTATCCGGGACGGCGAAATGCACCAAAGTCAGAAGCGCGTCAAAGTGCCGCCGGAACAGCACCAGCTTTGCATCAGTATTGCGACCGACAAAGAAACCTATCTTCCCGGCCAGACGGCGACCTATAGCCTGATTGCTACCTCAGCCGACGGCAAGCCCGTTGCCAATGCAGACCTAAGCCTGAGCGTTGTGGACGAAGCCATCTACGCGATCCGCCGCGACACAACGCCCAATTTGCTCAACACTTTTTATGGGCGCGAATACGACAGTGTTTACACCGAAAACTCGTTAAAGTATTATTTCACCGGAGAAGCCGGAACCCGCCGCATGCGTCTGGCCGGACTGCGGCAGCCTTCCCAGTTGGCGCAGTTGAAACCGGATCGCATGGTGCAGCCTAAGGTGCGCAAGATATTTCCCGATACGGCGTTCTGGGCGGCTGACATCGTAACGGACGCTTCCGGCCACGCACAGGCGCGTGTGAGTTTCCCGGACTCGCTCACCACCTGGCGCGCTACGATCCGAGGCGCAGCGCCGGAAGATCGCTTCGGCAGCGCGACGCAGAAAACGATTGTTCGTAAGAACCTGATTTTGCGCTTAGCCCTGCCCCGCTTCTTTGTCCAGGGAGACGAGATGACGATCTCCGGCATCGTTCACAACTATCTGAAAACCGGCAAGCACGCCCGCGTCTCCGTGACCTTGGCCGGTCTCGATTTAGAGAACGGCGGGACACAGGAGATCGAGGTGCCCAGCCGTGGCGAAATGAAGGTGGATTGGCGCGTGAAGGTGCAGTCCGTCCGTCACGCGAAAGTAACCGCGCAGGCTTTAACAAATGAGGAGTCGGATGCGCTGGAGTTTGAACTGCCCGTGAACCCTCCCGGCGTCAGCGTCCGGCAAGCCAAGGGCGGAACAATCGCAAACTCCGGAAACGCCAGCTTTGCGTTCACCTTTCCCTCGGACGCCGTTTCCGGTTCGCGCTCGCTCTCCGTTCGCTTGTCGTCTTCCGTGGCAGGCTCGCTATTCAGCGCCCTCGATTACCTCACTTCATTTCCATACGGCTGCGTCGAACAGACCATGTCCAGCTTTCTGCCGGATTTGATCGTCACGAAGGCGATCAACGAATTAGGCTTAAAGCAGCAGCAGATTAACGGGGAACAGCTTCAAGGGAAAACCCAGGCCGGATTGGATCGGCTCTACAGCTTCCAGCATGAAGACGGCGGCTGGGGATGGTGGCAGACCGACGAAAGCCACCCCTTCATGAGCGCTTATGTGGTTGCGGGTCTCGCCGAAGCAAAAAAAACCGGAATCGGTATCAATGAGGACGCCATGACACGCGGCGCAAAGTGGGTGGCAGCCCGCTTGAAAGGGGACAACGATCTCGCGCCGGACCTGCGCGCCTATATGCAGTATTCGCTCGCTCTTGCCGGGAAGCCTGATACAACGGCATTGGGCCGGATGGACGGCGAACGATCCAAGCTTTCTCCCTATGGACTGGCGTTGCTGGGTTTGGCTTTCGAGCAAGCCAAAGACAGCCGGGCCGCTGAGATCGCTTCGCAGCTTGAAAAAAGCGCCAAACAAACGGGCGAAGAAGCCTGGTGGCCTGCGAGCCGTGACGAGATGCTCGACTTTGAAGCGGATGTTACGCCCGAAGCTAGCGCCTACGTGATGAAGCTCATCAGCCGCGAGCGGCCCACGAGTCCGCTGCTTTCAAAAGCGGCGCTCTGGCTGGTAAACCATCGCAACGAAGGCTACTGGTGGTCGTCCTCTAAAC
>CAXTWT010000025.1:0-2029 GCA_964247955.1 uncultured Bryobacteraceae bacterium
CCCTGAACGGGCTGCTGCCCTGCTTGCGTGCGGGTATCCAGAGCGCGGCAAGGCGATAAGTTATACAGCGACAAACCGCCCGCTGCAGGCGGAGCGAAGTAGCCGTTAATGTCGATGATAAGATCCGTGCTATTGGTTGCGTACACGGCAACATTTCCGTTTGCGCCTGCTGGAACAATTGCCGCATTGGCCGTCACTGCGCCGGTCGGGGCGTTCAGAGTAGAAACGACTGGCTGAGACTGTCCATCCGGCCAAACCGTCAGGTAGCTCAATGCGCCGCTTTTAGGTATGGCGGTAAAGTTCAACGCGTAAGCGCTCGCTGCGGCAGGCACGTTGCAACCGCTTGACAAAACAGCAATGGAGCGAGTTCCCCCTGTCGCTAAGCTGGAGCCGCCGCGCGTGTCGACCACGCGGCAGGGAGGCAGCGGGAAAAAGGCGAGGGCTGAAGTACTCGTCGCAGGCACAAAGTAGCCGTTGACATCCAGGACAACATGAGTGTCGTTCGTAGCGAAAACGCTGACAGCGCCGTTGGTTCCGGCGGGTACGATTGCCGCATTGGCTTTGATGCGCCCGTCAGAAGAATTGAGAGTGGAAACACCGGGCTGTTGTGTCCCACTTTGCCAAACGGTCAGATAGCTGAGCGGACCGGACGGAACGGCGGTTACATTCAGCGAGTAGGCTTGGGCGGAGGATGGAATGCCGCAGGGACCGGCAGTAAGGGAAAAGTCACGCGCGGTCCCGCCGGATATGACCGGACCATTTGAACCTCTGGTGTCCACTACGCGACAAGGCGCGACGGGCACAAAGCGCCAGGCCGTGGGGAGCGGGGTAGAAGTTCCGGCTTGAGTGACGGTAACGGTTTGACCGGCCACAGTAAGTGTGCCGGTACGGGCGTTAGTTCCCGTATTGGCGGCCAGTACGAGTGTGACATTGCCGCTGCCCGTTCCGCTGATGCCTGAATTGACTACAAGCCAATCAGGATTACTGGAAGCGGCCGTCCAAGCGCAACCGTTCGGCCCGGTCACGCCCACAATCCCGCTATTGGCGGAAACACTGAAGATCAGGGCTGTCGCCGAAAGGGAGAAAGTGCAAACAGGAGTTGGGGTCGGCGTGGGCGTTGGGGTCGGAGTAGGTATTGGGGTCGGTGTCGGAAGCTGTCCGGCAGCCGACCCGACGGGAATCGTAACAATGTTGCTGATGAATGCGTTCTGGGCTACGTACACCTGTATCGCATTGCCGGTCGAGATATTGGAAGGAACAATCATCTGAACGGTGTAAGTACCGTAAGATCCACCGTACAAACCGGCGCTCACGACTTGGGCCGTTGTGGCCGTTGCGCCGGTCATCGTGGCAGTCACTGAGTTCGAGGCGCTATTATTACCGGGACCATTATAAGGCTGGCCGGCAACCGAAGCATACGAGGCTGCAAGGTCGGAAAGCGCGCCCAAGCCCGCGCCTTGCAACTGAATGACCTCTCCGGGAACAGCCGGATTATCCACCGTAATAGGTGAGTTGGGCGTTACATCGCAGCAAGTGGCGCTTGTTCCATAGGGGGTCACTGATACCTGTGCGCTTGAACTGGTGCTGCCCGTCACTGAGATGCCGTTTCCCGCCGAGCCGCTTGCCTTTGCGACCAATACAACGCGCGTGAAAGCGCCACCGGCATACGCGGTAACCGGAGAGTTGGAATCCGCATTGATTGCATTCACCAAGCCGGTGACAACCGATGCCAGAGTGTCTCCCGTGGCAACTGTGTAGTTATAAGGAGCGGGAGCGCCAGCCACTGTAATGGTGGCGGTATCTCCCGCTTTCGCAGTGCCGTCGATTGAAACAACCGCCATAGGGTTGTAAGGCTGATGCAGCGCTCCCGCCGCAGGGAAGGGCGGAGCACCGGACGGAGGCTGGTGGAAAAGACCGGGATTCGCGGGAGCAATGTACACCGGAGTGGCGTTAGTAAAGGTAATGCTGCCGTCGCCGCGCTGCGCGCGCACATAGATGCTGGTGCTGTTGCGGGAGTCGTATGGCTGGC
>CAXTWT010000025.1:2129-8963 GCA_964247955.1 uncultured Bryobacteraceae bacterium
CCTTTCGAACTAAGATACAGCGCTCCCGTGCCCGCGCCGCTGAAGATAGCCGTCGCATTCGGGTCGCCCGCGTTCGAGTTGGCAGTGTTAATAGCGCTCACCAGCCCTTGCGCGATAGCGTCAAGCGTATCGTTCGCTTTCACTGTATAGGTATAGCCCGTACCTGCAATCGTGACCGTGACTGTGTCATTAGTGGTAATGGAGCCGCCGCTGGTGACGCTGATTACAACTACGCCTTCCTGGCGGACAATTTCACTAGCCCAATTCACGGCTGAATCACGCGGAATCGATATATCGGATGGCGTAAACACCAGAACCCGCCGATTAAACGGATCACTGACGTACAGGTTTTGGCCGTCAAATGCCAGGCTGGTGGGAGAAGGAGTAGTGTCGACCGAGGAAGTGTTATCAATCACGGTGCTGGCAATCGTTTGGCTTGCGCTGGAAACGATATCGTTCGTAAAATCCGGCTGACCCAGAACCGCATCGGCTTTCACGCCGTTAGTCGTGGGAATTTGATTGAAAATCAGAACGCGATCATTTCCGCCGTCGGCGATAAAGAGCCGCGTGCCGTCTGACAAAGCAAAGCGCGGAAAATTTAAAGTTCCTTCACAGGGTTTGCGATTACCCTGACTATCAAGATCCGTATAGCCGCAGAGCTGTGTGTTCCAGTTCGGAACCGCCGTGGTCATATTAGGCTGCCCGACCACAACATCGGCAGGCTGATCCATGGTTGTTGGAATGCTGTTCCAGATCAAAACGCGATTAAAGCCGAGGTCGGCAACAAATAGATGCGTGCCGTCCGAAGTAACTGAGGTAGGATTCGCCAGTTGATTCGCGGCAGTTGTCGGATAGTTGCCCGTAGTGGTAACGGGCGGTTGATTCGCCGAACTGAAATTAGGCTGGCCCAGCACCAGATTCGCAGCCTGGTTGTTTTGCGTCGGAATGCTGTTCCAGATTAAAACCCGCTGGTTCTGCGTATCGGCGACAAACAGTTTTCCATTTTGTATCCAGACGCCCTGAGGCCCGCGCAACGAATTCGCATTTACTGCCTGGGGAGATGCAAAGGCCGTGAAACTGGTTTGCCCGAGCACGACGTTAGGCGGCGTGGTCTGGTTCGGCGGAGGAGCGTTCCAAATCAAGACGCGGTTGTTATCGGTGTCGGCAATCGCAAAGGTATGGCCGTCAAACGCCACGGCGGTAGGGTTATTCAAACTGCCGCTGGTACTGCTCGGAAGGCTGTTGCGTCCCAACAGAGTGGTGGTGTAATCCTGTTGGCCGATAACCACAAAAGGATTGTACCCGCATAGTCCGCACTCGGGGGAAGGAGGTGTGGTGACGGTGGAAAGATCCGTTTGCGGGCTGGGAATTTGAGCCGTAGAAAATCCCAGAACGCGGTTATCTAGCGGCGCCGCCTGCAAGCGGTTCGAATCGGCAACATAAAGCGTGCCGTTAGAGTAGGCTAATCCGCTGACGCCGCCCAGAATGTTGGCGGAGGCAGGCTGAACATTGTTTGTAATAGGAGCCGCATAGGCGTCCGTGAACCCGTTCTGGCCGATCACGGCGCGAGCCGCCTGTCCATTCGTAAAACTGGCGCCCGGAAGATCCAAAGCCAGCAAAGGAAGGAATAAAAGAGGACTAAACTTTCTCAAACCCAAAATCCCAAAGCAACTGAAATAAAAATCATCCTGCTATACCACGCAAAAGCGTCAGCAGCCGATTGCCGGAGTAATTTGCTGCTCCGGTTAGCTCAGTATAACAGCGGTTGTGACGCAGACCAGCCGTTGGGGGTTGCGGCAAACTAACGGTTTTCGTTTAAAATTATCCGGTCCGTGTACAATCTTGAGCAATGCCACTTCTCGACACTGTGCAAAAAGATATGGTGAGCGCCATGAAATTGAAAGACGAGGCGCGATTGGGAGCGCTTCGCATGATTAAAGCGGCGCTCAAAAAACAGGAGATCGACAGCATGAAGCCGCTCACGGAAGCGGCGGAGATGCAAGTAATGAACACGCTTCTGAAGCAGCGGCGGGAGTCGGCGGAGATGTTCCGCCAGGGCGGACGGGATGAGCTGGCGACTAAAGAAGAAGCGGAAATCCGGATTATCGAAACCTACCTGCCGTCCGAGCCCTCACCGGCAGAGATCGAAGAAGCAGTATCAGCCGCGCTGGCGGAAACAGGCGCAACTACCGCTAAGCAGATGGGAGCCGTGATGAAAGCCGCCAGCGCCAAGCTGGCCGGAAAGCGCGTGGATGGAAAAGTTCTGAGCGAATTGGTGAAAAGCAAGCTGGGATAGTTTGCAAGCGGCTTTCACTTGAGCCTCTGCAACATTGTGTTGTACGCCTCATGGGAACCAATCCACACCCAATAAATATCGTTTTCAATTCGTCTGCCGATAGCGCGGTAGGCACGACCTATCGCCACTGTCCAAACCTTTCCCTTGGATTGAAATTCCAATGAGGGATGAAATGGATTTGTCCTAAAAAGCTGATATTTCTCGTAGGCCAGTTGTTGTATGCTTTCAGGCAGTTCGGCGTACAATTTCCGGAAACTCGGAGTCAGAAAAGAACGTAAGCTGCTCACTCTGCTTGCTAGTTCGTAAACTTGGCTTCGGACTGCTGTAGAAATTCTTCCAAAGGAATGGAATTTCCGCTTCCAATCTCAGCGTCCCACTGGTGAAGCAAAGCCATCCCTGCCCCGCCTTCAGAAAAATCAGCCTCCATTTGCTTATCCCATGCCTGAGCATCTTGCCTATTTATCCAACTAACCAGAGCAGTCTTGTCTGTGTCGGCAAGTTCAGTAATTGCTTCTTTGATCGCCTCCAGCGTCATACGTTCACCATATGCTAAAAACAGCAGAAGCGCAAACGCGGAACATTGCCCACCCGCTTTACGTACTGTCCAAAGGAGGAAAGCGCTTTGAAACTGGGACAATCGAAATGGAGCTTGGCAGCCATGCTCCTGGGGACGTGCCTGTTGCCCCAAGCCAAAGGGGAGCAGTGGAGCAAGCATTGGTCCGTGGGAACCGCACCGGAGCTGCGCATTCATGCGGGCGACGCCGCCGTAGAGATCCGGGCGGAAAACACGGACGGCATCGACGCTACCCTGAACACTCGTGGTTGGTCCATTGGCAGAAACGGCGTGCAGGTGATCGAACACCAGAACGGCAACAGTGTCGACATCGACATTAAAGTGCCTTCGATGCACTTCAGTTTCGGTGACCGCTCCATACGGCTGGAAGTGCGTGTTCCCCGTGAACTCACCGGCGACATACACACCGGAGACGGATCGATCAAGCTCCTGGGCGTGCATGGCTCCTTGCGCGCCGATACCGGCGACGGCAGTATCCAAGGCGAGAATCTGGACGGAACCCTGGAAGCCCGCAGCGGAGACGGAAGCGTGCATGTCACGGGTCGGTTTGATCGCCTGCAATTGCACACGCAGGATGGCTCCGTGGAGTTAAATGTCCAGCACGGTTCCCGGATGGGAGGAGGATGGCGCGTGGAAACCGGAGACGGCAGCGTGCGTGTCAACCTGCCGCGTGATTTGGCGACAGATCTTGAGCTGCATACGGGAGATGGGCACCTGCGCGTGGACCTGCCTTTTGCGGCGGAGGGAATGAACAGCGGCCATGAACTTCACGGCAAGCTCAACGGAGGCGGACCGCCGTTAGTAGTGCGCACCGGCGACGGCTCCATTAATATCGGAGCAGTGTGAGATCCGTTCACAAACAGTTGGCGAAAGTAAACAGCACTAAACCAGTTACTTAGGCGTACGCAGGCTGCGTGATCTTCCGATAAACACGCCTACTGTTTGGGCGTGTCTCAGAGCATCACAAACATTATGCAGCGCGGCTGCCAAGGGCAGTACGTGCTGGATCTGCAATGCGCCTTAGCGGTTGTCGGCGCTTACGCAGGCAACTTCGACGGCAGCTTCGGAGCGAGTACGGAAGCGGCTCTTGCCGCATTTCAGAAAAGGGAGAAACTCCCGGCGAAGGGCATTCTTGATTCCGCTACCGCGCAGGTCTTACAGTTAGAAAGCGCACAACCGGTAGTCTGCGCCCTTTTGAATGTGCCGGTTGATGCTGTGGCGAAACTGTTTCCCGGCACGCCGCGCCCCAACATCGAAACCAATCTTCCGCACGTGCTGAACGCGCTGCTCGAAGCAGTGCTGGGAGACAAGCAAATGGTTCTGGCGGCGCTCGCAACGATTCGCGTGGAGGCTGCCTCGTTTCTTCCCATCAGCGAACTGCCCTCCGCCTTCAACACTTCGCCCGGCGGCAAGCCGTTTGACTTGTATAACAATCGCGCTGCTCTCGGCAACGGTGGAACGCCGGACGGAGAAAAGTTTCGCGGACGCGGATTCGTGCAGATGACAGGACGAGCCAACTTTCTCCAATTCGGCAAAGCCATCGGACTCGGCGAACAGTTGGTAGAGAATCCGCTCAAAGCGCATGAGCCCGCAACGGCTGCTAAGATCCTAGCGGCTTTTCTGCGGACGCACGAATCACGCATCCGTCCGGCGCTGGCGCAAAATCGTCTGGCGGACGTGCGGCGGTTTGTTAACGGCGGAAGCAACGGCCTCGGACAGTTCACAGAAACGTTCCGCTTGGGAATGCAGCTTCTGCCTGATTTGATCTCCGCCTAAACTTGGGAAAAGATACGATACAGCCATGAAGACGTTGCCTGCGCTCCTGCTTGCTCTTAGCTTGATTCTCCCCATCCGTTCGGCAAAAGCGGCTGATGCTGAAGATGACATCAGGGATTTACTAGCCGATCAGACTGATGCCTGGAACCGGGGAAATTTGGAGGCATTCGTCAAGTCGTATGCGGAAGATTGCACGTTTGTCGGCAAAGAAGTTGTTAAAGGCAGGGATAAAGTCCTGGCGCGGTACAAGAAACGGTATCCAACCACAGCGGCTATGGGCAAGCTTACCTTCCGCAATATAGAAGTCCGCGAGGCAGGCGAGCGCATTGCACTCGTTACCGGCGAGTGGCGTGTCGAAAGACCCGCCTCGGCAGGCGGCACCACGGGCGGCGTCTTCAGCCTGGTGCTGAAAGACGTGGATGATGAGTGGCGGATTTTGCTCGACCATACATCCTAGCGGAAAGCAAGCTCTACCGTCCCGAACCGGCTGTCTGCACTTCCGAGGCGCTTTCCGCATTCACAGCGGCAGGCAAAATTCCTAACTGCACATAAATGGGTCGAATCTGTTCGCGCATTCGAGGCAGTTGGCGCGCAAACAGCGCGGCCCCGGCAAGACAGAAAACACCGCTGACCACCACTGTGGCAGGCGCTCCAAAGCGGGCAGCCAGAACGCCGGCGAGCAGGCTTCCGAACGGCGACATTCCGGCAAAGGCCATGGAATAAAAAGACATCACACGACCGCGCTTGCTTTCTTCCAGAATGGTTTGCAGCAGCGTATTGCTCGCTGCGAGATTCCGCATCATGCCGTAACCCGTCGCCAGCAGGAGCGCCAGCGAGAGCCACAAGGATCGTGACAAAGCAAAGCCGATTAAAGCCGCGCCGAAGATTCCTGCCGAAAGCGGAATCACGCGGCCTAACCCCAAAACAGTTCGACGAATCGCCAGACCTACCGCGCCCACCAGCGCTCCTACCCCGATAGCGGCCATCAGATAACCCAGCGTGTGCGGCCCGCCGTGCAGAACGCGGGCGGCAAATACCGGCATCAGCACCGTGTAAGGCATCCCAAGCAGACTAATCAGCGCCAGCAGAAGCAGGATCGAACGGATGGAGTACGAACGCGACACGTAGCGCCATCCCTCGCTCAACTCTTCGAGCGTATTCTTTTCCCCGATGCGCTTGGGCTGCGGAGAAACACGCATAGCCAGCAAGGAAATAATCACCGCCACGTAGCTGATTCCATCCACTAAAAAGCAGTACCCTTCGCCAACGCTTCCAATCATGACTCCGGCAATAGCAGGGCCAATCAAGCGCGCCGCATTCACCATGGATGAATTCAGCGCAATCGCATTCGGCAACTCTTCGCGCCTGTCCACCATTTGCACAAGAAAAGATTGGCGGGCCGGCATGTCCAGAGCGTTAATAAAGCCCTGAAGAAGCATAAGAGCCACTACATGCCAGATCGTAATCACGCCCGTGAGCGCCAGCGCCGCCAAGGTAAACGACTGCATCATGGAAAGCACCTGCGTGGCAATCAACGTCCGATGACGGTCGCAACGATCTACCCAGACGCCTGCAATCGGAGCAAGAAAGAAAAGCGGGATCTGTCCTGCAAAGCTGACTGCTCCCAACAGAAACGGTGATTTAGTCAGGCGGTAAACCAGCCAGCTTGTCGCCACGCGAGTCATCCAGGTGCCGATCAGCGATACGCTCTGGCCCGCGAAAAACAGCCGGAAGTTATGCGACCGGAGCGCGCGGAACGCGAACTGCCACGTGTCTTTTCCCTGTGCCTCCATCTACTGCCTATTCATCATGGCAGTAGCAGTGGATTGGAAGTAGCTCCGCAAAATCTGTTTGGCTTCTTCGGGCATCTTCACCTCCGTTAAGGCGTTTTCCATCAGTTTCATCCAACGGTCCCGAGCCGCCTGATTCACCGGGAACGGCGCATGCCTCATGCGCAGGCGCGGATGCCCGCGCTGTTCGAGGTAGTGCTGCGGCCCGCCAAAGCGAAAGATGAGAAAATGACGCAGCCGCTCTTCCGCGCCTGCAAAATCGTGCTCAGGATAAAGCGGCCCAAGAACGTCGTCAGTAGAAACCTGCCGGTAAAATGAGCCCACCAGACGCGTAAAGCCCTCTTCGCCCAGCACGGAATAAATTTCGTTTTCCTCCACGGAGGAATGCTAACATTTCC
>CAXTWT010000025.1:9063-25957 GCA_964247955.1 uncultured Bryobacteraceae bacterium
TGGGAAAACAGCATACATCCTGACGATCAGGCGCTGGTAGCAGCGCAGTACCAGAGCGTGCTGGCCGGAAATTCATCCGAGCCCTTTGAGCACCGGATGATTACCTCTACAGGCTCCACAGTCTGGGTGCGAACGTCGGTGCTCATTGCCAAACGCGGCAGCGCCTGTGAGGTTGTCGGCATCATACGGAACATTACCGAAAGAAAGCAGATGGAAGAAGCATTGCAAGAGCAGCGCCGCCTCTTCGATGCGCTCATGGATACCAGCCCGGATTCCATTTACTTCAAAGACCTGGACAGCCGGTTCGTACGGATTAATAAAACTACAGCCGTTTCTTTCGGGTTGCCGGATGCCAGCCATGCAATTGGCAAATCAGATAGCGACTTTTTCGCGGATTCACACGCGAGCAAGGCGCGGCAGGACGAGCTGAACATCATCCAATCGGGAAAACCGCTTGTCGATTATGAGGAAAAGGAAGTTTGGCCGAATGGAAAGGAAACCTGGGTGTCCACAACCAAGATGCCGCTTCGCAACTCGCAGGGGGAGATTTGCGGAACGGTCGGCATCTCCCGGAACATTACGGAACGCAAGCTGCTCGAAGGGCAACTGGTGCAAGCGCAAAAACTGGAATCCATTGGTCAGCTAGCGGCCGGCGTGGCGCACGAGATCAACACTCCTATTCAATACGTCGGCGATAACTGCCGCTTCGTTGCAGACTCATTTCTGGAGATCGATACAATTCTTGCGCAGTACAGCGCACTGCTGGAGTCAGCAAAGGGGACAGAAGCTCTTTCCAACCTGGCGGCGCAAATTCAAGCCATTGCTGACCAAATCGATCTCGCGTATCTGCTGGAGGAGATTCCGCAAGCGATTCGGCAGTGCGGCGAGGGCGTCGAAAGAGTTGCCCATATTGTTAGGGCGATGAAGGAGTTTTCGCATCCCGGATCGGAGCACATGGAGCCCATGGATTTGAACCGCTCCATCGAAAGCACCTTAACGGTATGCCGCAATGAATGGAAGTATGTCGCCGAAGTGGTCACGGATCTTGACCCGGCTCTTCCTCCCGTCCGTTGTCTGGCGGGAGAGTTGAATCAAGTCATCCTGAATCTGGTGGTCAACGCCGCTCATGCAATTGCTGGAGCTAAGAAAGAAAACGGTTTGGGCAAAATCGCCGTGTCCACACGGCTGAATGACGAGTTTGTCGAGATATGCGTCGGAGATAACGGCACGGGCATTCCCGCCGCCATTCAATCGCGGATTTTCGACCCGTTCTTCACAACAAAGGAAGTAGGCAAGGGCACGGGGCAGGGCTTGGCAATTGCACGAAACGTCATTGTCAAGAAGCATGGAGGAACGTTAGACTTCCAAACGCAGGCAGGAGCTGGAACAACTTTTCGCGTTCAGTTGCCCATTAAAGGCTGGCACTCGCGCGAACACCGGGAGGAGAAAGCTTTGGCGGACGCTTAAACGCATAACAGTTCCGAACAGGTTTTCATCTATTCCTTCAAACGGTTCGCCAGCCCAAACGATTTCAAGTCATTCCGCCACCAATTCATTCTTCCGCTGCAAGATCCAGCGCTTTCCCTTACTCCCGTAGAAAGCTGCAACCCATCATGAGCCGGGGAGCCGAATCGCTTAAAACGGATTGGATGCCGCGTGTTTTGAGGAGAGCGCTTGCGTTATCGCCGATTTCAGGGTTTCCAGTCCGCACGGTTTAGACAAATACTGATGTGAAACTCCCGAAGACTTAACCAATTTTTCCAGCTCGGATTGGCCTGACAGAACGATACGGAGAAGATGAGGGAACCGGGTTTTCACCTGCTTCAGCAGTTCCAGGCCATCCATGGCGGGCATTCGCATGTCAGTGACAACCACATCAAAAGCGCTTTGGTCGAGCAGTTGGAGCGCCTGTGCTCCTCCATTGGCGAATTCGCAACTCCACTCGTAGCGCAGGGGCCGAAGTGTTCGCTTCAAACCGTCAAGCAGTTTTTGCTCATCATCAATAAAGAGTATTCGCAGCATGAGTTTATGGACCCACGGTCAATCACTTACCAAACAGACCGCCTAAGAAAGATATCGGCGCAACTCCAGATTTCTTGAGTGTGTTTGCCATTTCCTTCGAGAAATCAGCGGCAATCGTCGATATAAAAACGTCAGGCGATATGAAGCAGCAGGTAGATCAATGGCAGGGAAAATACTCTTTGTAGATGACAATATCAACCTTCTCAGTGCGATTCAACGCAATCTTCGCAAGCAGTTCGACATCACCATTGCTTCCAGCCCCGTACAGGCTTTAAAGATCCTGCAAGACGAAGGCCCGTTCGGCGTGCTCGTTTCTGATTTGAAGATGCCGGGGATCAGCGGCGTGGATCTATTGGCGAAAGCGGCAGCAGACTGGCCCCATACGGTTCGCATTCTATTGACGGGCGAAGCCGACACCCAGGCCGCGATAGCCGCCGTCAATGAGGGCCATGTCTACCGTTTCCTGATGAAACCTTTCCCTCTGTCGGCATTAGCCCAGATTCTGACGGCGGCGCTTGCCCAGTACAACCTTCTGATCAGTGAAAAAGTTCTGCTTGAAAAGACGCTGAGCGGATCAATCAAGGTTCTGACTGAAGTTCTCTGCATGACCCATCCCCTGGCTTTCAGCCGGGCCAATCGAATCCGCAACACCGTTAAACAACTGCTCGCAGATACCAGCCTGGCGAATAGCTGGGAGTTCGAGATCGCGGCAATGCTTTCTCAGATCGGCTGCATCACCCTGCCGAAAGACCTGCTGCAAAAACTGTCTGACGGTTCCCCACTGACTGCCGACGAACGCACGCTTTACGAATCCTATCCAGTCACCGGTTCTCGCCTGCTGGAGAACATTCCACGTTTGGAAGCGGTTGCGCGAATGATCGAGAAGCAGGCAGAAGCTATCGAACCACTTGCGCCAGGACAGCGCCTCGAAGAGGCCGATCCTGTTCATCTCGGCTCTCACTTGCTAAAAATAGCCATAGAACTGGACCTTCTGACCTCGGGCGGCCTAGACACCTCGGCGGCGCTGGCGCAGATGCAAATGGGCCATCATATTTACCCGCCCGAATTGCTGAGAAGTTTAGCGGCTCGGGAATCCGTGGAACTTACTATGAAGAGTCGTGCCGTCAAATTCAAGGAGCTGGTTGCCGGGATGGTTCTAAAAACGGACATCCTTGCTAAGAACGGATCACTTCTTCTAGCGAAAGGCCACACGCTCACCCCGACAACGCTGGAATGCTTAACGGGTTACTTCGTCTCGCAAGGAGTTCAGGAGCCGATCGGCGTGTTACTCACCTAGTCATGCCGCCGGGGCCAGTTCAAAGCAGAGATCCTGACTCGGAGTTTCCGAGTCGCAAGAGGCGCAACTGGCAGCCCAAGGCATTTGCTGAAGGCGCTCTTGGGGAATGGGCCGCCTGCAAAGCACGCAGCTTTCAAACAAGTTGCCGTCATCAGTGAGAGTAAGCACTTCCTTGACACTATTGGACAGGGCCGATGAGGACTGCAGGAACATATCCTCAGCCTCAAAGCTTGGTTCTTCCGCGTAAAATCCGCAGTTGTTTCGATAAAGGCTCAACTTCTCCACTTCAAAACTCTATAGCCGCAAGACAACTTAGCAAGATGCCGGAAAGCTGACCTGCACTAATTAGATAGCAATTCTGATGCCAAAGACTCAGCAATAAAAGTTAAGCTGAAAAGCAATAATCGTCGCCTGAATGGCAACCGTTGTCTGAGTTTCTTGAAAATAGGCGAAACAACGAGTGCGCCTTTGTAAAAATGTCAGTCTAAGAGAAACACGGAAGCTGTTGATTTAATAGAACGTACGGTAATAAACCTCGTTCCACCTCAACTCCTTTTTGAACTCCGACACCCTCGTATTTTCATCAATTAACAGAAACTCCATACCGGCGATCTCAGCAAAGTCTTCCAAATGTTGTGAAGTTAACGCTTGACTGAATCCGGTATGGTGCGCGCCGCCTGCCAGAATCCAGGTTGTTGCGGCAACTTTGAGGGAAGGCCGTGGTATCCAGAGCGCTCTTGCCACCGGCAGCTTCGGCAACGGCTGCTTCGGCGCGATCACATCCACTTCGTTCACTATCATACGGAACCGATCACCCATATCCATAACAGCGGCGCATAACGCCGGTCCAGGGGGAGCAGTGAAAACCAGCCGCACCGGATCAGCCTTGCCGCCGATGGAAAGCGGATGAATTTGCAAGGAAGGCCGGTCTCCCGCAATGGATGGGCAGATTTCCAGCATGTGCGCGCCCAGCACCTGACCGCCGTCATTCAGATGGTACGTGTAATCTTCCATAAACGACGTGCCCGCTTTCAGCCCCGCGCTCATCACCTTCATGGTCCGCACCAAAGCCGCCGTTTTCCAGTCGCCTTCGCCGCCGAACCCATAGCCGTCCGCCATTAAGCGCTGCACCGCGACGCCGGGCAACTGTTCCAATCCGTGCAGATCCTCGAAGTTGTCCGTGAACGCGGTGTAGCCGCCCTCTTCCAGAAAATGGCGCAGCCCGATCTCGATTCGCGCCGCTTCGCGCAACGCTCCACGCTGTGCGCCGCCGCTTCGCAAGGTCTCGGCAACTTCGTAGCTTTCGTCATACTCCGCCGCGAGTTGATCGAGTTCGGCATCCGTCACTTGGCGAACCCGCTGGGCCAGATCGCCCACGCCGAAAGCCCCCACCGAGTATCCCAACCGGATCTGCGCATCCACCTTGTCGCCCTCTGTTACCGCTACGTTGCGCATGTTATCGCCAAAGCGGGCAATCTTCATGCCTTGCGCGTCGTGCCATCCGCACGCAGCACGGGTCCAAGCGGCTAATTCTCTGATTACTTCCTCTTCCTGCCAGAACCCGACAATTACTTTGCGGTTCAGGCGCATTCTGGCGGCAAGGAATCCAAACTCGCGGTCGCCATGGGCCGCCTGGTTCAGATTCATGAAGTTCATATCAATTTCAGCCCACGGCAAATCGCGATTAAACTGTGTGTGCAAGTGAAGGAACGGCTTGCGCAGCATTTTTAAGGCGCCAATCCACATCTTTGCCGGAGAAAAGGTATGCATCCAGGTAATCAAGCCAATGCAGTTTTTTGCGCTATTTGCTTCCAGCGCCAATTGGTGCAAGGCTTCCGGAGTGGTCATCACCGGTTTAAAAACAATGTCCACCGGAATTTGGGAAGCTCCCGACAAGCCGCGCACGATCTCCTGCGAGTGTTCGGCTACCCGCTTCAGCGTTTCAGGCCCGTAAAGATGCTGGCTTCCTGTGACAAACCAAACTTCTAGTCCGGCAAAGCTAATCATCGTTGATCTCCTGTCAATGACCTTCATTTGACTTTACAGCTACTATTTATCGCCGTCTTTAGGCTCTGCTTGCCTTCCCTCCGTCTCGCGGAAGTATGTGATACTTAAATCACATTAGGGAGATTCCCATGAGCAGTACCTTCCTCCACCGACGATGGACGGTTTTTTTAGTCACGGCTGCGTGCATCTTATTGGCAGCGCCTGCGTTCGCGCAACAGAAGGCAGGCGGAGGCGGCAGTCGGGGCGGCGCTGTGGGAACCGGCAGCATACCGCCGGCCAGCACCGGGAATCCTACGGGAAACAGCACATTGGGATCTACCAATAATGGGCGAAACCAAACCACTACGCCTTTCCCCAACACTCAACAGACGCCTATTTTTCTATCGGGCCTGGTCCTATTCGACGATGGAACACCGGCCAACACCAATATCCGCATCGAACGCGTGTGCGGCGGAAACCGGCGTCTGGAAGGGCACACGGATTCAAAAGGCCGATTCTCCTTTCAATTGGGGCAGAATGCCACAGTGGATACGGACGCCTCGGATCAGTTCGCAGGCGGCTCTTTCGGTCGATCTGACACAGCAACCGGCAATTCCGGAGGGTTTGGCAACACGGGGAAGGATCTCTGGAATTGTGAGCTGGTCGCTTCCTATCCGGGCTACCGCTCCGATACGGTGGAACTGGGGTCCCGGCGTTCCATGGACAACCCGGACGTCGGCGCTATCGTGCTGCACCATCTAGGCCATGTGGAAGGCACAACGATCAGCCTGACGACTGCCCTTGCGCCGAAAAACGCGCAGAAAGATTATCAAAAGGGTTTGCAACTTACCCAAAAGGGAAAGTTCGAAGAAGCCGAACAACATTTGCAAAACGCAACCGAGTTGTATCCGAAGTACGCGATGGCGTGGTATGCGCTCGGCCAATTGCAGCAGAAGCAGGGTCGCAGTAGCGACGCCCGCAAATCTTATGAGTCAGCCATTGCAGCCGACAGCAAGTTTGTCAGCCCCTATGATCAGATGGCGCTGCTGGCGGCGCAGGAAGGAAAGTGGGAGGACGCTGCAAAATTCAGTAAGCAGGTGATCGCTTTGGACCCGGTGGAGTATCCTGCTTCTTTCTGGTACAACGCGCTTGCGAGTTATAACCTGAAGCGCACGGCGGATGCGGAGAGGAGCACAAGGGACCTCCTGAAGCTGGACACCAGGCACAAGTTCCCCGAGGCGGAAAATATGATGGCCCAGCTTCTCCTCGACAAGGGCAGCTACGGGGAAGCCGCCATCCACCTGCGCAATTATCTGTCGTTGGCGCCCAACGCGAAAAACGCCGACAACCTGAAGCAGATTCTCTTGAAAATTGATCAGGCCAGCGCCGCCGCTCCCGCGCCTGCTTCGGCTGCTCCAAAGCAGTAAAGTACGCCGCGTTAACCTGAAATTTAATGGAGCTTCCCCTAGCCGCCCCAGATGCTGTACGGCAGAGACTAAAAGAAGTACGAGGCACTTTACTCAACCTGCACAAAGCCCTGCTCGATTCCGAGCGCGCTTCCTATGAGCTGATTCACGGCAACGTCGTTTCGCCGGCAGCTTTCCTGCAATTACTGATTAATGATCCGTGGTTCGCTTGGCTGCGCCCGGTTACCGCCCTGGTCGTGCAAATCGATGAAGCTTTGGCCGCCAAGAATCCTCCTCAAACGGAGCGCGACTTCACGCAACTGTTAGAGGATACACGAGCCTTGCTGTCGCCCTCCAGAGAAGCCAATGAGTTCTGGAAGCATTATCTGGAAGCCGTGCAGCGCGACCCCGGCGTAGCTGTTCTGCACGAACAAATGGAAAAGCAACTGGCCTGAACCTGCATTTCGCCCGCGATAGGATAACCTTTTCATTGCTTCATCGGGAGCAATCAATCGGCCTTCTATGCTCAACGCTTTCGAAAGCAGTCTCATTGTGGTAGTCAGCATAGCCGGAGCGCTTCTTCTGCTCTGGCAACTGCGTCGGGTTTGGCCGCCTCAGGCGCGGAAGCAGCATAACGACATCATCGGTTGGCAGATCGGATTTCTTGCCACTAGCTACGCGGTTATCTCTGCTTTCATGCTTTCGGGTGTTTGGCATGACTATCAGTCGGCTGAAGCCAACACCGAAGTAGAAGCAAACTCCCTTATCTTGCTGCATCGCATGGCCGAGGGATTGCCTGCTCCTTCCGGGGCACAGCTCAAGTCACTCACAAGGCGCTATGCGGATTCGGTGATTACGGACGAGTGGTCCGCCATGAATAAAGGACTGCCCAACGACAGCGGCGCGCGCCTGCTGCAAAGCATGTGGAAGGTCGCCATACAGATGCAACCGCAAACACCGAGAGAGCAGATCATAGGAGACCGTGCTGTAGCAGAACTGGCCAGTTTGGCGGAACACTACCGCGTCCGACAATACCAAAGCCGTTCCCAACTGCCCGGCGTATTCTGGCTGGTGCTCATCGGCGGCGGCGCGATCACAGTTGCTTACACCTGTCTTTTGGGAGTGGAAAACCACCGAATACATATCATGCAGGTTGTGACAACCGCGCTGGTTGTTTCACTGATATTAGTAACGATTGCCGACGTGGATCAGCCTTTTCGCGGCGCGATACACGTGTCTTCGGACCCTTTCCGGCTTGCCCTTCAAACCTTTGACGCGGTGCCGTAAATCATGAAAAGTCACTTTCTTACAACTTACCAGGACCATGTTAAACAGGCTTTATCCCGTTTCAGTCATGCGGATGCCATGGAACATGCGGTTGGAGGGAATTTTAAGCCGCTCGGTGTTCTTCAAAGAAACCTGCTTCTACAGTACGGGCTAACATCTCAATCATCCATCGTCGATATCGGATGTGGATCAGGACGACTTGCATACGCCTTACGTGATATTTCCGACCTGGAATATTTGGGGGTAGACGTAGTAGACGATTTACTACAGTATGCCCGGAAACTCGTGAAACGTCCGGATTGGAAGTTCGTGAAATCGACAAACCTGACTTTGCCAGCATCCGATTCTTCAAAAGATCTAGCCTGTGCTTTCTCGGTGTTCACCCATCTGCTGCATGAGGAAACGTATGTTTACCTCAAAGAAGCTCGCCGGGTCTTAAAACCCGGCGGCAAATTAGTTTTCTCTTTCCTTGATTTCACAGTGCCGGCGCACTGGACTGTTTTTGAAACAAACCTTGCAAATATTCATCAGCGCAGTGTACTGAACCAGTTTATGGATGCAAACTCTATTCAAATATGGTGCCAACATCTAGAATTTGAACTCGTAGCATTACACCCGGGAAACGAGCCTTATACAATTTTGCCGGAGCCGGTGATTATGGAAGACGGCTCCGTTTTGACCGGAAAGGCTTCTATGGGGCAATCAGTATGCGTATTAGCAAAACCGATGGGCGGCTAATGATTGTGAGGATATTAGCGTTTGAGTTGGGCCTACGCTCATGCTCTGTTACCGGTATTCCCGAATCCGCTGCATCAGCCCGAGCAGCGTCAGAACGCCGATGATGACCGCGCTAATCGACATCGCAACATCAAAGTGAGCCAGCGCTTTAAATCCGCTGTCAACAGCTTTATCAAAAGCCTCCTGATTAATTTTCAGCGTTTCTCCCAGCGCATTATCGAACTGTGCGAAGGCCCAATTAGATTCACCCGGCTTGTTCCCGATGCAAAAGTTAACGGCTTCCTGATGATTGCCGCCGCGCTGAAGAGAGCGTATCGTTTCATCTGCTTTCAGGTACTCGCCAAAGGTGCGCAGCGTTTCGAGCGCTGCTTCCCGTTCGCCCGGAAACGTGATGTTTTTCAATTCATCGGTCAGGTGTCCTGTAAAACCGTCCAGGTTCAATCTCGTTGCCTGCGCCAGGGATTGAACGGTTTCCCCCTGCGGCGGTTTCACCAGTTCGTCCCGCTTGGTGAAAAAAGCCTGAGCGTGCTTTGCCCCATTCGCCCCGTCGAGCAGATACCGGCTCTCGTCCGCGTTGGCGGCATACGCTAAAGCCTTGGCGCGCCGCAGCGCATGAATCGAAGTAAACGCATCCTCCCTGGCAATCTTTAAATCACGTTGTTCGGCCGTCAACACGTGAAGCGCATAGAAGGCGCAACCAACCGTTATGCCGGTAGCGAAAAGGAGAGGAATGTTGATCAGCCTGCGCGTTCTCTTGGCAAGGAAGTTCTGAACAAAAACGAGAAAAGCCAGGGTCACCACCGCCGCCGCCATAATGAATCCACGCGAAGCTAACGACTTGCTATGTTGAGACTCATACGTTTGCTCAAGCATCTCCAGGTTTGCCCTGTCAAGATCGTCGGCGGCGGGCAGCAGTTCCCCATCCATCAAATTGGCGGCCGCATTGTACGCCCCAACGAAACTTGCATTGTGCTCCCCGTGGAGGTCGCGCGCTTTCTGGATGCGGGCTTCATAAGCGCCCAGCCCCAATTGCACCCGCAGAATGGGATCTCGTTCCTTATCGCCGTAGGTAATGTTCCCGGCAGCATTGATCAGCGCTTCCGCCGCTTCCTGGCGGCGGCTTTCATAGGCTTTCACTGCCTCGGGAGTCCGTCCCGGCTCGCCCAAAAGTTCGTTCGCGGCGTTCGCGTCCATATCAGCGAGCGCTGCTTTAATGTGCTGCGCGGCAATGATGCTGGGAGCGGTATCTTTGCCGACCGTCTGCATCCCGGCTCGGTGAATCCGGCTACCGGTCAACAGCGCAATCAGGAAAACAACATCAAGAATCCAGACCGCCCAGAGTGCTCTCCACAAAATTTGCGGCGTTGTCAGCGGCGGCAGGTGCGGGACAACGGGCGCGGAAGAAACAGGCGCGCTGGTGAGAGTAGTCATTTACTTTGCCCTTTCGATCTTCAAGCACGTCCAATGCCCGAGAGTGATGCGATCCCCTTCCCGCACGGGAAAATCCGTCATGGGCGGAATATCCGCTCCGTTTACGCGTGTGCCGTTGGAAGATCCGACATCCCGCAGCAGCAGTGTTCCATTGGCCGTGCGCGTCAGCAAAGCATGACGGTGAGATACCGCTGAATCGAAGTCCAGCGGTATCTCCGGGAGAACGCCGCGCGCCTCGCTTCTCCGGCCAATCAGGAAAGTGTCTTTATCAACCGCAAAGAAAAGCGTGCCGAGATCAGGAGGCGGATCAGGGCTGCCCTGCTCTTTCAGCGACGGATCGGCAGAAGCCGCAACCGTCCAGCCGGAGACCGAAGGCGCGGGTACGGGTTCCGGTTCGGGTTGCGGCTCAGGTTCAGCAGCGGCAACTGGAATTTCGCCGTGGCCGCCTGTGTGATAGTTGTAGCCGCATACTTCGCAAAATACGGCTGCATCCGAAAATCGAGGGCTCTTGCAATCCGGGCACGTGTCCCGGACCGATGACGCCGGCGAAGCGGAAGCAGCAACTCCGTTTTTCGCTCCATTGATCTTTGCGCCGCATTCGGAGCAAAAATCTTCTTCCGCAGATGAATGCCCTTTCGGGCATGAGTAAACCGGCATGCCATTCCCTCCTTAGGATGTTCTCGCGATACGGGCCGTTTTGGTGGAGCGCGTATCAAGCATCATTTCCGCTTCTTTCGAAACGCCGCGTTTCAGCCGCACGGTGCCGGTAGCGGCATCATGGACATCCACAATGTTTCGCAACAGCTTGGCGGTTCCCTCGTTCCCGGATTCGTGCGCGATGCGGACCGCTTTCCCCAGCAGCACCGTAGCGCGCTCAGCGTCTCCCTGGTTGCGCGCCTCCAAGCCTTCCTGTATCGATTTCGCCAGATCAGCTTGCCCGGTGTAATGCGCAACCACGTTGTTGATCTTCGTAGACTTTGCTTCATCGTCCGTCCAGATGGCCAGGATGCGCCCTTCGGTAAACTTGTTTTCGGCCCCGTTCATGCTGCATACCAGACTGGCGCGCCCGGCCAGAACCTCGTCGCCCACGCTTCCGGGCGGCACCTCGATACAGAAATGAAAGTCGCGCGATTCGCCCTGCCCCCACGTGCCTGTCGGAAACTCATATACCTGCGGCTTCGGCTGCCGCGCTTTCCCGGTCAGATCAACGATCTCCGGACTGACCTGCTTCAGAAACTTGATCCGCGCTCCCTGCGGCGTCCAAAGCCGGACGAACACATCGCTCACGGATTTCGCCATCGCCTTTGTCAGAATCGCCCGGAAGTCTTCCTCCATATGGTCCGGCGTCGGAATGATGTCGGTGGTTCCCATCAGCTTGGACGCGATAGCCCGCAACTGCCCCACTTCCCAATCCGTGCCGACGCCGCGACAATCGCATTGGAACATCCCCTCGCATTCCGCCAGCGCTTTTTCGAGATACGGCGCATTATCTTTTTCGTTCTGGCCGTCTGTCAGCAGCAGCGCTTGCTTCAGCGTTCCTGCCGCGCTTTGAAATTGCCGCAGCGTTTCGCGTAGCCAAAGAGAAATCAGCGTGCCGCCGACAGCCTTGATGTCTTTTACGGCGGCGGTAGCGCGCCTTTTGTGTTCATCCGTCGCCAGCGACAGCGGGTAAACCAGCCGCGCCATGTCCGATCCCGCAATGATGAAAAAGCCGCAGTCGGGCGGCAGCATCTGCACTAGCCTCATAATGGCCCCGCGCGCCGCAATGATCTTTTGCCCTTCCATGGAACCGGAGCAATCGCAGATAATGCCGAACAAACGGCCCTGTGTCGCGGGCCGCGTGGCTTCCTTGGCCGTAACCGTCATGATGGCATGCACTTCGCCGGTGCCGGACGGCAGATACTCATTTTGAAAAACCTGAGCTGTAAATTCGTTTGCCATACGTTAGTGTGACGTTTCCCATTTGAGCAGCGCGGCGGTGATGTTATCGTGCCCGCCACGGCTGTTCGCAAGTTGAATTAGCCGCTGCGCCATTTGAAGCGTGCTCGCCCCTTGCGTTAAACACTCCTGCAGAAGCGCCGCCATCTCCTCCGGTTGGGGCGCGTAGTTCCATAGTCCGTCCGTGCATAAGAGAAGCAGTCCCGGCCCCGGCACGGCAAAGTCAACGGTATCAGGCTGTGCATCTCCGTCAGCATCCGCGCCCAGCCAGCGGGTGATGCCATGCGCTTGCGGCGATTTTGCGGCTTCGGCGGCCGTCATCTCGCCGGAGGAAACCACCGCGTTCATCCAGGAATGATCCTTCGTGAGTTGCCTTGCGCCTTCTTCTCCAATCCAGTAAGCGCGGCTATCGCCGATCCAGGCGATCTTCACTTGAGCAGCGATTGCCACAGCGGCTACGACCGTGGTGGAAGGGCAGCTTTCAGCAGTGCCGGGGCGGCCCAGTTTAGCTACTTGCTGCCCTGCCTGTGCCAAGGCATCGGTCAGCGACGCGCCTTCTGCTAACACCTCCATCACGCTTTCGCAGGCCAGCGCCGCTGCTTCGTCCGCATTGCCCGAATGGGAAACGCCGTCGCACACCACCAGAACCGACCGGCCATCCGCGCTATGAAGCGCAAACCGGTCTTCATTGCGGGAATGACGAAGCCCACGGTCTGTGACCGCCGCCAATTGGGAAGAGATTTCTATTTCCAGATGGTCTGCCGGAGCGGGACGGCAGCGCCTTCCGCAACTCAAGCAGTAGCCGTCATCATCTAATTGATCGTCCGGCGCGCCGCAAAGGCACAACGCAGGCTCTGAAGATTGCGAACTCAGCGGTTGCAGACGCGTGCCGCATTCTTCGCAGAACACGTCATCATCGGGCAGGGTCGCGGCACAGGCAGGGCATTGCATGGGATTGGCCTTAAAACAGAGTGCGCGGACGAACGGCGTTTGCCTGATCGATCAAACGGATGCGTTCCTCGCCGGTAAACAGTTGCGCCATGGAGCGCAGCGTCCGCTCCAGCCCTGCGCGTAAATCCCTTTCATTCAATCCGCACCCCAGCACGAGCACCGATTTATCCGGCGGCAGCTTCCGCTGACACACCAGGTCGAGGGCCGTGCGCATGATCTGGCTGCTTAACTGAGCGCGGCTCAAGCCGTTAACGCCAAGCCCTTCCGTCAGGAGGGAGGCGCGGCCTAAATCTGCCGCCGCCGGAACCGTGCCGTTTACCGCAATCAGCGCCTGGGCTGCCGCGATACGCGAACGCAGATATAAGCCGGAACTCTGCGGCACCCGATCCAGCGCCTGCACCGCCGTGTTTCTGTCTCCTTTGTTCAGCAGACAGCGCGAAAGCCCGAAGGCTGCGGACACGTACGAATCGTCCACGCGCGAAACGATATCGTACATATGGATCGCCAGATCCAAGTTTCCCGCCAGTTCAGCGGCAAATCCAAGCGCCAGCTTCGGCGCAACTTCTCCCGGCAGGTCAAAGTAAACCTGATCAAAATTACCCTGGGCTTCTTTGGGGTTCCCCGCTGCGAGATTCATCTTGCCGCGATACCACTGGACGCGCCAGTCCCAAGGATCTTCTTCGCCGAGCGTTTTTAACACTTCGTCGGCTTCCGCTGTTTGGCCTACGTCCACCAGCGCAGCGGCCAGCCTGAACCGCACTTCACGGGATTTTTTCACTTGGCTCAGGGCTTGCCGGAGAGCGACCACCCGTTTCTCCAGATCGGGCAGCGCATTGGCCGCGCTCACCGCTTGCAGTCCGGGGTCGGACGCGTCCACTGCAGGGATAGGGATATAGCGATAGTAGGGCCTCACCGGCTTGGTCTCGTCGCCGGATTCAAACGCCAGCACATCACCGCCGAAAAGCGCGCTGGCGGCAGGTCGTGGAATGCCGGTCTCCCGCGCGACAATTTCGCGCAGCACGCCGAGGAGCTGCTCCGCCATTTCGTCCGCATTCTCAAACCGGTCATCCGGGTTCTGCGCGGTAGCTTTCAATAGAAACCGGTACAACGATTCCTGCTGCGCAAAGACTGGAATCTCCTCAGGCGAAGGCAGCGTGTACCGGTAATCGCTCGAAAAACCGCGAACGTCGGCAAGCAGCACCATCAACGCGCGCCCCACGGTAAACAGGTCGGAAGCTACCGTAGGGCCTTCTCCCGCTTCAGGCGCGCTGTAGCCGGTTGTGCCGTAGATGTCTCCTGCCGGGTCGTCGATGCGCCGCACGCCGCCCATGTCGATGAGCTTGACGTCATCGCGTTCGAGCATGGCGTTGTCCGGCTTGAAGTCGCAGTACACCAGTCCGGCGTTGTGCAGATAGGAGAACGCAGGCAGAATGCGATGGATATAGGCGATGGCTTCGGCCGGCGGCAGCGACCCACGCTCCTGCCGGATCTGCTTCAGCGTCTTGCCGCTGACGTACTCCATCACGATAAAACCTTCGTTCGCCTGTTGAACGAAGTTGTAGATTCCAACAATGTTGGGGTGCTTGACCGCCGCCAGGAACTGGCGCTCCGCTACGGCGGTTGCGGCGCTCGACGCGTCATGCGCGTTCAACAGTCCCTTAAGAACCACGTAGCGGGAAAGCCTTCGGTCAAAGGCCAGATAGATCCAGCCGAGGCCGCCGTAAGCAATCGCGCCTTTCACTTCGTACTGGCCCGCCACCAGATCACCGGCTTTGAGCGTCGGCAGAAACGAGTACTTCGCCCCGCACTTACCGCAGAATCCGAACTCACGCTTGAGCGCAGCATTGCAGTTCGGGCAGAAGCGCTTGTTTTCCGGAACTTGCGGCTCCGGCATGATCGTCTTTTCCGGATCTGTCGAAGGCAGTTCCGGAAGCGAGATCAAGCCCGCGCCCAATTGACGCCGCGTGGTGCGGGAAGTGGAGTGACGCGTCCGCTTTGAGCCTTTGGAGGCGCGGCTTACCGGTGACGAGCCAGTTCCCGTCACCACCGACTGGGAACGGCTCGCAGTGTTCATGCTCCGGCCAGAGCCATTCACGGAGACGGCGGTTGCGCCACGTTTTTCGGCGGCATGCCCGCACACATTGCAGTAGCCGTCTTCAATGGTCCCGGAGCAGCCTTTCACCCCGCAGCGTTGTCCGTCCATATCCTTCCTTAACTCCTTACGCTTTTGCCCGTCAAAAAGTTCAACTTCGCTTCGTACTCGGAAACCACCGATGCGGCGCGGTCCAGCGCGGACGGGCGATTATAAAGCAGTTGACGGGCTTGTTCCGCCAACGTCATCAATTGCTCTTCTTCCGCCATCGAGTACGCGCGCGCTTTCGCCTTCAAAGCATCCAGACGCCCGCGCAGTTCCGAGCGGGTTTCGAGCAATCGTCGGCTCTGACTCGCTACCGCAACGTCGCTGTTCAGCACTTCGCGAGCGGCTTTGGTCCAGTTCCGCAGGCCGACTCCGACCGGCTCAATTGCTCCTTCCCGGCATTTCGCCTTTAAGCGTTGCAACCAGGTTGCCAAAGCTTCGATTTCTGCCTCCGGTTTGGGACGAGGACCGTTAACGGCGGCAATCTTTTCGCAAGCCTCCGCGTAAGTTTGACAGGCATCTTTATGCCCGCTCCGAATCGCTCCAAGCAAGGTTTCGGCTCCTTTCAGATCTGCCTGGACCTGATCGCGCAACTGTTTGCGCCCGGCCAGTTTGTTTTGCAGTTCGGCAAGGGGGAAGGTAACAGACGCGGTGAGTTCGCCGCTTGTGCCGAGCGGGTCGCTCGCCGCAGCATGGCGCAACTGGTCGAGCTTCGCTTCCGCTTCCCGTAATTCCCCACTCTCGGTGCCGCCAAGCAGTTCGAGATCCCCTTGTAAGGTGGAGATCCGCCGCTCGGCCCCTTCAATGTCGCGGCCCAGCGACTCCCAGGCAGCGTCAATTCCCAAAACAATGGCTTTCGCTTCTTCAAAGGCGTTCGCCATGGTGTTCAGGAGCGAAGGCGGCGAAATGCGGTCCACGTTTTCAACGCCGCTCAACAAGCCGCGTTTTTCTAAAGGAATCGACACTGCCGGCAAATGAATCGAGCGGCTTTGAAGAAGTTGCTTGATCTCCTGCGCCCGGCCCTCGGCGCCGAATAAAACCGGCAGGTCGCGCCGCATCTCTTCCGCCCGGCTGATCGCTCCTTGCAGCAGCTCGTAATATCGCAGCAGCATACTAACCGTGTTCACCGCCAGCGCCGCTTGCGCCGCTGTTTTGCCTGTAAGGGAGCCGTTCGGAGAGGTCAGCCGCTGGTAGGTAGGATGAGACTGCAAATCCATCAAATTTTGCGCGGCAGTGGCAAGCTGGCTGTTCCACGCGGCCAGGGCGTCGTCAATTTCCCGGAGTGTCATGCGTAGTGGGCTCCCAGGAAAGAAGGATCGCTCGCTTCCGCAATCGCCAGCTTAATTTGCGCCTCAATGACAGACTCGGGAACCGCCGGTTGATAACGGTCGAGCGCGCGCAGCAGCGCATCGTGCGCGCTCAGGGAAGCGATGCGGAGAAAGCGGTAGGTCTTCACTGCAATCGCTTCCGCCGCTCCCGGAGTCAATAACGGCGGAATCTTCGGGGCTAAAAGGTCGAACGACTCCTGCGGTATGCTGATGCCTTTGGAAGCGCACAGAAAACGGATCAAATCGAACGCTTCATGCGCATTAGCCGCTGGAAGCAGCGGTATTTTAACGTCTATGCGGCCGGGTCGTTTGAAATCAACTTCGATCAGGTCGGGGCGGCTGGAAGCAAGCACCCAAATCACTCGCCCTCGGC
>CAXTWT010000026.1:0-23665 GCA_964247955.1 uncultured Bryobacteraceae bacterium
AAGATCCGCCCGGAATCAAAGCTTTCATCTTTTTGCCGTTGCGCATGCCGCCGCAGACTTCATTAAGCAGACGCTCAAACGGAAAGCCCATCGGCAATTCATAAACACCCGGCTTGTTCACATGGCCGGAAATGCACATCAAGCGCGTGCCGCCGTTTTTCGGCGTACCCAGGCCGGCATACCAAGCGCCGCCGTTGCGGATAATCACGGGAACAGTGGCGAAAGTTTCACAGTTATTCAGAATCGTGGGCGATTGAAACGCCCCCACAACGGCCGGAAAAGGAGGCTTCAAGCGAGGGATGCCGCGCTTGCCTTCGAGCGATTCCAGCAGCGCGGATTCTTCGCCGCACTCATACGCGCCTGCGCCCGTGTGAGTATACAGATCAAAGTCCCAGCCGGACCCGAAAACGTTTTTGCCCAGGATGCCGCGCTCATAAGCTTCCGCGATAGCGCGATCCATACACTCGATCTGGTAACGATACTCGCCGCGAGTGAAAACATAGCCTTTGTTGGATTTGATAGTCCAGCCCGCAATCATCATGCCTTCGATCAACTGATGCGGATCGTTTTCCATCAGCAGGCGGTCTTTGCAGGTGCAAGGCTCGCTTTCATCCGAGTTGCAGATGATGTACGTCGGCTTTCCCGTATTGCGCGGCACAAAGCTCCACTTCATGCCGGTAGGAAACCCCGCGCCGCCGCGACCGCGCAGGGACGAAGCTTTCAACTCGTCAATGATGGCTTCGGGCGTCATCCCGATAGCTTTTTTGAGCGCGACATAACCGTCATTCGCCAGATAAGTATCAATCGATGCCGAGTTCGGCAGATCGAATCGCTGGGAAATCACTCTTGTTTCAAGCGGACTTGGTTCGTTATAACGCATGTCGAAACTACTACGATGCCTTTCGATACGTGCCGTCCCGGAGGGCCTGTATTAATTGATCAAAGCGTTCCGGGGTCACAAAGTTATGGAAGTCATAGTTAATCTGAATCGCCGGAGCCCAGGAGCAAGCGCCGATGCACTCCACTTCTTCGAGCGAGATCAGACCATCCGGAGAAACCTGTTTGTTTTTCAAGCGGAGACTGCGGCTGGCGTAGTCGAAAAGCTCTTCGCCGCCGACCGCCTGACAGGAAATATTAGTGCAAACCTGGACGTGATACTTGCCGAGCGGCTTGCGGTGAAGCATCGAATAGTAGCCGATCACTTCATCGACTTGCAACGGCGTGACACCGCAACGGCGCGCCACTTCTTCCACCAGTTCCTGGGAAACATGCCCGATTTCATCCTGCCCATACAACAGCATGGGAACAATGGCGGAACGCTGCCGCCCCGGAGGATAGCTGGTGAGAAGCTTGGCGAACCGCTCTTCAAGCGCTGGAGAGAAAGTCATAGGCGCTATCGGTCTACGTCCCCCAACACAAAATCGATGCTGCCCATGGAAGCAATAGAATCCGCAATCAGGCCGTTCTCGACCATGGCGCTTAAGGCTTGCAGGTTGCCGAAGCTCGGCGTTCGCATAAAAACCCGATGCGGGTTCGCCGTGCCGTCGCTGACCACGTAATAGCCCAGTTCTCCGCGTGGAGACTCCACCACCTGATACACCGATCCGGCAGGCACCCGGAAGCCTTCCGTCACAATTTTGAAATGGTAGATGAGCGATTCCATCTGCGTTTTCATCTTTTCGCGATCCGGCAATACGATATGGGGAGCATCTGCTTTCCAGGAGCCGGAGGGCATGCCCGCGAGCGCCTGATTGACAATGCGCACGCTTTGGTGCATCTCTTCCACGCGCACTTCGTAACGCGCATAAACGTCATTGGCGGTGCGAACAGGAACTTCAAAGTCGAACTGCTCGTAGCTGTCGTAAGGCGCGTCCTTGCGGACATCAATTTTGAGACCGGCGGCGCGCAGCAGCGGGCCGGTCACGCCGAGATCCAACATCATGTCCAGCGGCACCGCGCCTACGCCTTTTGTGCGATTGACCCAGATCGGATTGGCGGACAGGAGATTTTCAAACTCATCGATGGATTTGGGAATGCGATCCATAAAACGCGCAACGGCTTTCTGCCAGCCGCGCGGGGGTTCAAGGGCCAGTCCGCCGGGGCGGATATAGCTGGTCATCATGCGCTGCCCGGAAAACATCTCAAAGATTTTCAGAATCTCTTCGCGTTCCCGGAAGCAGTAAAAATAGACGCTCATCGCGCCAATATCGAGCGCATGCGTTCCAAGCCAAACCAGATGGCTCGACAGGCGCTGCAATTCGCACAGCAGCACGCGCATCCACTGGGCAAAGGGGGGAATTTCCAGGCCAAGCAGACGCTCAACAGCAATCGCGTAACACTGATTATTAATCAGGTTGGAAAGATAATCGACCCGATCCGTCAGCGGGACAACCTGCTGATATTTTTTGGTTTCCGCCTGTTTTTCAATGCCGGTATGGAGAAATCCAATCTCCGGCCGCGCTTTCAGGATGGTTTCGCCATCCAGTTCCAGAACAACACGCAACACGCCGTGCGTGGACGGGTGTTGCGGCCCCATATTCAGGACCATGCGTCGCGCCGGACTGGCCTGCGCTTCCGGAAGATCAATTCCGGAAACGTCTTCCATCGCTAACTCGTGCTCCGCATCCAGCAGTTCAACGTGAGCCTTGCCTTCAACCATGAATAAACCCCATCAATCTAATGAGTAATTAAAAACCTTCGAACCAAATTATTCGTCTTGGTAGGAATACTTATGTCCATGAACGGGATAGTCTTTCCGGAGCGGATGACCTTCCCAATCCGTCGGCATCATGATGCGTTCCAGGTTCGGGTGATTACGGAACGGGACGCCAAACAGGTCAAACACTTCGCGCTCATACCAATTGGCGCCGTGCCACACTCCGGTAACGGAATCCAGTTGCTCGCCTTCCCCTAATTTCACGCTCAACCGCAACCTTGTGTTGTGCTTCAAGGAGCGCAAAAAGTAGACGATTTCAAAACGCGGCTCCAGCGGCCACCAGTCGACACCGGTGATGGCGCTGAAGCATTCAAATCCAACCTCATCCCTCAGCACACGGCAAACCGGGACGATGTGCTCCGAGGCGACCGTTAAAACCGGTCCGTCTACCGCTATTGTTGCACTAACAATGCCGTCAGGAACACGGCGATAAACAGCAAGCGCCGTCGGATTCTCCGCCACAACATCAGGCAGCATGCTTTCTTCTTATCCCTTCTTGCGCTGTGCGCTGCTCATCAACGGACCAGTTCAACACGCCCTTTTTCCAGATATAGAAAAATCCACACAGCACCAGAACAATAAACAGCAGCATCTCCGTGAAGGCGAACAGCCGAAGCTGGCGGTAAACGACGGCCCACGGATACAGAAAAATAGCTTCTATATCAAATAAGATGAAAACCATGGCGACAAGATAGAACTTTACGCTAAAACGCCCACGCGCATTTCCCACCGGGCTTACGCCCGATTCATAGGGTGTTGATTTGACCGAATCGCGCACTCTCCGCCCGAGGACAGCGGAAAGTCCAATCATTCCTGCAGCAACACCGATGGCGATCACAATCTGAACAAGAACCGGAAACCAGGTTTGGGCGTAGGTGGTAGGCATTGCGAAATACTAGATTAGCAACCATTTAACCTCATATAATGAGGAGGAGGACAGTTTAAAGCTTTTGGAAGCGTCACTGATCGAAGTCATCGTAAATGGAGAGCGGCGCGAGGCGCTTCCCCATCAGTCCGTTTCCGCGCTGCTGGAGCAGCTTCAGATTCCATCCGATCGCGTAGCTGTTGAGTTGAATAAAAGACTGGTCCGAAAACGCGATTGGGACAGCACGCTTGTTCCGCACGCTTCGCAATTGGAGATCGTCGAGTTTGTCGGCGGCGGCTGATGGGAGTCGCCTATTTTTCCCCTTGACTCTGCTGACGGGTCTAGTACAATGCGGGGAGTCCTTCAAATTGAAACGGGAAGCGGGCGTAATGTTCAAAACACGGAAAGTCCGTTCTGATTCGGCTCCCAGCCAGCAGACGTATACCAGCACTGATGTGGCAAAGATCGCCCAGGTGAGCTTGCGCCAGCTTCAATGGTGGGATGAGCGAAAAGTCGTTTCGCCCCGACACGAGGGACATAAGCGGGTCTACCTTCCGGAAGAAGTCATTGAGATTACTTTGATTGCGGAATTACGGCGCAAAGGATTTTCTTTGCAAAAGATTCGCCGTGTTCTCCGGTTTCTGCAACGGGAAATGGGACGTCGTTTAGCGGATGTGATGTCGAATGAGTCCCGCTTGCATTTATTGACGGACGGCAAGACAATCTATCTGGAAGATCAACAGGAACGCATCATCGATTTGTTGAAGAATGCAAAGCAACCGATGTTTCTGGTTTGCGTCAGCGACCAGGTGAAGCGCCTGGACGAGCTGCCAAAAAAAACTAATCGCAGCAGCGATCCATTACTTACCCGGCGTCTGCGGGCTGCGGTTTAACTGGGAGCGCCGATTATTTTACCGGCCGCCATACGCAATCTCATCCGCAACGTCTATACTTTAAGTAGAAAATAGAGTTTGGAGCCTTTCGAAGCGGTTTTGGGGTTTTTCCCAGCCACCAGACTGGCGTAATCCGGGAGGGTTCTTGTCGTCATCCCAGCGGCGTTATTTCTTATTTGTTCCACTTGTGATCGCTGTCGGCGCTTTGCTAGGCGAGGTATTCGGGCCGGGCGCGCGGCTTGTGCGGGCTGCTTCCCAGCACAATGTAAGCACCACCTCAGATCAGGATTTAAAGGCCAGCCTTGAATCGTTCACGAAAGTGTACGACCTTGTCGGCGATAACTATGCCGACAAGCTTTCCGCCGACAAAGGAATCTATAAAGGCGCGATTCCCGGCATGCTGCGGACGCTTGATCCGCATTCCAACTTTTTTGACCCGAAAGAGTTTGCCGCCATGCGCGAGGAGCAGCACGGTCGCTATTACGGCGTCGGCATGAGCATCGGCCCACAACCGCGTACGGGCAAGGTGATCGTAATTCATCCGCAAGGCGGCACCCCGGCTTACAAAGCCGGCCTTCGTCCCGGCGATGTTCTGGTTCAGGTTAACGATAAACGTGTCGACAAGGCTACAACCGATGAAGTAAGAGACCTCCTGCGCGGCCCGAAAGGCACCAAGGTGCAGATCACGGTGAATCGAGAGGGGTCGGACAAGCCGCTGGTGTTTAATCTAGTGCGCGCGGAGATTCCGCACAACAGCGTCGATGAAGCATTTTGGGTTCGGCCTGGGATCGCTTTCCTGCACATTCAGCAGTTTACGGAAACAACCAGCAAGGAAGTGGAAGATAATCTGCAACACATAGGAGAACAGAATATTGAAGGTTTAATCCTTGATCTGCGCGAGAATCCCGGCGGCCTTTTGAACGAAGGCGTTGCAGTAGCAGGCCACTGGCTGGATCGTGGTCAGGTAGTTGTTTCCCATAGGGGCCGGGCCTATGCGGAAAAGCCTTACCTTGCCCGTGGTAGTCAGTACGGAGAAAAGTATCCGATTGTGGTTCTGGTGAACCGGTTCTCGGCTTCTGCCGCCGAGATTGTGGCGGGTGCTTTGCAGGATCATGACCGCGCTTGGGTTCTGGGCGACACCACGTTCGGCAAGGGCTTGGTGCAAACTGTGTATCCGTTAAGCGACAGCGCCGGCTTAGCGTTGACTACTCAGCACTATTACACCCCGAGCGGCCGCTTGATTCAGCGGGATTACTCCAACCTGTCTTTTCTCGACTACTATTACGGCAAGCATACACAGACAAGCAATCCGACAGACGTGAAACAAACGGATTTGGGCCGTGTTGTGTACGGTGGCGGAGGCATCACACCGGATGAAAAGTACGACGCTCCCAAGCTCGATGCGTTTGAATTGAGCATTCTTCGAAAAAATCTGTTCTTCAATTATTCGTCTCATTACTTTTCCGCCCATCCAACTCAGCTTGCGAAAAACTGGATGCCGGATGAAAACGTTCTGAATGACTTTCACGATTGGCTGATGCAGCAGGGAGTGCAGTTTACCGAAGCGGACTGGACGCGAGACCACTCCTGGTTGCGGAATGATCTACGACAGGAAATGTATGTTACGGCGTTCAGCTATGAGGATTCGCAAAAGGTAGCTGTCGAACAGGACCCGGAAGTGCAAAAAGCGATGGACTCCATGACGAAAGCCGGTCGCCTGCTGGTGGAATCGAAAGCTCGATATGAAAAGCAGCGGGCCAGCCGCTAGCTCCCGATCTCTTTGGCCGTACAACAGAAAATGGCGGCAGCAGCCGCGCCTCAGATTACCGTTCTCGATACTGGTGGGCAATACACTCACCTGATTGCCCGACGTGTTCGCGAACTCGGCGTCTATGCGGATGTTCAACCGAGCGATATACCGGCATCCCAACTCATGGCCCGCAAGGGTGTCATTATTTCCGGCGGACCCGCGAGCGTTTACGAAGAAAGCAGCCCTCAAATCGACCCTGCCATTCTTTCAAGCAGCCGGCCGGTTCTGGGGATCTGCTACGGACATCAACTGCTGGCTCATCATCTAGGCGGAGTGGTCCGTAAGGGCGAACGGGGCGAATACGGAATCGCCCATCTCAGCGTCATCTGCCAGGACCCTCTCTGGAACGGAGTAAGGGGTTCGCAAATATGGATGAGCCACCGTGACACGGTGGAAGTGCTGCCGCCCGGCTTCCGCATTACAGCCGCCACGGAAACCTCCGGCATTGCCGCTATGTCACACCCCGAGCGCAAACTGTTCGGGCTGCAGTTCCACCCGGAAGTCGTTCACACGCACGCCGGAATGCGAATTCTCGAAAATTTTCTGTTCGACGTATGCGGCGCTCAAAGAGATTGGAACGTTTCCCAGCGCGTGCCGCTGCTCGAAGAAAATATCCGACAAGCCGCCCAGAGCCGCAACGTATTTTTCTTTGTGAGCGGCGGAGTGGATTCCACCGTAGCCTATACGCTTTGCCTGCGGGTGCTTGGCCCGGAGCGGGTTTACGGCATCTACGTTGATACGGGTCTGATGCGCAAGGATGAAACCGAGTTCGTGCAAAGTATTTTCGCCGAATTGGGAGCCAGGCATTTTATGGTGGATCGCGCGGAAGGGGAGTTTCTCCTTGCCCTCGACGGTGCCCATGAGCCGGAAGAGAAACGTCGCGCCATCGGTGAACGCTTTGTGAAAGTGCAGGAGCGCATTCTGGCGACCGAACATTTCCTGGACGGCCACTGGATTCTAGGGCAAGGAACCATCTACCCGGATACGATTGAATCCGGCGGAACGACCAAGTCGGATGTGATCAAAACGCACCACAATCGCGTTCCCGGCATTCAAGCCCTGATCGATTCCGGTCGCATCCTTGAGCCGTTGACGGCTTTCTACAAGGATGAAGTACGCGAGATTGGCCGTGAAATCGGAGTGCCGGAAAAGTTCTTGGCGCGGCATCCTTTTCCCGGACCCGGCTTGGCAATCCGCTGCTTGTGCGCCAAGGAAGCGGGCGAACTGCGGAAGATAACCGAAGGCTTTCTGCTGCCGGTGCGGTCCGTCGGCGTGCAAGGCGATTCCCGCAGCTATCGCAGTGTTTTAGCATTGGAAAGCAGGCCGACGCTGGCCGACATCCAAAAGACCGCCCCAGCGCTGATTAACAACCGGATCGATATTAACCGTGTCGTAGCGGTTTGCGGCAGCAAAGTCCCGCTCGGCGACATGGGAGTCAGAGAAGCTTCGATCAACAAGAAGCGCCTCAACATTCTGCGGGAAGCGGATGCAACCGTAAGAGCCTTCTGCCTTCAATCCGGATTTGAAGAACAGGTTTGGCAGTTTCCTGTTGTACTGCTTCCCTTAGGCACGGAACCCTCGCCGGAATCTGTTGTGTTGCGGCCTGTCAACTCCGTGGACGGCATGACCGCTGATGTTGTGCTGATGAACCCCGATAATCTCGAAAAGCTAACCAAACGCCTGCTTTGCCTGCCCGAAATTGCAGCCGTTTTCTACGACCTCACCCACAAGCCGCCGGGCACCATTGAGTGGGAGTAGTTTTGTCAGTAAACTCGAATGCGGTGATCCGTGAAGTGCAGATAAGGCCCGAGAGAAGCCTGCTGCATGTGACACGGCAGGCAGTTTTCCCTTTGCACCCGTCGGCATAGCTTGACCGGTTTGCGGTCCGTTGCGTGGCAGGCAAGACATTTTTCGGAGTAGGCCATATCGGTTCGTGGGCGGGCATCGGTATGAGGATCATGGCAGGTAAGACATGAGATCGTTTTACCGGCGCGAAAACAGCGGCTCGCCAAAAGCCCGATCGGGGCGAAGCGTACTGTAACGGGGTCCTCCAGTTCAGGCTCCTCTCCCATTCCAGGCATGAGGAGCCGGTGACACCCACCGCAAATTTCAATTTGGGCGCGGGCGGGGAGGCTTCCGGGATTGACTACTTCCCTTCGAACATCCTCTTTCGATGTGCCGTGTTCCGCTGCCTGTATGTGCGCGCTTCCGGGTCCGTGGCAACGCTCGCATTGAACACCGGGCCGCATGGAAGCCAGACTGAACTCGCTGCCGGAACGCTGCACTCCGGTAGCGTGACAGTTGAAGCAGCTTGCGACCGTTCGCTTGTCCTGCAAAACACCGAGTTCCGCAATAGGCGTCGAAGCTTGCCGCGCATGCCCGAACGTTGGAGCTAAACCGGCGATGCGCGAGTAATAAGAGAAGCGGTGCTCAAGAAACTGATCGCCCAAAAGTCCGACAGGCGTGCTGCCTTGCGCGCCCGCTCCAAAGGCCCATTGCAGAATGGCTGGCTGCGGTGTCCCTTCCTCATGGACGAGAATACTTCCGGCGCTTTCTTCATAGCGCAGGCGTCCGTCCGGCGAACGTCCACTTTTCAGAAGAGCGTTGCCGATAATGCTGCCCTCAATCGGCTGAAGAGAGTGAGCGTGATGGGAAACCGATTGCTTGGCAAACTCGGATGGGTGGCACCGTGCGCAGGCTTCCAATCCGACGTACTCGGCAGGCTGGCATTTTGAAACGGACAGGATCAACAACGCCGCAAGCAGAGGCCAGGAGCAGCGCCGCTTAATACTTCCCTCCATGGGTAACATCGACACCGTTATCTTTTCCCACCTGAATCTGCCGCACTTTATCAAACTCAATCTGAGCTTCTTGTTTGCGGCCCATGCTGCGATACACCGACGCTAAATGATAGTGTCCCGACGGAACATCCGGGGCAAGGCGGGTCGCTTCCTTCAACTGTGCCGCTGCTTCCGGGAAGCGTTTTCTTTCTTCCAGCAGCATTCCTAAACGGAGATGAGCATTGCTGTTGGAGCTGTCGCACGCGAGGGAGCGGCGATAAAGGGCTTCCGCTTTGGGCAGATCTTTCTCCGCACGCGAGATTTCACCCAAATAGTAATTGGCCAAACCGTGGCAGCCACCGGCGGCTTCCCTTTCCAGCCATTCGCGGGCGTTTTCAGGGTCCTGCTGCCGCCAGTAAAGATAGCCGATAGCGAAGAGGGCATTAGGAATTCCAGGGTCCTTCTTCAAAGCCTGTTTGTATTCATCAATGGCTTTGTCTAACTCCTGCTGATCCTCATAAGCATTGCCGAGCAGGTAATGCGTCCACTCCGAATTCGGATACGCGGTGATCAACTCGTGAAATGCGGCTTTGGCCTCGTCGAGACGACCCGTACGACGGCTGCTTTCTTCGAGCATGTACAGCACGCGCTCGCGATGCACTGACTTGTCAAGGGTATGAAGTTCCGCGACAGCGGCAGCGTAGTCTTTCTCTTCAAAATAATCTGCCCCGAGCAGAAAACGCGCCTCCGCAGCCAAGGCAGGATCAGCGGCGGCTTTTTGTAAAGGCGCAACGGCCTCGCGAAGCTTGCCCTTGCGGGAAAGCGCGAGGCCGAGGTTGTACTGGATGCGGGAGTCTTGGGGGGACTGCTTTGCCGCTTGTTGTAATTGGGAAAGATTCAACTCTTCCGCTCTTTGGGCGAACAGCACAGCATGTCCGCCCACGCCTGTCAGCAGGAGCAAGAGCAGGTAAAAGCGGAAATGGTTAAAAGGATAAGCGGAGACCAAATTGGATGGTCCTTGGGTCCCTTGCCGCCGTTGCTTGCCCGAAGTTGGATGCGCCGAAAGTGGTGCCGAAGCCGCTAAAATTCGTGTGGTTGAAGATGTTGTAAAACTCGGCTCGAAATTGCAGGCTACTGGATTCCAGCTTCAGGATACCTGGAAAGTTTCGGAACAGGGACGCATCCGTATTGTTGATGCCAGCCGCACGAACCACGTTCCTGCCAGCATTGCCGAACTGCCCGAGCGCAGGCTGGGCGAAGGCTAAGGGATTAAACCATACCTGCCGCGTGCCGCCTCCCACAGTTGGATCACCCACGAGATCAGGACGATACGGCGCGCTGCCGACACCGGCATTGTCTCCCGGCAGACTGATGTTAATTGGAAGGCCGCTTTGAAAGCTGCTGATGCCTGAGAATTGCCAATTGCCCAGGACAGCACGAACAAAGCGCTGCTGCGAAGGAGCCGGGATGTCGTAGACATAACTTAGAATCAGCATGTGCCGACGGTCGTAGCCCGAGTTTCCCCGCTCCAGAAACGCGGCATAAGCATTCTGGTGAGCATTGCCGGGCACATCGCCATCAACATAATCAATAGCGTGCGAATAGGTGTAGGAGGCCTGCAAGGTCAGGCCGTGGAACGCGTCGGTGCGGAGGCTGGCTTGCAGCGAATTGTAGTTGGAATTAGAACCGTTGAAGTACTCATTGATATTTGCATAACCCTGGTATGGCCGTGCTGCATTTACGTTTTCGGTTTTGGCCAAGACTTTCGCGGCTTCTGACGGAAACGGCTGGTTGATGTTGCGAGTGTCAGATAAATGCGTGCCTTTCGTTCCCACATAGGAAACGTCAGCCACTACGCTTTTTGCTAGACGTTGTTGAATGCCAACGTTGTATTGCTGGACTTGTGAGGTGGGATAAGCAGGGTCGTATACAGTTAAGCTGGCCGGGATAATGGCTCCAGGCGCGCCTCCAGGATTGCTCAAACGAGTGTTAAAGACTGTGGCTGTGCTGCTGAAGGGTGGATTGGGGGCCACGTTGTAGATATCGTTCCCTTGTACGCGCTCATAGAAAGCGCCATAGCCAATACGAAAAACAGTGTCCTCGCCGAACGGACGCCATGCCATTCCTATCCTCGGCTCAAACAAGTTCCAGTGGTTTTGAACAAGCCCGCGCGGAATTCCATTCTGCCCGGCGATACCAATACCGTTCAGAAGATTGCCCGTGTTCGGCACGATTCGGCCAGTGGCAGGGTCAACTTGGGGAGCCTGAGCAGGGTTGTACAGGTTTACATAGAACGAGGAAACATTATTGGCTTCGGTGTACGCATGCGGAAAGGCGTCCCATCGCAGGCCCAACGTAATGGTGAGCTTAGAAGAAGCTTTCCAACTGTCGCCAATCCAGAGAGCGGCGCTGCGGCTCAGGTAGTTCGGCTTGGTTTGTGTTTGCAGTTCCGTGTATTGGTATGCCCTTCCCATCATAAAATCGGCAACATCGTTGCCGGTGTAGTTGCCGTTAAAGGTGAACGCGCCCTGCGTGGGGCCGAAAAGGTCCTGCTGCTTATTGAAGTGCATCCAGATGCCGCCAAAGGAAACGGTGTGGTCGCCGCGCGTCATTGTCAAATTGTCTTGAATGGTCCAGGTTTCCAGCTCGTTAGACCAGGGCCAAGAGGCCAAATCGTAGTTAGTGCCAAGCTGGCTTAAGGAAATGTTGGGGTTTCGGTTGGCGCGATTTTCCGGGTAGATTTGCGGAATATTCAGATTCGCCGGACGCTGATAATTTCCATTCAACGACAGGTTTAACGGCTGATCTGTGTATCCTAACGAGGTAACGTTGACTGTGGTGGGCGTCAAGGTGGAAGTTAGCTGGCCGTAGTAAAGCTTCGGGTTGTTGATCAACAAGGTTGTGGTGGTCGGATAACTATTGCTGGACCACAGATTATTCGTGAAGTTCTGATTATTGCTTTCCTGGACGTAACGGAAGAATGCCTGTTCCTTATCGCTGAAGCTGTGGTCGACACGGACGATTTCTTCGCGAAGGTTGGTGGGAACGCTGGCGGAGAGAGTAAAGTTTCCGTTGGGATTCGTGGGGTTCGGGAAAATGTAGTTTGGAGCTGCCAGGATTAAAGCGTTCGCGTCGAGCCTGCTGGCGGGAATAATGTTACCTGGAATGAACTGACCGGGGCTGTCCGGGTCCATGAGTTTAGTCTTCAGAGCGCTAAAGTCGCCGGTGCGTTGGGCAAGGCTTATCGTTGGCGTATTGAATATGGAAGCTTGGCGAAGTTTGCGCCACTCTTCATTGAAGAAGAAAAACGTTCTTGATCTGCTTTTCGGATAGATTTTCGGAATGAAAACCGGTCCGCCGATGTTGTATCCGAAGACGTTAAAGCGCAGTGGCGGCTTCGGCTGTCCGTTCAGATTTGTGAAGTAGTTCTTCGCGTCAAAGACATTGTTACGAAGGTACTCCCAACCCGTGCCGTGAAAATCTTTTGTTCCGGACTTGGTAGCGACGTTCACCTGTCCGGCGTTGCCCAGACCTGCGGTGACATCGGAGTTTGCTGTTTCTACTTTGAACTCGCTGATTGCCTCGACTGACGGCAGAACCACAACGCAGCCGCCGCAGCCACGGTCGTAGTTTTCCTGGCCGTCCATGCGCCAAACATTGTTGCTCGTGCGCATGCCGTTGAAGGAGATGCTGGTGTTGGAAGTGACACCCACGGGCGTGTTGAGCGAGGGCTGCGTGGACGATGCGCCGGGAACCAGGGCAGCAAGGGAGGTGAAGTTTCTTCCGTTGACAGACAGCGCTTCTACCTGGGTGCTGTTGACGACCTGGCTGACTGTCGCATCCTCCGCATGGATCTGAACCGTTTGCGCCTGCACTTCCACTGTCTGCTGCACATTGCCGAGTTGGAGATTGGCGTCGATGCGAAGGTTATCGTTGACGTTGACAGGAATATCGGTTTGCTTGTAGGAAGCAAAGCCCGGAGCAGATACCTCCAACGTGTACTTGCCGACGATCAGAGCGGGAAGGTTGTAATTGCCGGATTCGTTGGCTTTAATGTCTCGGGTGAGGCCGGTTTGTTGATTGGTCAGTTTGATCTGCGCATTCGGCACCACTGAGCCGGAAGCATCAGTAATCAAGCCGGAAATAGTGCCCTGCCCCTGGGCATTGCTCCGTTGAGGACAGAGGAGCGAGACAAAGACGAGCATGGCGGCTGCATAAGGAGCCGCAGCTTTACAACGATTCGACATGGAAACTCCCTGAAAGAATGTAAGCGGTTTCAATCATAGTGCAGTTCTATTAGCGAGTCAAGCACTTTTTTGTTGACGAAGATACGATAACGCTTACATAATGACTTCACGGCTATATGTTCCAGTCACTCTCCTTCGGTAAACTTGCGGTGTTCTCGTCGGTTCTGGCGATGTCCGCGCTTTCGCAGTCCGGTCAAAGCCCTGCCGTCCTTGAAATAAGCGTTCAGAAGCCGATTCACAAAGTCAGCCCGATGATTTACGGCTTGATGACGGAGGAGATCAACTTCTCATACGACGGCGGCCTGTATGCGGAACTGGTGCGCAACCGTGTTTTCCGAGACCAAACATTTACCACGGAAAAGCGTGATCCGGCGCACTGGACCTTGGTGCAGAAAGGCGATGCACGGGCCTCTATGGCGGTTCAGAAAGCCACCGGACCGAGCGCAGCTCTCAGCGACAGCCTGAAGTTGAGCGTGGAAAAAGCGGATGCGGTCAGCCCTGCCGGTGTAGAGAATGAGGGATATTGGGGGATACCCTTGCAGGCCAATACGACTTACCAGGGATCGCTGTATGCGAAAACAGACAACTCTTCGGTGGGGGCGCTAACCGTAAGTCTGGTTAACGACAACTCAGGAACGACCGTGGCGGAGGCTACGGTACCGGCACTCAGCGCGGATTGGAAGCAGTACAGCTTCTCGCTGAAGACTGGCGCGATAGAGACACCCGCCGACCATCATTTGGTTTTGTCGGTGACGCATCCCGGCACAGTCTGGCTCGATCTGATCTCCCTGTTTCCTCCGACTTACCACAATCGCCCGAATGGAAATCGCGTTGACCTGATGGAGAAGCTGGCCGCGATGAAGCCTGCGTTTTTACGATTCCCTGGCGGCAACTACCTGGAAGGCGACCACGTGGCGCAACGCTTCGACTGGAAAAAGACAGTCGGCCCGTTGGTGGATCGTCCGACGCACCCCAGCCCGTGGCGCTATCACTCCTCTGACGGAATGGGCCTGCTGGAGTTTCTGGAATGGTGCGAGGATCTGCGCATGCAGCCGGTGCTGGCCGTTTATGCGGGCTACTCAATGGCTCAAGATCACGTTGCGCCGGGACTCGATCTCGAACCCTATGTGCAGGATGCGCTCGATGAGATCGAGTATGTAACGGGCGGCACGGATACGCAATGGGGCGCCCATCGCGCTAAAGATGGCCACCCCGCACCGTTCCCGCTTACCTATGTTGAAGTCGGCAACGAAGATTGGTTCGACAAATCCGGCAGCTACGACGGTCGTTACGCGCAGTTCTACGACGCCATTAAGAAGAAATATCCGCAACTGCAACTCATTGCTACGACGCCGATCAAGAGCCGCAAACCGGACGTTATCGACGACCACTTTTACCGCTCGGCAGAACAGTTTTTCAACGATGCCCAGCACTATGACAAAATCGACCGCAACGGCCCCAAGATCTTTGTCGGCGAGTGGGCCACGCGGGAAGGGAGTCCCACGCCGAACTTCAACGCCGCTCTGGGAGATGCCGCGTGGATGACAGGCATGGAGCGCAACAGCGATGTTGTCATTATGGCGAGTTATGCTCCGCTGTTGGTCAACGTCAACCCAGGAGGTATGCAGTGGTCTACGGATCTGATCGGCTATGACGCTCTCACCAGCTACGGATCGCCCAGCTATTACGCCCAAGCAATGTTCAGCAATCACATCGGAGATGAAGTGGTGAACTCAACTCTCGATGGAGCGGGGCCACGGTTGTTTTACTCCGTTACAAGGAACAGCACGAACGGCACGGTGTTTATCAAGCTGGTAAATGCTTCCTCGGCGTCGCAGCCGCTCAACATCAAACTGCAGGGCACAACGGGTGCCGGCAAAAGCGGCAAGTTGATTACACTTAGCGCGCATACTCCTGAGGAGACCAATACGCTTTCCGCTCCCGACCGGATTAAACCAGTAGAAACAGCGTTGCAAAGCACGGGAAGCAACCTCCAGCACGCCGTACCACCGTATTCGATTCAAGTACTGGAACTTTCCGTTTCGGGCAAATAGGCAGGAAAAGTTGGCGTGGCTGATACTCAGAATAGCCAAACATGATGGATCGTCCGTCCAGCCGGTTAAGTCTGGAAGAAGTTGCGCAACGCGCGAAGGTTTCGACGGCAACTGTTTCCCGTGTATTGAACAACGTTGGTTCTGTCAAGAACTCGACCCGCACCCGCGTCCTTCGGGCTGTTAAGGAACTAAATTATCAACCCAACATTCACGCCCGCATGCTGGCGCGAGGCAGCAGCCGGACGCTCGGCATGATTATTTCCAACATTGAAAATCCTTTTTTCCTGGATATTTTCCGAACGGCGGAATCCGATGCGCATGCGCGGGGATTTGAAATGGTGGTGGCCCATACCGGATATGAAGCCGATCAACTGTTAAAGAGCTTACGACTTATGATTGCCCGGCGCGTTGCGGGCCTCGCCATGATTGTTTCCGAAACGGACGAGTCTTTAATTGAAGAGCTGGCAAGACACCGCATTCCGGTTGTCCTTTATGATGCGGCAGTTCCCGCCGATAATGTTTCCCGTGTTCGAGTGAACTACGGAAGCGGCATTCGGAAAGCAGTACAGTATCTTTACCACCTCGGTCACCGCCGGATGGCATTTGTCAGTCATCACGCCACGTTGCCTCCGCTAAGCGTCCGCGAGAAAGCTTTTCGGGAAACCGTAGACGATTTTGCGCCGGCTGTGACCTGGATGAGCCGGGCCAGCGCAGACGGCCTGGAAGGAGGTCGATTAGCCGCCCGCGCAGTTCTCGCTTCCGGTTTTGATCCCACAGCCATCGTTTGTGTCAATGACTTTATGGCGTTTGGTGTCATTCGAGAACTGCGCGAACGAGGGCTGCGTGTTCCGCAGGACGTATCAGTGACCGGATTTGACAATATCAAATTGTCAGAGTATTGCTTTCCGGCGCTCACCACTCTTCACATACCAAGAGAGCAGATCGGGCATATCGTGGCTGACGCCCTTCTTTCAGGCATCCAGCGAGAAACACCGACGCGAGATGTGATGATCGAGCCGGAGTTCGTTTTGCGAGATTCAACCGGCCCCGCAAAAGGCTAATCCAAAGGCAAGCATCATTTGCTTAGCACTTCCTGAAAGAAAGCAAGCGCACGCGGGTCTTGTGATTGGCCCAACCAGAAAAAGGCTTGCTTGCGAGCTTCCGGATTCTTTTGCATCCGGGCAATCTCGATCAGTTTGGGAACGCCCTCATCTTTCGGCAATTGCGATAACGCAAAAACCGCGCGTTTCTTGACTTCCGTATCGGGATCATTCTCGATAGCGTCCGTAATAGTAGACACAGCCCGCTTACCGGCTTTCTGCGCCAGCCAGAAAATAGCCTGACCGCGCACATGGGAAGAAGGATCGGACTTTGCCGCTTGAATCAATTCATCCAGAGCCTCCGGTTGCTTGCTGATCGATAAGGCAAACACGGCTTTGTCGCGCACCTTGGGACTCGGGTCATGCCCCACCATGTTTTTTAGAACAGCCAAGCCCGGCGCGCCACGGCTCCCGCCCAACCAGAAAGCAACCTTTTCGCGGATATGTTCGGGTTGGGCGGGAGCCGCCAGTTCAGCAAGAACCGTATCCGCTTCGGAACCGGCATGTTGAGCAATGGCGAAGATGGCGTCGTCAGCTACGCGGCTGGAGTCATTCGCCGCCAGAGTCTTCAAATAATTAACGCTGGCACGGCTCGATACGCCGTTCAACCAGATAAACGGAAGTCCGCCGCCATCAAGCGGGCACTGGAGCGAGTACAAACGAACTTTGCCGATCGTATTATTTTCGACACGCAGCAGGACAGCGACAGTGTCAGATCCTTCCAACTGTACAGGCGCAGTGGGCCGGACGCCGGCGCTTCGCTCTGCCTGCTTCCCTTCCAGCCCGCAGCCTCCGCCCTCTCCGTTCCAACAGCAGCTATCGCTATCTTTCCTGATCGTTTTCACGGCATAGCCAAACCATCCTGGCGATGAAGCCCGCAGCGTTGCAGAAAGATCACCGGAGAAAACGCGGCTCTCCAGCTTTGCATTTCTGATGTCAGGCTGCTGGGCAAAGGCAGCAGCGGACAAGAAAAGAACAAGAATGGTTTTCACTTGAGCAGCTCCATCATGTAATCGGTGACTTCTTTTGAATGGACAAGAGACATCTTTCTTACAATTTCCGCTTTCGTTTCCGGGTCCTTTGCGTTTCTGGCTAAGTTCACCAGCGCTTTTCCATTCCCCTGTAGAAACAAAGCATTCAAGACGGAGTCGCGCACTTCGCGGTTTGTATCGGACTGATAGATGGAAACCAACGTATCAGCCTGTCCGTTGCTTCCCATCAGCCCGAGAGACCGAATAGCGGCAGCCCGCAGGGATGGATCTTTTTCCGAACGCGCCAGCTCCGCCAAGCGCTGCGAATTGCCGTTCAGGAACATGGTTTTGAGGATGGCTTTTTTATCTTCGAGCGAGCTATCGGACTGGTAAAGCTGCCAAAGTTCCTCCCTGCCGCCGCTCAGGCTCAATTGCCGGATGGCTTCCTGCCGCAGTTCCGGATTCTTTTCCGTTTTAGCGGCGTTGAGCAGCAGATCACGAGACTTGGAGAGCATGAAGCCTTGCAGAATCGCGCGCTTCACGCGATCATCGGTCGACGAGTTGTAAATGGACATCAGTTCCTGGCGGGAATCGTTGCTGCCCATTATGCCTATATAGCGGATCGCCTTCAGTTGAAGATCAGGATTTCGTCCTCCGCGTGCTACCTCGCTCAGAGTTCGCTGCGCTCCCGGCGACCGATTCTGCGCAAGGACGAACAATGCTCTTTCTTTCACCTTGTCTGAACTGTTGTTGGTCAAGACTTTCTGGAGCGCCGGGAGAGCCCTGTCCGGGTCGGACTGCATCAGGCTGTTAATCGCCAGCAGCTTCAGTTCGTCATCGCTTTCCGCGCTTGGACTAACGGGCGAGCCTGCCTGCGCGCGAAGTTCGATGTTAAGCGCCTGCGCGTCGTTGTTCCAGCGGCTGGATGGATAGGTGCGCCGAAGCTGGGCTAACGTGGAAAGAGCCTCTTGAGAGCGTCCGGCCTTGTTTTGCGCATAAGCTTTCCAGTAGAGAGCGGCATCCACGACGTTTCCCTTATGGGAAGCAGCCGCCTCAAACGACTGGATTGCCTGATCCCATTGGCGAGCATCCAGGGCCTGCATGCCTTCCTGATAAGCAGAGTCCTTCAATCCTTCCGAACGCGCCTGAAAGTTCTCCCCAAACGAACCGGGCCAGTCAAGTCGTTCCTGCGCGGAAAGCACGCCGGTAAAGGTAAGCAATAAAACATAGTGGCGAGTCATATCTGTCCTTCGTGCCGCGTCCCGGCACTGGTCACACGTATTTTGAAAAGCAGTCCGTTGTTTTCAATGTGGGTTCGCAAAGCCTGAATTTCCGCTCCCGACAGATCCGAAGGGCTGTTCGCAAGGTCGAGTAGAATCCGCTCCAGATCGTCCAGGGTGGCGCTGCGGGGGTCCTCGCCTGCTCGGGCGCTGGCTTGGCGCAGCAGACGATTTTCCTCTAAAAGATCGCGGGCGCGGCTGCGTTCATCCATAAAATTCAACTCTTTCAGCGGAGTGTTCAATAACTCCATCAACAGCACTTGTGAACGTTCTAAATGATCGTTCAAGGAGATCAGCAGGACACGCTCCCGAACTTGCGCCGAAATGCCGCTGGAATACCGATGCTGCTGCGCCAGCATTCCCGCAAGGAACGCGATCGCAAGCAAAGCGGCCAAAACCGGGACAAAGATCCAGGGCCGGAAAATCCAAGACCGCAACGGCTTTCGCTGCGGCAGTTGAGGCAGCAATCGTACCCAGACTTCGTTCTCATAGCCGGGTTCCGGCTCCGGCACGGGTGTATCCCGGACAGCACCAAGCAGTTCTTTTAAAAGCCTATACTCTCCCGCGCACTGGCCGCACTGCCCGATGTGTTCCCGCACAAGAGAATCAGCTTCACCGTAATACGTATCGGTCAATTGTTGAGAAGACAGATGATTCATCGCACGCTCCCCCACGCCGGTTCGAGAGCGCGGCGCAGTTTCTGCACGGCCCGGAAAACGCTATGTTTGGCCGCATTGTTTTGAACTCCCAGCGTGCGCGCAATCTCTTCGATGTCGCATCCTTCGAAGTGCCGCAGCACGAAGGCGATCCGCTCCGACTCGCTCAGTTGATTCATGGCGGGTTCGAGCAGATCGGCGATTTGTCCGCTTTGCGTCAAGCGTTCGGGAGAAGGCGCGGGTGCGGCAACCTGGTCAAACCAGCTCCATTCTTCCCCGTCTTTCATGAGGGGCTGCTGCTCCCGGCGACTTTTACGTGAACGAATCAGATCCAGCGCGCAGTTCGCGCAGATACGGTGAAGCCACGTAGCGAAAGCGGAGCGACCGTTAAATCGTTCCAACTGCTTGTAAGCACGCAGAAAAGTCTCCTGCACCAGATCCTCGGCGTCCTGTTGATTGCCAGTCATACGATACGCAAGACGGAACAGGGCGCGGCTGTGACGATCAACAAGGACACGAAAGGCACCCTGGTTTCCTTTGTGCGCCTCTTCGGCAGCCGCTGCGTCGGTCCATTCCATCCGGCTGGTGTTTAGACTGAGAAAGCAGCCGGCGGTTAGGTTCATGCAGCAATACAATGTCACACTAAAATCTCTTTTGCAGACTTCGGGGTTGTTCGTCCTGGAACGTTTGGCCGGGGCTCATTTTGAGCTGCAAAGCACTAATAACCCGCACATGCCATTGCGTATGGCGGAATACGCCTTGGGAGTGTACCGGCAGTTCGGGAGCTTTCCCCGGCAGCTTGTTCTGTATGTGGATGAGCCGACGTTTTGATGAAGACGATTTTCTGCGTGGTCCGGAGGTCACACACACGCCCAGCCATACCGCACGCGACCACGTTACTCCAAACCGTGCTTCGAAGGCGAGCAGTTTCCACCATCCCCGATGGTGACACTAAGAAACAATGAAAGGATTCTTAAAGCACAGTGCGTTTTCGCACAGTGTAGCAGCCCTATTGCTTCAGTTTCTTTTTTAATTTGAGGTTAAGGGTAACCAGCCGGTGACTTTCAAAGACGCTTACGGTTCTAATGAGGCTGGTCAGCCCATTGGCCTGGGCGCGCAACTCATAATTAATATCCGAACTCAAACCGTAAAAATGATATTTCCCATCGTTCTGCGCAAGATAGGAACGCACTTGCAGCGTTTTTGTATCTTTCAACAGCACAACCGCACGCGGAACAGGCGAACCATGCGCGTCCAGCACAGTTCCCTCAATGGATCGAGTGATCGGAGTGCCGGCCGGTCCGGCAACCGGAGCCTGCACTTGGCCTTGGCGAAATCCGGCCGCAGCCGGAGCACTGGCCAACACAAACACAACGAGAAGCTTCACGAGCAACAGATCCTAGCCGAAAGCCCGGCAATCAGTGCCAATCTTCTTCCTCTTCTTCCTCGTCCTCATCTTCTTCGTCGTCCTCGTCGTAATCAAAATCATCTTCGTCCTTGTCGTCCTTATCCTCGGTTTCCAGCTCGACTGGATTCAGGCTGGCAACAGTTAACGAAGCCCCGCACTCATCACAAGACAGAACATCCCCTTCGTCCAGATCTTCCTCTTCGACATCAATCGAAGCGTCACATTTTGGGCAACTAACCATAACTTTCCTTTTTCCCGTTAACGGATCAAGATGTTTACGCTCGAATGGATTACCGGGTTTTGGAAACGGTTACACCGTTTAACTTCCGGTCGTAAGCGGTAAGTTCCTCTCGCGGCACAGTGACCAGGGTTTTCTCCATGTCTTCCGACGTTTCGATCATGTGCTTTAAATGGGCGGCTGCCAGACGCATGCAATAAGGATCGGTCAGCGTTTTGCCGTTATGGGTTAACTCCAGCAAAGCGGGATGCGGCAGCGCAATCACTTTTTCTTCCGTATCGCCGCCGTCAGGAGTCACAAAGAATTTAACGTCTACGGTATCGGCATGGCGTATCGAGATGCCTGTTTGCAACCAGCGAAACTGCACTTTCCACATGCGTCCAAACGGGTCTGGACCTGCCTCAAACAGACGGGCCTGCTCACTCATGACCCGATGCTAACATGCAAGCCAGTGTAGCTAAATAGCTGTGGAGCGCCCGCCGATCAGGGAAAGAAGCTCATGGCGCGTTTCCTGGCTATTGCGGAACGCTCCGAGCATGGCGCTTGTGATCGCGCCGGAGTGCTGCTTTTCCACGCCGCGCATCATCATGCAGAAATGCCTTGCTTCGCAGATGACACCTACTCCGCGCGGCTGCAGCAGGTCCTGCAGTGTTTCCGCCACCTGCTGCGTCAAGCGCTCCTGAATCTGAAAGCGGCGTGCAAATACATCCACAATACGGGGAATCTTGCTGAGGCCGATCACCTTGGAATCCGGCAAATACGCGACGTGCATTTTGCCGAAAAACGGCAGAAGGTGATGTTCGCACATGCTGAAGAACTCAATATCCCGGACAATGACCACCTCGTCGTACTTCACATCAAACAGCGCGTTATTGACAATCTGCCGAACATCGGCGGAGTAGCCGCTGGTCAGGTAACGAAGCGCTTTTTCACTCCGCAGCGGCGTATTGAGCAGCCCGGAACGCTCCGGGTCCTCGCCGACAGCGCGAATGACTTCCCGCATATGGTCGGCAATGGAAATATCTGGAATCTTCGATTGCAGCTCAACCAATTTGCCGCGCTTTTTTGTCAGATCGGTCTGCTCTGCAGCCGATGATTTGGATTTAGCCATGAACTTCTGCTACTTTCTTCTGAGCCGACGGAATCAGAACTTCAAATCCGTTCCGATCTGTTTCCTGGATGTGGATACGGCTCAGGCGGGCCGTGCCGGACAGATACGCGCTCCAGTGTTCCTGAAGCAGATTGGCAATTACCAGCGCAATATTTTCCGTGGTCGGCACCGACTTTGCGAACTGGGGCACATCCAGGTTCATATTCCGATGCTCAAATACATTTAAAATTTGCTCACGCACTAAAGCATCCAGTTCATGCCGCAAGGCAATTTGTCCCGTAGCCGGATCTGCCGCACCCTGCGCCGTTATTTCCAGAAAGTAATCATGCCCGTGCCCGAATGGGTTGTTGCACTTGCCGTAGAGTCCTTCGTTTTCCGCTTCGCTCAAATCCGGCAGATGAAGCCGGTGAGAGGCGGAAAAGCAATAACGCCGCGTTAGGGATGTCATCCGGCGATGATCCCGCTTGTAACATCCACATAAAGATCCGCCGTTTCAAACAGCCGGACCTTAGCCAGCGTTACGCCCGGCCGCTCCACACGCCCTTGAAGCCGCCGCCAAATCTCCGCTGCAACGTTTTCCGCCGTCGGAACTACACGGTCAAAAGGCGGAACTTCGTAATTCAGGAAGCGGTGATCCATCGGAGCCACGATCTCTTCTTCCAAAATCTGTTTCAAGTCCTTCAAATCCATTACCATTCCGGTACGAGGATCAGGATCGCCCTCAACACTAACTTCCACAACGTAGTTATGCCCATGGCCGTTCGGATTCGCTGCGGCCCCAAACAGCCTGTGATTTTCAGCATCATCCAGGGACGGTATCCGGCAAACGTGGGAGGCCGAAAACTCCGCCTTTCGCGTAATAAACATCGCCAGTGATTGGATGTCCGAGGCCCTCTATTAGATACTGTGAAATGTCAGGCAGTTTTTTGACCAAGGCAGTGAAACTCAACTTTGCGCTTCGTGGGGCGCTCCTCTTACTCACGGTATCCTTTATTGGACTGATCGCTTACAGCTTGCGGGACACGTCCGCCAAGGAAGGCGGTCCCGCTCCACAATTCACGATACAAACGGATTCCGGCGCGCGGGTAAGTCCGGCTTCGTTTAACGGCAAGGTCCTGGTGCTGAACTTCTGGGCGACCTGGTGCGCTCCCTGCGTGCAGGAGATTCCCTCGCTGAATCAGTTCCAGAAGAGGTTTGCGGATTCCGGGGTTAAAGTTCTGGCAGTCAGCATCGACAAGAACGACCAAAAGTACAGAAACTTTTTAGACCACGTGCATGTTTCTTTTGACACGGCCCGCGACCCCGGCATGGATATCAGCACCCGATACGGCACCTTTCAGTATCCGGAAACGTACATTATCAAAGATGGCCGGGTTATGCGGAAGTTCCCAAATGCTGAAAACTGGCTCAGCGACGATATCACGCAGTACGTGCAAAGCCTGTTGTAGATGAGGATAATCAGGATATGGCAACCGCAGTCAAAACACGATCTCCCCTTCTATGGAGCGGCGCCGGTATCCTGATTATTGAGCCGGG
>CAXTWT010000026.1:23765-25936 GCA_964247955.1 uncultured Bryobacteraceae bacterium
GGGGTTTTCTCTAAACCTTTTGATTTAAAGCTGTACGAGTACGACGGCGGTGTGGATAAAGCCTCCCCTGATCTGGTGGTTTTTCCGCGCTCCACTGAGGATGTTGTGGCGCTGGTGAAGATCGCCGCGCAGTACCGGTTGCCGATTGTGGGACGCGGAGCCGGTACGGGACTGAGCGGCGGATCTATTCCACGCGCAGGCGGGATGGTGATCTCCTTTACGCGCATGAACCGAATTTTGGAGATTGACTTGGAGAATGAGCGCGCTGTCGTGCAGCCGGGCGTCGTCAACCTGGATATCACGCTGGCGGTTGCTCCCTTTGGATACTTCTTTGCTCCTGACCCGTCGAGCCAACGCGCTTGCACCATTGGCGGAAACGTCGCTGAAAATGCGGGCGGTCCGCACACCCTGGCTTATGGCGTTACCACGAACCATGTCACCAGTTTGGAAGCGGTGCTGCCGGACGGGACGGTGATCGAGGTCGGCGGCCCTGGCGGGGATACGCCGGGTTACGATCTTCTCGGATTGCTGACCGGTTCGGAAGGCACAATGGCGCTGGTGACGAAAATCGGCGTTCGCCTGATGCGGCAGCCCGAAAGCGTGAAAACCCTGCTGGCCATTTACGATTCAGTGGAGCAGGCGGGCAACACTGTGGGCGCGTTGACAGCACGCGGCGTCACGCCCGTAGCAATTGAGATGCTGGACGGTCCCATGCTGCGGATGGTGGAAGCGGCGACTCACGCCGGATACCCTCTGGATGCAGCGGCGGTTCTGCTGATCGAAGCCGAAGGTTTGCTCGAAGCTGTTGAAGAAGATGCGGAAGTGATTGCGCAAGTATGCAGGGAATCCGGCGCGCGTCAGGTACGGGTGGCGCAATCGACAGAAGAGCGCGACCTGCTTTGGAAAGGCCGGAAAAACGCGTTCGGCGCGATTGGTCGCGTCAGCCCCACGTATTACGTGCAGGACGGGGTAGTGCCGCGCACGAAAATCGCCGAGACGCTTTGCGCCATTGGAGAGATCGGGGAAAAATACGGCATTGCCATCAGCAATGTGTTTCATGCCGGTGATGGCAATATGCACCCGATCCTGCCCTTTGATCCGCGCGTTCCCGGAGAACTGGAGCGCGCGCAGGTTGCCGGAGAAGAGATTTTGAAATTCTGCATCTCCGTGGGCGGCTCCATTACGGGAGAACACGGGGTGGGAATGGAAAAGGCCGAACTGATGGCGCATCAGTTCTCGGAAGACACGCTGGATTTGATTAAGAAGTTCAAGCACTTATTTGACAGCTCCTGCCGATTGAATCCCGGCAAGGTTCTTCCAACCGGCAAGGGCTGTCTGGAAATCCGCCAGCCTCCGTCTATGGTGCTGTGACGTTTTCCGTAATTTCACTTCTTGCCAACTGTGCAGTTACTCTTGTTCCATGCCGGTCTCATACTCATGGCGCGGTCCTTTTTGTAATGATGCCGTAAATGCGCTCCATGCGGAGGCGTTCCAGTACCACCTTGTTTCTAACGACTGGTAGACGCAGGTGAATCAATATAGTTTGGGCTGGGTTTGCGCCCAGGAGGGCGGGCATCTGGTTGGATTTGTCAATGTTGTTTGGGATGGCGGAATTCATGCATTTCTCCTGGACACCATGGTGGCTGTTCAGTTTCAGCAGCAAGGGATCGGAACGGAGATGATTAGGATGGCAGTCCGGGAAGCTCGCGCTGCAGGATGTGAGTGGTTACACGTCGATTTTGAAGATCATCTCCGGCACTACTACTTTGACCGGTGCGGTTTTCGGCCCACCAATGCCGGGCTGATTGCCTTAAAGTGAAACTTCGGCGAGGTTCATAGACATAGTTTTTACTTCTGTTAACCACCGATGATCGTCCAAAGAATGTGGGTTGCGCACGTTGCCTGACGGTTGTTTTTGGGGACCAACTCGATATTCGTTCCGCTGCTTTTGATGGTTTCCATCCGGCAAAAGATATTGTTTGGATGGCGGAAGTGAAGGGCGAGTCCACGTATGTTCCTTCCCATAAGATCCGCACTGCTCTTTTTCTGTCAGCTATGCGCCATTTTGCCGAAGAGCTGCGGGGAAAAGGGTACCGGGTGGAGTATCGCAAGCTTGATGCGGAAGATAACGACGGGCAGTTAGAGCCGGAACTGCGCAAAGCGATCAGGCG
>CAXTWT010000027.1:0-13075 GCA_964247955.1 uncultured Bryobacteraceae bacterium
GTTGTCAGGCCCGGTCCGGTTAAGACATTGCGGCCCACGTTGCCGTAAGTGCCGTTAACGGGAACCGCGAAAGCGTTTGGATTGAAGTAGTGGTTGGGATTGCCGGTAATTATGCTGCCCGTAAAAGCGGGATTCCAGGAAGGCCGAATCGGGTTCCGGCTGTCGCCATTGTTGGTGGGGTTGAAGCCGAGTTGAGGCGTAAAGGGGAGACCCGATTGAATTGTTCCAATGCCGCTGACCGCCCATCCTGAAATTAGTTTGCTTTGCCAGCCATTCCAGCCTGCTAACCATGTTTTGCCGTAGCCGAACGGCAGTTCGTAAGTTCCGTTGATCACTGCCAGATGCTTAACGTCAGTGGTGGACAAGCTGTAATCCCACTTTGGATTGGAAGGAAACATCACAAAGCCGGGCGCATTGGCTGCGACGCTGCTGTTCCATGCGGTGCCGTCATCTAAACTTTTCGAGAATGTGTAGACGCCACGGAATTGCAAGCCGTGGCTGAAGCGGCGATTGACATCAACTGCCAGCCCATTATAGGAACTCACGCCCTCTGAAAACCATGTGGTTGTGTTTGTCAGGTTTGGATTCGACAAACGGACATTAGGCGGATAGTAAATCGTTCCCACAGGAAGAGATGAAGGGCAGGGAGAGGCAGGGCAAATGGTGGGAAGCGGCTCGTTAGCGTCCAGCGAAAGCATCTCATGATAACCGTGTGAGCCGATATAAGACACGCCCAGAGTAGTTTGTGGAGCAATCTGCTGTTCGATTTTGAATGTATAGGAGAGAATTGTGGGGGTGTAGGCATCCGGTTGAATGCCGCTAGGCGAAACCAGTCCTCCGGTAAAAGCCGTTGCGCCGGGAACAATCTGCAGGTTTGCCAAGGAAATGTTTTTCAGCGTTTGCGTTGTGTTGAAGGGAGCCGTCTGGTCTAGCCGGTAATCCAAGTTGTCGAGCAGCGCCCGGTAGATGCCGAAGCCGGTGCGAATCACGGTTTTGCTGTTGCCGAACGGGTCCCAGGCAATCGCGACGCGCGGCTCGGGCAGGAACTTTGCGCGATTAACAGTGAATACGGAGTTTCCGATGCGCGGGTTGGTCCCAATGACTCCATTTGTATCGAAGATGTAATTCGATGCGCGCCGGTGCGCCTCGTTCCAGCCGTTTGTTCCTTCGACGCGAAGGCCAAGACGGACTTCCAGATGACGCCCAATACGCATAGCATCCTGCACGAATGCAGCGGTCTCCAGCGAACGCCAGCCGAGCGGCGTGGGATTCGGCACGACGCTGAAGGTACTGACGTTACCCTGTAAGAAACTGGGCAGGCTGCCGAACGATGCTTGCCCATACTGGTACTGCGCCAAGTTATCGTTTGCCTGCAGGCGTTGCAGCCAGATGCCTGCCTCAAGCTGGTGAATGCCGTGCGTGACGGCGACACGGTCATCGTAAGTAAACAGGTTTCGGACAGCGGACAAATTGCTGCCTGCGTTTGTTCCCGCAAGGCTGATTTGCGATGCGCCGTTCAGGGCGGTTCCGCCTCCGATCACGACGGCTCCGATCGGCGCTCCCCGAACCCAGCCCGGCAGGTTCACCGGTGTTGTACCCGTAAAGAAGTACCCAGCTCGCGAAAAGCCGATCCGCGCCGTGTTCAGCACGGTAGGTGAAAACACGTGCTGCTCCTGCAAGCTGGCTACCTGTTCGCGCAAAGTTTCATAGACACTGCTTAAGGGATTAATTGTTGGGGTATTATCAACGCTGTCGTCAGCGGTATACACGCCGAAAAGCGTGTCCTTGTTGCCGATGTTGTAATCAACGCGGGCTGTTCCAAAATCCTCGCGGATCGTCTGAATAGGGCTGTTGAAAGCCTCGGCAATGCCCCCGCCCAAGTCGGGTCCGTTGGCAACGGGCCATAGTGCCAACAATGCTGCGGCGCTGGGCGCAACATTGACGCGCGACAGTGTTCCATTTGCTCCCGGCACATAGCCCTGACGCGCGGCGTTGTTCGGAACTAGGGTGACATTGCTCAACCCAAGATTCTGCCGAAATCCTTCATAATTTCCAAAGAGGAACAGCTTGTTCTTCTTGATGGGGCCGCCGACGGCAGCACCGAACTGATTTCTTTGGAACCGAGGGACTGACCCCCGATCAAAGAAGTTGCGGGCATCCAGCGCACTATTGCGAAGAAATTCATAAAAGCTTCCATGCAACTCATTCGATCCGCTGGCCGTTACGACGCTGACCTGTGCGCCAGGGCGCTTTCCGTACTCAGCTCCATACGTATCGGCGACGACGTTGAACTCGCGAACTGCCTCAACGCCCAACAATTCACCGCTTGCGCCGCCCGGCGTATTGTTGATCAGAGATGCGCCGGTGTACTCAATTCCATTCAAGAGAAACAGATTTTCCTGCGGTCGTCTGCCTGAAACCGAGAACATGTTGCCAACCGCTGAGTTGGAAGTTCCAACACCGCCTGAGCGCTGTGATGAATAGTTAACAATACCGGGATTTAAAGTTAGTAGGCCGTCAAAGCTGCGGCCATTCAGAGGCAGCTCTTTTACTTGGCGTTCGTTTACGAGGCCCGATGTTTGTTGAGTCGTCAAAGTGAGGGGCGTTGTTGTTTCTTCCACCGTAATTACTTGCTGTTCTTGCCCCAGAAAGAGCGTGAAGTCTACGGCCGCGCTTTGGCCTACCGCCAAGTTAATTCCGGTTTTTACTTGAGCCCGAAAGCCTGTCTTATCAGCGGTGATCTCATAACGTCCGACGGCAATGGAAGGCGCTACATACCGGCCTGTTTGATCCGTTACCAATTTCCGTACCGCTCCGGTTTCAAGGCTTTTGACCATGACTTGCGCATCCCGAAGAACAGCCCCACTTTGGTCGGTTATCGTTCCTTGAACGGTGCCGCTTACCACTTGTGCCGCCAAAATGCCTGTAAGACCGAAACAGCCCACGGCGAACCGCAATGCGCGAAACGGAAAGCACCAGCTGAGGATATCCCTAATCTCTATAGACATTACTGAGATTATAATCTACTCCTTTGTATCAACTTTCCCCCGACTTCGATCTACACGAGAGAACGAGAGGTTATGGAAAAGCGTAAACTGGGTCGGGATGGCCTCGAAGTGTCCGCCTTGGGGCTGGGCTGTATGGGTATGTCGGAGTTTTACGGCGCGGGAAATGAGGCCGAATCTATCTCGGTGATGCAACGCGCTGTTGACCTTGGAATTACGTTCTTTGACACCGCCGATATGTACGGGTCAGGGCGCAACGAGGAGTTGGTAGGTCGTGCTTTACGAGAGCGCCGCAATCAGGTTGTCATTGCGACGAAGTTCGGCAATGTTCGCGGCGAAAATGGCGCGTTTCAGGGCATTGACGGCAGGCCCGAGTACGTGCGTTCCGCTTGCGAAGCCAGTCTCCATCGGCTTGGCATGGATGTCATTGATCTTTACTATCAGCACCGAGTTGATCCCGCTACTCCCATTGAAGACACCGTTGGCGCAATGGCTGACTTGGTGCGGGAAGGAAAGGTACGCTTCCTGGGCTTGTCGGAAGCTGCTCCGGCAACCATCCGCCGCGCACAGGCTGTTCACCCCATCGCCGCGCTGCAAACCGAATATTCACTCTGGAGCCGGGAGCCTGAAAAAGAAATCTTCTCAACCGTGCGCGAACTTGGTATCGGCTTTGTTCCCTATAGTCCTTTAGGACGCGGCTTTTTAACAGGCCGCTTTAAAAGTGCGGACGATCTTGCGCCTGATGACTGGCGACGGAATAACCCCCGCTTTCAGGGAGAAAACTTCAAGAAAAATCTGCAATTGGTTGCGGAAGTCGATAAGATCGCGCGTGAAAAAGGTTGTACCCCGTCACAACTTGCCCTTGCCTGGGTTCTGGCGCAAGGCGACGATCTGGTTCCCATTCCCGGCACTAAACAAACACGTTTTCTCGAAGAGAACGTGGGCGCTCTGAATGTCCGTCTCACGGAGGAAGATCTTGCTCGGATGGACAATGTTTTTCCCCTTGATGCCGCTGTAGGAACCCGTTATCCGGAAGCCGGAATGAGAGCAGTCGGGCGCTGACGGGGACGGCAGTTCCACCTGGGCCGATAACACCAGCAATAAATAATTTTTTCATCCTACTTTCATCGGCTTACACAGAAACTTCGGCTAGACCGTCCACTGCAGTCTCCTGCCAAATGTTACGCTCCGGCTGACAGCAACGCCCAGCCATGAGCACAGAACAAATCTTTAAACTGCAGCCTGACCGGACCCTTTATCTTCGCGGCTTTACAGGAGTGGGAGCGGCGGCAGCGCTTTGCCAGACAAGCCCTACCGGCTTTATAGTCTGTGGAGTTTTCCGCGATATGGCAGACTTTTGCGTGCTCATGATCTATGACGCCGACAATACCTTTGAGCATTACTCTGTCAGGTATCTGCCCGACTTTGACTTGTCCGGCGTCAAACTGACTTTTGATCTGAACTACCGAGGCTTGCAGCCGGTTGACTCCGCCAAATACTCGTGGATTGATTGGTCTCAGCTCGACGTAATAAAGACGGATGGAACGACGCACCAAGTCCGTTTATGGGATTATGCAACGCTTGTGTCGGACAACTACTCGGTAGCGCAAGGAACTTATCAAATTAGTGCGCCGAACGGTTGCGCTCCTAGCGACCGGCTTACCTTGTTTGTCAACAATATCAGCTTTGACTTTCTGGCAGAGGGCGGCGAGTCAGCCAGCTTTGTCGCTAAAACCTTGGCGAACAACGTTAATGCTTATGATTGGTCGACTTACTCGAATAATAGTGTGTCCGTAATTGCCTCAGCGGACGACTCTGGGAACTTGACTTTAAAAAATGCCCGTACTGGTCATGTGGCTGTATCAGACAATTCGGTCCAATGGATTGACGGCATCAAATTTCCAGGAATTGCGGCAGGGTCAGTTATCCTTCTGGGTGGAACAGCTTATACGGTTGCAGAGGTAACAAGCCCGACATCACTGACGCTGACAACTGCGGCGCCATCCGACGCGAGCATCGTTTATCTTGCCGAGTATGGCGGGGTTGACGGAAACAGCGTCACCGCCTATATGGTTGTTCGGCCCGGAAATGTGAATCTGACTGCCAACAATCCGGTTCTGCAGTTGAGCGGCGGCAACTCGGATAATGTGACCTGGAAGATCGAACTTGATTTTACGGCGCTGGGCATTGACCAGCTTCGCCAAGCGTGGCTGACATTTGCACCCAAACTGACCAGCGGCGGTCTGTACGTCGACACAGAATGGACCGCAATCTTCAGCAACTGGACCGTGGCGAGTTCCAGCAGTAACTTGCTGCTCAAATGCGCGGGACCGGGCAGCGTAAGAATCGGCAACGATCAGGCCGCATCCTGTACATACTCTGGAACTGGATGGTCTACCGTTGCCGCAAACAACTATTGGCGAGGATTCGGTAAGGTTACGTCGCATACGGGCGACTCCATTACCATAACTTACGCTTCTTCGGCAACACACGATCTTTACCTTGGCACATCTTTAGCCGCAGACAAAGCGAGCATCAGTATCAGTGTCGACGGCGATAACGCTACCGTGCAGGATTGTTCTCTGAAGGTAGATGCCGAATTGGTTACGCGGCGGCTCCTGCGGCAGTCGGTGCCGGCCGGCGCTCACACGGTTACTCTCACCTTGCTTAATGCAGGCAGCTTTATGTTTGATTACATCGAAGCGGCCATACCGACAGATATTCCTGATCCCGGCGTTACATACCCAAACGTAAGTCCGGCGCTCGATTTCGACACGGACGCCACTTACAAAGTCAGTCCCCAGCGGTTGCTTTGGCATTTATCGAAACTGGGTTTTGGGGGGCAGATCAACGAATACCTGGGCGTGTTCTGGTGGAACCAGAGAAAGCGCGTGAATGGCGTATGGAATTCCGTTACCGTCAGCTTCGGAGGGACATGGGCGGCAGGCGATATTGCCACTCTTTCGGTAGGCGCGTTCGCAATGCACAAGGCTGTTACCGCTTGGGACACCCTCCAAACGGTTGCCGCACACTTTGTTTATTACCTCAATGCCGCCAGTGTTGCCATGCGGGCGGAGATCAGCGGATTGGGGCAACTCACGATTTACACGCGCACGCCGAACTGGGGTGACACCTTTGCTGTCGATCAAACCTCGACTGCCGGAACAATTCAGGCCAGCGGCAACCTCAATTCTGGAGTTGACGGAATTTGGCAAGTAGACGCTTCTGCTTCCAAGCCCATCAACTTTCCCGTAACAGTGTGGCACTCGGACTTTTTCAGTACTGCAGCGGGCCAAAACTTGGCAGTGACTACATCATTCTCCATGGAATTGGTGAATTCGCCGGACGACGGTACGCCAAGCAATGCATGGCAGGCTCGCTACTTTGACGGCACGCCCGTCCAAACGGCCACCGGCTTCAGCAATCTCCTTTCATCGCAATGCGCGCCGATTCCCAACTTCACCGCTTATCAAAAGAATGTTTTTACTGCTATGGCAGGGTTACAGAGCGCGGCCGGCCTAACGCCCTGGTTGCAATTTGGAGAGTTCCTGTGGTGGTTCTTCTCCTCAATGGCGCAACCTGTCGGCTACTGTGCGTTCACGGACCCGATCAGTATCGGAGTCGCGCAGCCGCACGGAATGCAAACCGGCGACCGTGTCGTCATCACAGGCGTAGGGGGATGCACAGCCGCAAACGGCACCTGGATCATTACCGTGACTGACGATACTCACTTCACGGTCCCTGCCCCTGCGAACGGCGCGTGGACGACCGGTACAGGCCAGGTGCGCGGCGGGTCCATGGCTTACTACGATTCTGTCACCTCCGCTGCCGCCAATGCCGCTCTTGGAAGACCTTTATTTAAATTCACTTGTCAGGATGACGACCCAACTGTCAATGGCGGCGCAGACGCTGGCTTTCTGGCCGCACAACTGAAAGCCCATGTTGACGCGATCCGGACGGAAGTGCTGGCGCACTACCCCCAAGCCAAGTTCGAAATTCTGTATCCGAATGATGTAAACAACCCCGTCTGCTACCTCGGCGAACACATTTCTTACCCGCAAGGGGGACGGCTCAATGCGGCAGTCAACTTACCCTCGGAATGGAAGACCAAGGCTGGTAGCGGCCTCGACCGTTTTAAGGTGGAAGCGCTGAGCTGGGGCGCGCAATACCTGAATCTGGATTTGGCGGAACAGGCCATCAGCTTTGCTCTGACTCCTCAGCTATCCTGGAGCAGTTCGGATGTCGCTTATCTCGTCCCCTGGTTCAATGGGACTTGCCCATGGACCTACGAGTTTTATAGCGCTTCCGCCCGTCAGTTGGCGCTGATTAACTTCTGGGCTTACGACCATCTCGCCCTGATGTCCTGGCCCCTGCCGTTTCCGACGCCCACGCGTCGATCTCTGCGCGCTGCTTAGCGGTATTTACGGTTCAACCAGCCGCGATTCTGCCCCATATTTACGGTAGTTCTGGAAATCAACTTCATTTCTTCGAACTGTTCGTTTACGTTGGCGAACCAGCAAAGCCGCATGAACAGGCAGCAGATACTCGGCGTCACTGACCGGAAGATAATCGTACTCTACGGCCACCTGAGCGTCACTGAGAGAGAACTTCTCCGGCAGATTGTCTGCTGTAATCACTACGCGCCTAATGCCCAAAGTGTGCGCATCAATAAAAATGAGCGCATGATAAGCCGCATACATTCCTTCACCAGCCTGGGTTCCACTCACTAAGTACTCTGAGTGCGGGCGCGTAACCGTAAATCGAAATACCGCCGTTTTCGCGCCCATTAACTCCGCTTCTCCTTCCCAAACAACATCTGGTTTCGCTTTAGGGGAAAAGAGCATGCTTAGCAGCGTACCAAACTCTCCTGTTACGGCAGCGCCTTCCCGGTAATCGTCTGCGCCGCCTCGTGCCGGACGTCCGTTTACGTCTAAAGTAGTTACCGTCTCCTTCCGATTTGCATAAGTCAGCATGGCTGTCGAGGTATCAACTGCCATCCAGGTTCCTCGGCCGCGAGGATCAATGGAGCGGCGCGTTACGGTTGTGCAAACGAAATTGGGAAGATTCTCTCCGTAAGCCATCGCTCGCTGGCGAGCGCCGTTGAGCAGGCTCTCTCTTTCAGCCTCAGTAGGCGGCGCGACATTTTTATTAATCTGAGGCGGGAACGTTTCCAAAGCGGCAGTTATCGGCTCCGCACCGGCATCCACCTGGAATGCCTTCTGCATGGAGGAGGCAACAGTGATTGGTTCCTGGCCGGAAACCGTGAAACTCTTTGCCTTTGCGCTGATCTTTTTCGCCAGTCCGTCCGCCAGAGCGGCATTAATTTCATAACTGCCGGGAGGAAGAGCGACCGGAAACTCAAATGTATAGCTTTGCTTTCGAGCCTCGCTTAGTCGCTCCAAAGCGCCTTCCAGGTTTACGTCACGGCTCAACTTCGCAACAATCTTTCCTTCCTGGTTTTTGACCAAAGCTAAAAGAGAAAGGTGAAACCTGAACTTCCTAGCGGTATCTGATTCTCTTGCCATTAGTCCGCTAAGCGGCGCTTCCACCGACAGTTGCATAGATGGTAGCGAGCCATCCTGCCCAATGCGAAGGAGGGAAGGAAAAAACAAAATTGTTTCTGACAATTGTTTCGTACTCAAAGCATTCAGCAGTGGAACCTCAAAAGGAGAAAGCTCCTCGCCTTCAAATTGGAAAGCGGCAAAGCTCCCGGAGCGTATTTGCACCTTCAGCCCCGGCCTTGTCGTGCCGACGGAAATTGTCCGAAAATGCCCATCTTCTTTAATAAGCGGCTGATAGTAAACAGCCTCGCGAAAACTTAAACTCTCTTCCGCAACGCTGCGCACAAACTTAGGAAAATTCGTCGGCCCGCTCTTGTAGGCGCCGCCAGTTTGAGCCGCCAAACTCTGCAAGCGAACTGCGTTGTTTTGCGCAGTTCTGTTCCGCAGATCCCAATTGGTGTCAGTTCCGAGCTGCCCCGATTGTTGTGCGATTGCTGTGGCGGAATGCCCGACGCTCACTAGATCCATCAACAAGCGTGATTGCCGCTCGGCTGCTTTATCGCTAATGCCGCTTGTATTTACTGTGTAGAAGCTGACCTCCGCGCGATTTGCCCGGCTCACAATCAAGCGCAACGAATCTTCCGTAATGGTGTTTAACTGCACACCGTCTGAAAATAATATCAGCGCTTTGCGGCTTGGCAGATGCCTTTGTTGGCTGGCTAGAGCGAACAGAGCCGCGACCGTAGGACGCAACTGCTGTTGCCGAACAAACCTTTCGGATTCGACAAGGGCCTTTTCCGTGCTGCGGTTAGCAGTGATTAATTCAGCGTCGTTTCTTCGGTCCGCTCCGGCTGCTCCCTGAGCGCGTTGCGTTGACCGATGCTTGTCGCGCATCAAACACTGACGTAAACTCGACAAATTATTGCTGAAGCCGTGAAGAAGTTTCACCCGGTCATGCGCCTCCCAGATTGAAACATACAAATCCTCAGAATGGGAAGTTTTTGCCAGTTCCTTTAAGGCAGTGAGACCGAGTTCCTGTGTTGCTTCGTTATGACCCTCGAACACCAAAGATATGAATCGGCGATGCTGAGTTTCTTTTGGGGCGCGGGTTGATGCGCTTGCGCCCGCTTTCAAAGACTTAATAGGAACCAGCTTGCCGTCATCCAGCAGTTGCAGGTCACCGGGCTGTAGATCCTGAACCAAGCTTCCATGTTTGTCGCGGACTACTAAGTCAACTGAGGTTTCAACCGAAGCAGCTTTGTTTGGTTCATTCGTTTGCCCCTGAATTCCGAAAACCGCAGGGAACAGTGCGAGTAAAAGAACAAAAAGACGCATTCTGCTTATATGCCGCCAGCCTCATACCAATCTAAACCAGGGAGAACGGGCCTTACCGTCTTCTGCCGTGCTTCTGTCTAATGGAAGCGGTAGACACTGTGGCGGGAACCGGCGCTGGCGCGGAGGCGCTGCTTGCTCCCGGTCCAATCTTGCTCAGAATGCGGTCTTTAATCCAGTGGTCATCCCACCACTCCTTCGGGTCCACTTGAACACCCGCGATCATCATGCTGAAATGCACATGGTCGCCAAACGCCATGCCGGTTGCGCCGCTCACGCCGATCTGCTGTTCCTTGCCGACACTGTCGCCGACCTTCACTAGGATCTTGCTCATGTGACCGTACAAGCTCTGCAAAGAGTAGCCATGATCGATAATCACGCAGTTTCCGTACAGCCCGAGCCGGTCCGCATAGATCACTTTTCCTGAGTTCGCCGACTTTACCGGCGTGTTCTGCGTTTGCGCCAAATCATATCCCAGATGCACCTGCTCATCCACTTTGCGCCCATTGTAGATATAACTCCGTTTATCGGCAAAAAATGATTCGCGCGTGCCTTTCACCGGGATAAACGGCCCCGACCACAGAATTTTCTTTTCAGTATTGGTGCGCAAATTGTAAATGGTCTGGGCGTTCGATCTTCGCATTTCGCGATTGAGTCTTACGAAACGATCCACAAGACTGCCGGTTCCCTCCGGATCGAGTTCGCCGACAACTTTTTGCATGTTCCGATCATTCAACTGAATCGTGCTTTCGCGGAATCGTTTGGGAAACACTTTAAACCAGAACGTGCCTGTCACTTCCATACCGGCGCTGTTACGGGCAAACACAACCGGAACCGTATCGGGGGCAAGATCCCAAGGATACGGAAACAGCGAGAATCGGTGATTGCTGTTATCGGCTTCTCCAGGCATCGGAAACGTACCTGCGGAATAGTTACCCGCTCGCACTCCGGCGTCCGTCCAGCCTCCGCCTAAATCCATCGTCGCCAGTTCAGCGCCGCCCTGGTTAATGTAGTGCTGACGTCCATCCGGCACGACCGTCGGCGGCCGCAACACGACCTGAACATCCTGTTCTACTGTAGCGGTGCTGCCGCGCAAATCATTCGAGGTACCTTTGAGAATCAGCTTGGCCGGACCCTCCTTCAGAAACGCCGCCTGCTTCTTTCCCGCCGTAAAAGTGTAAATGCGCGCGCGCTGGGGGGAGCGTGTTTTGTCTTCATAAACGGTCTGTGTCTGGCCGTTCTGCTCCACCGCCGCCGTAAAATGCTTCACGCCATGTTCGGCATCCGCTTCCACCACGATTGTCGTCGCTGTCCCAATCGCGGTTGCAGGACGCGCAAACTTCAAATCCACGCTCTTGCCCGCGAGCAAGACAATCAAAATAACAAGAACAATCAGGCCGCCAATTACTGCAAGTACGCGTTTTAACATCTACTTTTAATTCTCTTTAGGTTTGGAGGGCTCGCCGTCCCTCAATACGATAATTACCGCGAAGCACCCAGGCAATCGCCTCGGAATAGATTCTATGCTCCTCAACCAGTATTCGTGATGACAGCGACTCAACAGTATCATTGTCGAGTATCGGCACGGCTGCTTGCAGCAAAATCGGGCCATTGTCCAGATTTTCGTCCACAAAATGAACCGTACAGCCGGTTATCTTTGCGCCATGCGCCAGTGCCTGATATTGTGCGTCCAGCCCGGGAAAAGCGGGCAGCAGCGAAGGATGGATATTCAGGATGCGCCCGGCAAAGCGCGAAACAAACGCGCCGCTGAGGAGGCGCATATACCCGGCGAGACAAACCCAGTCGATGTGATGCTCTCGCAGTAGGTCAGCCACTTGCGCATCAAACGCCGTCCGCTCGGTTCCAGCGGATTTGATCGCTGCCTGCGGCAGCCCAAGCTCACGGGCCAATTGAAGACCCCTTGCTTCCGGCTTATTGGAAAACACCAAGCCGATCTCGCAGGGAAGCCTGCCGCTCAGTATGTTGCGTGCAATCGCCTCGAAGTTGGAACCACGGCCGGAAAGCAAAATGGCAAGCCGCGCCTTTGAGGATGTCCGGCTTTCCCTCACAAATAAATAACCCTGGGACGGCGCTCTGATTTTTTGCGCGGGATTACCTGTCCAATTTGATAAAAAGGTTCGCGCAGCTTTTTTAATATCTTTGAGACTTGCTTGAGCTTTTTTGCCGATACCACCAGCACCATGCCGATACCCAGATTGAACGTGCGGCGGAAATCGTCTTCCGGCACTGCCCCAAGTTCCTGCAGTAGTTCAAAGATCGGCTGTTTCGGCCAGGACGACGAATCGATTTCGACAGCGCAATTCTTGGGCAGCACGCGAGGAATATTGTCCGTCAGGCCGCCGCCTGTAATATGCGCCGCGCCTTTTAGCAGTTTGGCCTTGTGTAGCGCCGCAATGGGCTTCAGATACGAGCGATGTACTTTCAGCAGCTCGTCGGCCAGTGTTCCGGGCAGGGAATCAACACGCGCATCCATCTTGTGCGCGCTTTTTTCAAACAAAATCTTCCGCGCCAGCGAATATCCGTTTGTGTGCAAGCCATGGGAGGGAAGTCCCAGCAACAGATCACCGGGCTGAATCTCCGTGCCGGTTAAAAGGCGTTTCCCCTCCACTGCGCCGACAATAAAACCTGCCAGGTCATACTCGCCTTCGGCATACATGCCGGGCATTTCAGCGGTTTCACCACCGATCAACGCACACCCGTTGCGCTTGCACCCGCGCGCAATTCCCGCCACCACATCGGCGCACACTTTTGCTTGCAGCTTGCCCACGGCGAAGTAATCCAGAAAGAATAAAGGCGTTGCTCCCTGCACAGCAACATCGTTGACACAGTGATTAACCAAGTCTTCGCCGACCGTGTCGTGGCGTCCGGTCGCAAACGCAATTTTGAGCTTGGTGCCGACCCCATCCGCCGAGCTGATAAGCACCGGCTTGCGCCAGCCTTTCAAGGCAAATCCTGCTCCGAAGCTGCCGATGGAAGTCAGAACATCCGTCGTCAGCGTCTTGGCCGCGTGCCGCTTAATGAGGGATACGGCGCGGTCGGCCTCATTAATATCCACTCCCGCATCGCTGTAGGTTGTCAGTGTGCTCACTGCTGAAGAAATTAGTGTAGCGAATGCGAGGAAAGCAACCATGGAGAAAGCGGGGTGAGTGGTGCGCACCCGCCCCGCCATGCTCTACTCCTGCGGAAAATCAAAGTTAGAATTGAATCCGCTGCCTG
>CAXTWT010000027.1:13175-25712 GCA_964247955.1 uncultured Bryobacteraceae bacterium
GCCTTCCTATGTGCTTAAGCTAAGGTGAAAAGCAAGCAACTCCTTACCTTTCATGACCACTCGCCGGTCCGCAAGATAACAAAATTCCTTGTTGTGTTTGTGACTGAATACCCGGAACCGGTCTAAAGAGAGATCCTGCTGCATTCTATAGATACAACTCCATATACACATCGACGCGTGCGTAAGGAGATGGAACAATGCACTCCGAGGGAAGATGGTGAAAACCCAAACATTGATAAAGTTGGATGGCTGCTGCCAGCTTTCGATTCGTCTCCAGGTAAAGACGGGTCGCACCGGACGCACGGGCTTCTGCGATTGCTTTTTCCAGAAGTAGCCGTCCAATGCCCATCCTTTGGCAGGATTCCGTCACTGCCATCTTTGCCACCTCAAATTCATTTCCGCCCATGGCGAGCAGAGCGCAGCAGCCGACCGCCTCCCCGTGCCGGATCGCAAAGAAGATTTTCCCGCCGCGATCCAGAATGCTTTCTTGCGGATGGGCGAAGGAATCCTCATCTTTGGGCTCAAGGGCGAAGTAGCGCGTAATCCATTCTTCGTTGAGTTTTCGGAAGCATGTCTCATCTCCCGGTCTGAACTCGCGAGTGGTTATCTCGGTTTCTACAGTCGTCATTGCGCTTTGCTCTTACCTCACGCTACGGCACGATGGGCGCCTATGTCCAATAGCTCAAAGAATCTTGTTTATAGACATTGTACGGGAACACTTGGCGAAGCAGGATCGATAAAGACCCTGTAGGGGGGTTGCTGTTGGGCTTATGACTGAACACCAAAGGTCCGCCCAATCAGTTAGTCGTGTCGGAGCGCCGCCATGGGATCGATTCGCATCGCCCGCTGCGACGGCGGGTAGGCGGCAAGCAATGCGACGGCCAAAAACAAGAGCGAGACTCCGACAAAGGAGATACCATCGACAGTATTCAATCCATAAAGCAGCCCGCGCAGCAGGTAAGAGGCTCCCACAGCGCCCAACATTCCGACAAGCAGTCCAACAAGCACGGGCCGTGTGCTTTCGCTCAGAACAAGCCCGAAAATATCGCGCTTCTGAGCGCCGACAGCCATGCGGATGCCGATTTCACGCGTGCGGAGAACAACAATATAGCTCACAGTGCCGTAGATACCCATCGAGGCAAGCAGAAGCCCGAATAGGCCGGCGGTAGACGCAACAGCGGCTGCAAGGCTTGAGGTAATGAACGACGGCGTCCGGCGAAGCATTTCATCGAGAGTGGAGGAGGTTGCGACTAAGTCGGGATCAATGGACGAGATCAACGGGTCGAGCGCTCTTGTAACCTGCCCTGGATCGGACTGTGCCCGGATGAGTATGGGGTGGTTCTGGAGTTGATCTTCGGGCAACGGCAGATAGACCTGCCTGGAGTCGCTGCCGTCGAACTCAACACCACGTGTGTCGCGGGCAACGCCGATAACCTGGTATGCCTGCCCGTCTGCAAGAAGTTCGGTCCGATCATGAAATTTTTCATCGATAGAGCCTAACCGAAGGCTGCGACCGATGGGGTTCTGGCCGGGCCAGAGTTGTTTGGCGGCTGACTCGCTGAGAATAAGGGAGTGCTCAGGTTGATCGGCTTGCGGCTGAAAGCTGCGGCCCAGGAGTAAAGGAACAGTAAGCGTCTGGAAGTAGTTTGCCTGAACGTAGGTGTAATAAAGGATTGCTTGCAAACTTTGCGCCGAGAATTTTTCTTCCTTGAGGGCGACAGCAGCTGTTCGATAAACATTAACGTCCGGCGGACGAGCGCTGGTGAGGGCGGCCACTCCGGGGAGGGCAGCGAGGCGTCTGTGCAACTCACGCACGAGCGCAAGCTTGTGGTCAAGGGTATACTTCGACCCTTCAGGGAACTGTAAATCAAGAGCTATCACGTGCTTGCTGTCGTAGCCAGTGTCCATCCTGATGGAGTGAATTGCGCCGCGAACGAACATGCTTCCGGCGATCATAAGCACCAGGGAGAGAGCAACCTGCGCGACGATAAGAAGGTCCTGAATCCTTCGGCTGCGAACCGGTGAAGTGCTTCCTCTCACGCCGGAGGAGAGCGCGGAGCGGGAGCTTTCTATCGCCGGTGCAAGCCCGAAAAGGATGCCGGCAAACAGAGAAATGGCAAAGACGTAGACAAAAATTTCGAGGTCGGGTGTCACATCGAAAACAAACGTGCCGCCCACGCCCGCAGGCATGGCTTCGGCGGCCAGAGTTACAGACACTCTCAGCAACGCCCAGGTAAACAGGAGCGCCAGCACGCCGGCCAGCAAGCCCAGCAGAGCGCTTTCCGTCAGCAATTGCCTGATCACGCGTCCTCGACTGGCCCCAAGCGACAGCCGCGCGTGCAGTTCGTTCTGGCGGGATCTGGCGCGAGCCAGTTGCAGGCTGGCAACATTGGCGCACGCGACGACCAGCACCATCCCGGCAGCAGCCATAATCAGCAGAATGGCCAAGCGCAGTCCGGGGTACGCCTTCAGGGGGCGAGGGAACGGGGAACCCGGCCAGACAAGTGCTGTAGCGGGTTTAGACGCTTCAGAGTGAGGATCGTGCAAGGTGCGAAGGTGATCGACCAGGGTGGTCATTTCCGCCTGCGCTTGCCTGATGCTGAAGCCGGGAGCGAGGCGGGCAAATAGGCGGTAGCGCTGGTTTTCACGGTCGCGCAGCCAATTTTCGTCAGCGTGAACCAGCGGCTCAAGGCTGATCGGAAGCCAGAAATCAGGCGCGGCCACACCGGTGCCGACGAAGTCGCGCGGCGTAATTCCGATAACGGTGACAGCGGCGCCGTTCAGACGGATAGTTTTGCCGAGAACTGCCGGATGAGCTGCAAATCGCTTCTGCCAATAGTTTTCGCTGATAAGAACCGAGGGAGAGGCCACAAGCTCAGGAATGCTGATCGATTCGAAGGTGCGGCCTCGCAGGGCGACAACTCCAAGAACCTTGAAGTAGTTTTCGGAAACGACGAAAACGCTGGCGAACTCCGCATTGCTTGCCCCGGAAGATAGCAGTCCTAACTTCCCCATTCCTGAATCAGCCGTAGAAGTGCGCTGGCTGACAACGCCGCCTGCGCCCGAGAGCCTCATGTGTTCAGGGCTGAAAGCGATCAAGCCACGGAAGGAACGGACTGCGTCTCGATACGCTTCGTAGTCGGGATAGCTGAAGGTGAAGTCGGTAGCACCCGAGTTGCGGATCAGCGCGAGGTTGACCATCTCGCCGGGATTGCGGGCATTGAGAGACCGGGCCACCATCGCTTTCTGGACGGTGAAAACTGCGGTGTTAACGCCGATACCAAGCGCCAGGGTCAGGACCGCCACCGCCGTAAACCCGGCTTGGCGGTATAACAGGCGAATTCCGTAGCGCAAATCCTGAAGCACGGTTTCGAGCAGAATCACAAACTCTGACCTCACAATTCACTGACAGGCGTAGGGTGAAAGCGCTGCCACTTACGAATAACGAGGGAAGGCGCTGGTTTGTGACAACAGGCCGCGATTTTCTTCTTGCAGTTACAAATCTGGATAACTAAGCCGAAACCCATTCCCCTTGCCGCATCAGCGGCTCAGCGTTTCCGTCCGCCGTAATCCCGTCGGCATCCATCTCGTCCGAGCCAATCATCCAATCGACGTGTATTAAGCTGCTGTTTGCTCCTTTGCTCTCCAACGCTGCTTCATCCAGGCTATCTCCGTTGTGAATACATGTGCTGTACGCTTGTCCGAGCGCGATGTGGCTGGCTGCGTTCTCGTCAAACAGCGTATTCCAAAACAACAAGCCGCTTTTCGCAATCGGAGAAGAATGCGGCACCAGCGCCACTTCGCCCAGCCGTCGCGCACCCTCATCCGTTTCGATCATACGCTGAATTGTGGATTCGCCTGCTGTCGCCGTAGCTTCGATGATCCGTCCCCCCGCGAATCTTACTCGAATATTCTCAATCAGGGTTCCCCCGTAAGAGAGCGGCTTGGAACTAATAACCGTGCCTTCCACCCGATCCTTGTGCGGCGTGGTAAAAACCTCTTCGGTCGGCATGTTGGGCTGGCAGTCAATGCCGTTTTTCGCCTTCGTGCCGCCGCCCAGCCATAGATGGTCGTCCGCTAAACCAACCCGCAGATCAGTGCCCGAACTTCGAAAGTGTAATGCCGCATAGCGTTTCGCGTTCAGGTATTGCACTCTCTTTTCCAGGTTAGCCGCATGTTGCTGCCATGCTGCGACCGGGTCCGGCGTATCGATCCGGACTGCCGCAAAAATCGCATCCCACAAGCGGCCAACAGCGACTTCTTCCGTTTCATTCGGAAATACCAGGCGAGCCCAGGCAGGCGTCGCGCACGGAATGATGGTCCAATTAATTTCATGCCGCGTAATCAATTCCATAGCGGGCTTGCTCGCTTTGGAAAAAGCCAGGTTCACCCGCGACACTTTCGCCGGGTCCTCTTTCGCCAACAAAGCCGGGTTTCCGCCGGTAATTGCCAAACGCGCTGCGCCGCTGCGATACGCCGCCGCTACGCCATTCTGCAGCCATTCCGCCGCCTTATCAAAGCTCTGGTCCGGCGCATACCGAAATCGCAGGAGTGTTGCTTCTTCGTCGGTGAACAGCGTTGTTACGAGCGAAGCGCCCGCTTTGTAAGCGTGTTCCGTAATGCGGCGCGCCAGCGGCAGTGCTTCCAGCGGAGCCGTCATGACCAGTTCCTGTCCTGCCGCCAGTCCTAGCCCTACGCGCACCGCGACTTCCGCCAGCCGGTCCAGCTTCGCATCGTGCGCTGTGCGGCCCTGCGCTCCATTCCCGCTTACTATACGTTCTTCTACTGTTTTTAAATCAGCCACGCTTTCATTGTCCCAGGATCACGGCAAAGCAGTTTTCCAAATTTGTCTTGCATCGGTGCGCCTATGCGGTTATAGTGACTAATTCCTTCTTGTCCCTTTAATTCGGGCTTTGCGGCCCTATGTGTCTTGCTCTTCGGAGGAGCAGTTTATGAGTACGCAGATCGGAGCGGTGCGACAGCCGCGATCTTCCTTTTGGCGATCCGTGCTGGAAGCCGTCCACGGCACGCATCAGGACTTCACGACAGGCTCTATCAGCCGCGCCGTCTTCTTGCTGGCCACGCCGATGGTGCTGGAGATGCTGATGGAATCCACCTTCGCCATCGTCGATATGTTCTGGGTGACGCGCCTCGGCGCGGATGCGGTCGCAACCATTGGGCTGACCGAATCGATGCTCACGATTGTGTTCTCCTTAGCATTCGGCGTGAGCTTGTCGACTACCGCCATGGTGGCGCGTCGAACCGGTGAAAAGGACCGTGCAGGCGCAACCACGGCCGGCGCGCAAGCCATTCTCCTGGGTACTGCTGTTGCCCTTGCTGTCGGTCTGCCTGCTTGCCTGTTTGCGCCGCAACTGCTGGGCTTAATGGGTGCTTCGCCGCAGCTTATCGCTACCGGTCGGCATTACACCGCCGTTGCGTTCGCCAGCAGCGTCATTATCATGCTGCTGTTTCTGAACAATGCGATTCTTCGCGGGGCGGGAGATGCCGCTGCCGCCATGCGGGTGCTATGGCTGTCGAACATTATCAATCTCGTGCTTGATCCCTGCTTCATCTTCGGACTTGGTCCGTTTCCGAAGCTGGGAGTAACTGGGGCGGCTGTATCCACACTGATCGGACGCAGCTTCGGCGTTGGGTATCAGTTCTGGCTTTTAGGATACGGCAGCGACCGCATCACGGTGCGCCTTGCCGATTTGCGGATTGTGCCGCGTGTCATCACATCGTTGGCCCGCGTGTCGGCAACCGGCGTTGCGCAGTTTGCTGTCGGGCAGACCAGTTGGGTTGTGCTGATGCGAATCGTCAGTTCGTTTGGAGCCGCAGCCGTAGCGGGCTACGCCATCGGCATTCGTGTTTTTCTGTTCGTTCTGCTTCCCTCCTGGGGGCTGAGCGGAGCCGCTGCTACGATGGTCGGGCAAAATCTCGGCGCTGGCAAACCGGAGCGGGCCGAACGCGCTGTATATCTCACGGGTCTTTACAACATGCTGTTTCTCGGCCTGGTGTCGATTGTGTTTATCACGGCGCCGCACGCCATTATCGACCGGTTCACAACCGATCCCGGCGTTGCGCCGCATGCTGTCGATTTTTTGCGTATTATTGCTTTCGGCAACTTGGTTTACGCCTTCGGCATGGTAATGGTGCAGGCGCTGAACGGCGCCGGTGATACCGTCACGCCTACGATCATTAACGTCGTCGGCTACTGGTTTCTCGAAATACCGCTCGCGTATTGGCTGGCCTTTCGCTGGAATCTGCAAGTACGCGGCGTCTTTATCACCATTCCGATTGCACAACTTGCTATTACTCTGATCAGCCTTGCCGTGTTTGTTCGCGGCGGGTGGAAACGGAGAAACATTTGAGAAACCGGTTGGTGGGGATCATCTCCGACACTCATGGGTTATTGCGCCCGGAAGCCGTTGATGCTCTGCAAGGTGCGGAGTTGATCCTTCATGCGGGCGATGTCGGTTCCGAAGAGGTGCTGGAGCGCTTGCGGGAGATCGCTCCGGTAATTGCGGTTCGCGGCAATGTGGATGCAGATGCTTGGGCCGACACGCTTCCGTTAAACGCTGTCGCAACAGCCGGGGAGCAAAGGATTTTTGTTCTGCACACCATTGCCCATCTCGGTTTTGATCCCCGTAGTGGTAATTTCCAAATGGTGGTCTACGGACATTCGCATCAGCCCGCCCAACAAACCAAAGCAGGTGTAATCTATCTAAATTCGGGAAGCGCGGGTCCACGCCGCTTTCATTTACCAGTCAGCGTGGTGCGGGCAGACTTCGGCGTGAGTCCGCCGGAGATCCGGTTTATTGATCTGCTGACCGGCTCTGATTTTGTTCCTTGACCGGATGGATTGATATCTCCCCGAAAGCTACGCTCTGAGCCAGGCGGATCTGTCCTCGCTTTACCATTTCAAGCAGCGCCAGAAAAAGGCAAATTTTCGCTTCGTTCGAATGATGAAGCATGAGAAGCGCATCCGCAGTTTCGACAGGAAAGCCTGGGTGGGAAAGCCGCTCTGACAGCCATTGCAGTTGATTGGCTACGGTGACCTGTGGATTTGAAACCAGATAGGTGGAGTCCGCTAGAAGGATCTGCTCTACTTCGTTCAATAGAACAAACAAGTCAAGCAGTGACAAGTCTGCAGAAACTACGGGCAAATTATTTTGTTCCGGCGCTCTTATTTGGGATTCTTTTCGATCCCGCCGTATACGCTGTCCGGCGGTAATCTCGCTTAAAATCTCATGACACAGGGCTTCTCCGCTCTTCTCCAGGGCGGGATCGGATGGCAGCAGGAGCTTCGATTTGTAATAGATCAACGAAGCTGCGACATGGATCAGCTCGCCCGCTTGGTCAAGAGCAAGATCGTTGATGCGGGCAACGTACCCGTCGACAACCGCAGTCAGCGGAACATGTTCAAGCCGGATAGTTTCGTCGCGAACATGGGTCAGAAATTGGTCCACTGACCCCGACCAGCCGTTTTCATAACCTGTGAAGGGCGGCAGGCAAAGGCGCCATTCCGTTTCCGGCTCGGACGGAGCAGGGAAGCGGAATGGCCAATGGGACGGTAGCTCAGATATTGGCGTCACAGGACATTTTTGAGTCGCCGGTCCAGCGCGTCCCAATCTTCTTTACAGGTTTCCAGCAAGATCCAGAGCTGCGAACACAGGTCGCGCAAATTTGACGCTTCCAGCACTATTTTTCCCGGCGTGATTTGGATTGTTGCCGGAAGTTGGTCCAGTGTCCGGTGCTTCCACGCGCCGACAGTGGGAAAACGGAACTGTTCGGCCTCAGCGTGCAGACGGCGAACTTGGCTCGATACACGTGGCGGGTACTGGAGGGAGTCGGACGGCAGAAATGCTTCCAGTTCGCGAATCAGGCGATCCCGATCCACCAGAAAGGTTTTGCCGGCCTGCTCGCCTCCGAGTTGATGCATCAAGCGGATCGCAGTACGACGGTGGATCTTCAAAAGCTGCTCTAACGTGCTGCGGTCAACTACCTTGGACTGCATTGATTTCAACTGCGACAGAGCGTGCGGTATCAGTGGAGTCCAGTCGTTAGGCTTAGGCATAAACTACTTTAAAATAAAGTCACAGTTGTGACAACAAAGAGGGTAACACTGGTTTGAAGGATTCCCAACCAGCAACAAGTAATCTCTAATCAAACAACTCATAAAGGATGTTATGAGTTGTATAGTGAGTCTTGATGATGACACTTGGAGAAAGTGTCACAGTGTTGTGCCTTCATCCCATAGGATGGTCCTAATCTGACGGTATGAGAACTCACATTACTCGTTGTCTGACCGTTTTTTCCACCCTTCCAATATTTCTTTGCCTTTCATGGAAATTATCCGGCGTAAACCTGATGCCGCTCACCAAAGGCTGCCATGTGCATCTCGCCATGGTGGGTTACGGCCCGCTTTGTGATGCCAAGGTGCAAACACGTTTGCCGGAATGGGTGACTCTCCGCTTGATGAATACTACTTCCGAATGCGGCCAAGAAGGCCAACTCCTCCGCATTTCGCGGGACGAAGCTGTGGAACTGGTGCCGGAGCAACGTCTTACGAGAAAAAGAGTTCTTATGAAAGTTCTTGCGGTTACCGGCAGCGTGGCTGCGTCGATTGCTATTGGAGTCTCTAATCCTGTGACTGCGGTGCTTCTCCTAAACCCTGTCTCCCAAGCGCTTTTTGATTGTGTGGCGTGGGAGGCAGTTCCGAGACGGCTTGATTACCTGCTTCTTATGACCTGCCCGGACCGCCTCCATTGCTTTTCCGATGCGAACCGTACAACGCCATGAAAGTTGCTATGCGGTTACAAACTCACGGATTTCAGCGGTAAATTCATCCGATACAATCCGAAAAACCATTGGGTTGATAGTTTTCGGCAAATCAGAAGCTGCTAACACGTCGGCTGCTACGATATCGCACGTGCTGAGACCGTCCTGCCAACCGACGCGCTGCGGATTGCGGAACAGGACTGAATCGAGTGAAAAGCCCAGAGCCGATAACAATGTTCCTGCCCAGCGGAGGATCGACTCCGAGCGCGACACAACAGCAATCAGGACCGGCGCTGTCGGGCGCTGCTGTCCGGCAAGCACATCCTGCATCGACTTAAGGCGGATCGTACGTAGGCTTACACCTCCGAGCGACTGGGGGACCTGCAACGCGGAACCTTCGGTAACAAGCAAACATGTGGTCGGATTCAACATCTGCGGAGCTTCTTCCCAGTCGGCAAAAGGGACTGTGCGGCCTAGGGCTTCGCTGATTTCCTTCGCCAGCACGCGCGCTAAGTGCGGATCGGGATCAACCAGGAGAAACTCTTGCGTTTGAGGTTCATTCGCAATCTTTCCGAAGGCACATCGAAGCGCTTCCAGCGGAAACCCGCGCGCGAGTCCGTCGTCGACGCAGGCGCGGACAAACATTTCAAGGCTTCCGTCATCTTGCGGCACTTGGAGGTGGCGCACAAATACACCGCTGCCGCGCCGCTTACTAACCCAGCCTCGTTCGGCCAGATCCTGATACACCGCGCTGACCGTGTTTGCGTGTAGATCCAGCCGTCGAGCCAGCGCCCGCACGCTCGGCAGTCGTTCACCCGGCGCTAACTTCCGGCTCAGAATGCCTAAAATAAACTGCGCGCTCAACTGCTCATGAATTGGGATCGTAGTTCCGCGCGAAAGCCAGAGCCGAATCACGACTGTACTCGCGATTGTACCGGAATGCGCGTCATCTCAGCGATTTATGGCACAATCGGTACGTTCCATGAAACCGGCGCAAGTTGTTCCCGTGTTGACAACCCGAAGCCTGCCGATCCCGGCGCTTCTGGCGGAGGCTGGTGATGAAGCTCAGGAACGCTTCTTTGAGTTTTTCGCCGCGCAGATCCGAAACCGCAACACGCGCAGCGCCTACTTGCAGGCGGTTCACCAGTTTTTCCAGTGGTGCGACGGGTATCGACTCGCATTCGCGCAGATTCGTCCTATGCATGTTGCTGCCTACATTGAAAGCCGCAAGGCGGATCTCAGCGCTCCTTCGATTAAACAGCATTTGGCCGGTCTGCGCATGCTGTTCAATTGGATGGTTCTCGGTGGAGTGATCCCGAGTAATCCGGCTCTCTTTGTGAAGGGTCCGAAGTTCAGCCGTCAGGTAGGCGTGACGCCGATTCTGGAAGCCGAGCAGATGCGCAAGCTGCTCGATTCGATTGACTGCGTTTCGCTGAAAGGTTTGCGCGACCGGGCCGCTATCGCTTTAATGGCCTACACTTTTGCCAGGGCAAGCGCCGTGGTTTTGTTGCGTCGCGAAGATTACCGGTTGCAGGGAAAACGGAGCCAGGTTCGTTTGCAGGAGAAGGGCGGCAAGGAAAAAATGCTGTGGCTGCACCATCAGGCGGAAGAGTACCTGGATGCTTATCTGGAAGCGGCTGAAATCACCGAAAGGGAAGCGCCGCTTTTTCAGAGCCTGGATAAGCTCCATCGGCTGTCGGGAAACGCAATGAGCCGACGGGATCTGCTGCGTGCTGTGAAACAGCAATGCGCCGGCGCCGGGCTGCCTGACACAATTTGCAACCACAGTTTCCGGGGAACCGGCATTACGGTGTTCTTGCAGAACGGCGGCTCTTTGGAAGCGGCGCAGGACATTGCAAACCATTCCGACCCGCGCACGACTAAACTATATGACCGGCGTAAGGATCTGGCGACGCTGAACGAAATTGAGCGCCGGATTGCTTTTTAGTGGACTGGAACTTCAACTCTGGCGGAAGCCGGCCGAGCCTCCAGCAGGCCACGGAAGCTTGAGCGCACTCCCAGGAAAACCAAGATCCAAAGAATCGCGGCAAGCATTCCGGCTCCGATTCCACCCGGGTCCATGGTGGTGTGGTAAATCAAGATATTCACAATAACGGGCGCAAGGAGCGTCAATGCCAGCGGCACATAGCGCCCGGCCAGCAGCAGCAGGCCGCCGATAAGTTGAATCAGGAAAACCAACACCATGTAGTGCGACTGCGACATTACGGTCAGAAATTGCATGGCGAGCGCCGACGAAGGCGGCGGCTGGGGAATGAAGTGGAGAAAACCATTGAGGCCAAATATGGTAAATAGCAGGCCCAACAGATAGCGTGCGATGGTAACAGTAAGTTTCACAAAAACTCCTTGAGGATCAACAAATGGCACCTAAGCAACACCTGTTGACTAAATTAAATCACAACAGATGTCGTTTATGCAACAAAAATCGGTTTAAACTGAAAGAAGGTATGTTTGTCGTTTGAATACAACGGATGAATTAGATCCGCGCGTTAGGCGAACCCGGCGAATGCTGCAGGACGCTCTGGCCAAATTGCTTGCTGAGAAGGATTTTGACAGGATCTCGATCCAAGATATTGCTGAAACGTCTACTTTAAACAGGGCAACGTTCTACGACCACTACTCGGACAAGTTCGCTCTGCTCGAATGTCTGGTGGGCATGCGCTTTCGCGAGTTGATCGCCAAACGCCAAATTCGCTTCAGCGGTTGCGAGGGAGCCGTAAAAGCCATCTCGATGGGCGTCTGTGATTACTTGGCGGAGATGCCGGGCGTTGGTGCGCATCTCTCGTCCGAGAAATCGTTAGAAACAGCGATTGTGGCTGTGGTGCGCGGCATGATTCTGGAAGGTTTGACCCATCATCAACGGGACAGCGGAGTGTCTATCGAACTGCTGGCCTCCACAGCAGCTTGGGCAATTTACGGCGCAGCGAAGGAGTGGCTGCGCACGCCGGACAGAATGCCTGTCCATCAAATCGCGGAGATCATTGAGGCGATGATCGCGCCCATTTTCGTGAGCGCCGCTTCCACTGTAGCCAATCCCTAGCAGCGGTGATACACTCAAATGTGCGGACGCGGATTCTAGGTGTCATTCCCGCCCGATTTGCCTCCTCCCGGTTTCCCGGAAAAGCCCTTGCCTCCCTCGCTGGAAAGCCCATGGTGCAACATGTGTGGGAACGCGCGCAACACTCCCGCTATCTTCAAGGCAACATCTTAGTTGCGACCGATGACCCTCGTATTGCGGATGTCGTGCGCGGGTTTGGCGGGCGAGTGAAGATGACGCGTGCCGATCACCCATCGGGAACCGATCGACTGGCGGAGGTAGCCTCTTCGGAACCGGCTGATTTTTACGTGAATATTCAGGGCGATGAACCGTTAATTGATCCCGAAGCGATTGATGCGGCGATTCTCTCCGTACTTGGCGACGAGAGCGTTTCCATGGGCACGCTGAAAAAAACGATTGTTGATCCCGCCGATATATTGAACACCAATGTCGTGAAAGTGGTCACCAATCTTCTGAACGACGCAATTTACTTTTCACGCTGTCCTATTCCTTACGAGCGCGATGGCCGTGGCGGCTTGCCTTTATATGCAAAGCACATCGGATTGTATGTGTACCGCCGCGAGTTTCTGCTGGCATATCCCGATCTGACTGTCGGACCGCTTGAACGGGCGGAATGCCTGGAGCAGTTACGGGCGCTGGAAAACGGTTACAAGATTCGTGCGGCATCGACCGAATATGAG
>CAXTWT010000028.1:0-25375 GCA_964247955.1 uncultured Bryobacteraceae bacterium
AATACCAACGCCGAGTGGCTCCGACTTCCTCAGGTATTTGCAGAATCCTGTAAGCGAGGGGATCTCGCCGATGGTGATCGAAGAAAAGCCATCCATCTAGTTGATGTTCTGATAAAGCCGCTTGTATTCGCTCAACAATCATTGCTAGTGATTGTAAGCTTTCTAAGAGTTGAGTTTCTGCTGAGCGGGAGGGGCTGTTAACAGACTTACCAGAATTAAGCTCCCAATCGAAACAAAGAGAGCAGGGTACACGGCATCAACGCCGTCGACGTAATGGTGAATCCAGTCAGAGCCATATTGCTGCGCGATTTGCCACCCGATTGTCATGGCTGTTCCCAAGAAAATAGATGCAATCGCGCCTGGAGTTGTCGCCCTGCGCCAGAAAAACACGGCCATAACTGCCGGCGTTACCGCTGCGCCGTAAACTGTATAGGCGTACAGTGACGCTTTCAGCACTGATTCAAACTGCGTAGCTTGGAGAACAGCGAAAAGCCCAAGCAGCACCACCAAGACTCTGGAAACAACTAAAGTTCTTTTCTGGGTTGCGTTCCTATCAATAAAGCGCTCGTACACGTCATGGATGAGATTTGTTGCGGGGGAGAATAGATAGTTGTTCGCAGTAGATATGACTTTTGCAAAAACACCGCCTAGCAAAATAGCGCCTAGCCAGGAGGGCAGCGCCTGCTTTGCAGTGAGTGGAATAATTTCACGTGGACGGTCCGTGTGGAGTGTAGCACTGGCAATCACAGCGAGTGTAATGAGCAGTGTTTCAAGAGTTACTGTGCCAATAATCCAGCCAATTACGGATTTCTTGGCATCGCTTTCGGAGCGCGCTGAAAAAAATTTCTGATACATGCCTTGGTTTCCGATCAGCAGCAGCATGGTCGGCAACATGAGTCCAACCGCACTGAGGAGAGAGTAGTTGCCTAGTACCTGAAAGTGCGTCTCTGGAAGTGCGTGGCGAACGACCGCCCATCCCCCCGTCCGCAACAACAAGATTGGCACAGCTACGATGACCGTTATAGTCACTAACGAGCCAATGACTAGATCAAGGTAGGCAATTGACGACATTCCAGCGGCTGCGGTAAAGAAGATTACAAAGCTTGCTAGAATGTACAAACCCGTAGTTCTACCAATTTGCGGAAAAATCAGGTGGAGGATATCACCCCCGCCAATAAACTGATAACTCGTGATAATTGTGTAAGAGATTACAATTGCGATTGTGGCAAGCACTCGCGCAACGGAATTGTACCTTACCTCAAGCAGATCTGGAATTGTAAATTGCGCAAATTCCCTGGCGCGTCCGGCAATCAGAGCAATCAGGAGAAGCCCAATCCATCCTCCCAGTGGTTGCCACAACGCAACAAAACCGTTTCTGTATGCGTTTTCAGCCCCTGCAAGCAGGCTTCCTGCTCCAATCCAGGAAGAAAGAAGCGTAAATACCAATACTGGCCACCTCAGTGTCCGGCCAGCCACCAGAAAATCAGTTTTGTTTTTGACCTGCGTCGCCTTGAAAAAAGTAATCCCAATGAGCAGTAAAACCAGCAATGAGACAGTGACGGCATAAATCATTACGGGACTATCTTACCGGCAAGCCAAATCAACTCCGCTACAACTATTGATTCACAACTAGAGTCGAATAGTCACAGTTAAGTCCCGGCCAGGACTAAGAGGGCTAGCAGCACTCACCGGTTTCAACGCAACGTTCAGCGTGATGACAGATTCTCCAGCTAGCGGCGACAGATTCACGCCGTTCAACAGGTCGGAGTTGCTAGAGCCTGAAGGAATCGTAAAGCTGCAATACTCAGCTCCGTTTTGAAGAAGAGTAATGCTCGTATCGTAACCCGAAGCTGCCTGATTTAAGCTGGCTCTGATGTCTCTTACTGCATGTGGAGCCTCAATAAGGAGGGGCGGTGCAACGTTTTGCTGAGTGGCTAAGTACCCGCCAAGCTGTAGGGAAAACTGCCCGCCGGACAGTGTGCGTAGACCTCTGTTTTCAACGTCTGTAAAACATAACTGCTGTACTTGACTATTACCAAAGGAATTAGTCACAAAGAACTCGGCCGTACTGACACGGGTGTCAGGAAGGCTAAAAGTGTGTAGGAAATTAATATAGGCTTTGTTTTCAAAGAAGCTCGATGCAAACGGGACAACAATGACCTTAGTATCTAGTTTTAGAACGGCCTCACCTGCCGAGTGATTTATTGCAATGGAGCCGCCAACGCCTCGTACAACAGATAGCGTGGTAGTTGAAGCTCCGACCGAAGTTATGCCCATCACTTCCGTGCCAATTTGGATAAAGTCTCCTACCTGTACTGTAAGAGCTTGGCTCAGTGGAATTGTTGGCGTGCTGGCGTCAGTAGCTGAAACTATTTGATAAGCATTTGCATTTGCCAACTCGTTCCAGTAAAAAAGTTGAAGCGTGCCGCTCGAAATGGATGCAGTATTTGCCAAGTCGGTGAAGCCTACCTGAGAAAGAGTGAGGCCCCCTCCACCGGGTGCATCCAGGGAAAAAACGGGTATAGCAGGAACGCCAAAGTCAGCCTGATTTCCTCCAAGCGCTAAACGTGTTAACGGGCACAGGTCCGGTGCTCCCTCCTGATTATAGACATTTGCCGCCCTGCCCGATATTTGTATGACGGTGCCCGCTTGGTACGCAATCTCAAACTGAACAGGGCTTCCGGACGACACTGCCGCAAATCTCCAAGATGGCTCACAAATAACAAACTCGCTCGTAAGGTCAGGTACAATCGACCATGGCGGTGTTACTGTTAAACTTGTGCTGTCGTTGCTGGAGATCAAGCGCTCCTGACCGGCTCCCAATCCGTCGGTAATCCGCACAATCATGCTGGCATATGCCAAGAAGGTCGCGCCCATATCAAGGCAAGTAATGGTATTTACGGAAGAACCTGTTGCCTGAAAAAGTGAAGAGTACTCAAAGCGATAATACATGTTCACATGATCAAAACTTCCATCTGGTGGGCCAATTGGCAGGTTGACTAAGCCGTTATCAGTAAAACTGGAAGAGGGATGCAGCCCGGTACCTATGCAGTACAACATCTGAGGACTCACGCCGCGATACACATTGAAGCTGCCAGCGTAAGCAGGCAAGCTGATTCCCGTGATGGAAACGCAATTCGTATTTGTTCCTTCTGGTATCAGTGCTGGAACTGTAAAAGAGAGCGGACCCTCTTGGCCTTGGCTGTCTAGGGCGCTTATCGCATAGTAATAAGTAGTCTCGCCCAAAAGCGACCCGCCAGTAGGCTGAAATTGCGCTGCTAAGCTAAGCAAAGGTATGCTTGTAGCTTTCGCGTTTGGTTTTCTTGGTTGAGCGAAACTAACGGTAATTCTATCCGTTGCTGTTCCATCGTTTAGCGTACGAATGCTTTCTTCGAGCTTAAAGTCGAAGTACTCAAATGCACCACCTGAAGCATTATGTGCAATCAAACCAATCAGCGGTCTGGGAGTTAGCACCTGCGATCCTGGCTGTCTGCCCGCGCCGGCAATCATGGAAGGATCATCGCTGTACCAATCATCATTGTGAATTTGAGCCAAAATGGTAACTTGCTGAAAGTTCATGGAAGGCGAGAGCTTCACAACTCGGAACGGAGTCCGTTCAAATCCCTCTTTTAAATAGGTAAGAGCGATAATATCTCCGGGGCGTATCTTCAGAGCACGAAAACTTGTTTGAAACTCAACAAATAGGTTCCCTTTAGTTGACTTATCTAATTGCCGGAGAAGCACGCGGGCAGCTTGATTAAAGTTGGAAATTCCAAGAGCTGTTGATTGGCTGCTAATTTCATAGCCTATCAGCGCTGAGTCTTCAGAATCAGCAATGGAAAGGCTATCTTGCTGATACTCGTTTGTCTTATCTTGAAATTCAACACTTAAGCGATTGGAGGTTTCTGCAATTGTACGTGATAGAAGACGTACCGAAGAACTTCCGTCAGCATTACGCATAATGCCGGAAAACGCTGGTGACGAATCACTAAACTCGTATGCCGGCCACCCGTTTGTTAAAGGCGCTACGCTGTTTCCTCCATCCGGCAATGTTGATTGCTGTGCAGCCAGCGTCGTTTCAGGTTGTAGTTCAAGAAGCCCGTTAGCTCCATAACGCAGCATTAAACTGGATGCTGTTCGAACGCCGCGAATCACTGTAGCTGCACTCTGCCGTTTGGTCAAAACAAGGTTGCACTCATAACGGGGAACCTGGATGAGATTTCCATTAAGATCTCTTGTGTTGATGACGGCATCACAAAAAGCCGCCGAGACGGCAAACGATAACAAATTCAGTTCGCCCGTGGACCATCCGCAGCGAAAGAGTATATCGAGCAGAACCCAAGCAGGATTGTTTGAATACTGAGAGCCTTGGAAAACCCCGCCAGTATCATAGGAGCCAACTTGCATTCCCTGGAGCAGCACTTCCACGTTCGGCAAAGAGCTACCACTGCTGATTCGGTTTGGGACCACTACGGCCAAAACCGCCAAGCTTCCGTACGGATCTCCGAGAGGATTACCATTTGCATCGGAAAACTCCAAATTAAAGTTACCCGCCCGGGTACCCGGCGTAATAACGCTATACCAACCGGTGCTGGTCATATCCATGCCAGGAGACGCTTGCGGAATCTCAACGTCGTTTACGACAACTTTCAAAATGCCGGTTATTGGCCCTACCCCGGCCAGAACCTCCATATGAGTCAGGTTGCCGTCGTTCCTGGCGAAAATAATCGGTGCTTTAAGCCATCCAATTCCATAAACAATGGGAACCGAATCATTATATTTAGCCGAGTTGCTCAACAATGGCGACAAATGCGAAGTTTTATCACCGGCAGTTCTCACGTTAACTGCTGACGGTACAAACTCAAAGCCGCCAAAATGCCTGGTCAGGTTTCCAGTGGCATCTTTGTCGAACATTCCGCGCTGTTCGCACTGGCCGCGTGATTTGTCACAACTGGTGAACGCCTGTCCGCCATTAAGGTTCCCAGTTCCTCCAGGGACGTCGGCCGAGTACCCACACCGATAAAAGCGCGAAAAGCTGCCGTTTGCTCCTCCATCTTTGGCCTCTTGTCGTTGATCGAAAGTGACGGGAAAATTCCATGGGCATGTGCGCTGAATCCGCACATCCGGCAGGGGGATACGTTGTAAGCTAAGCTTGTTCAGAAAGCTGACTTTAAACGAGTTCTCGGTAATCTCATCAGGATCACTAGCAATACCGCGAAAGAGCACTGTGCTCTCTGTTGTATTAATTAATTTAGTGAGGTCTACAAATGCAAAACATACAGTAAGTTGTGATCCTTTGAAACTAATAGCTGTATTGAGTTCAGAAAGTGCTGAGTCAGCGTTTGCCAAAACGATGGAAAGCTGAGACATACCGTCCATTGCATCATCAGCCGACAGTTGCAGATCAAATAAGTTGTGCTTCAGCACTCTCGCTGAGTATGCTTGCCCATTAAGACTTGTGTTGTGTGTACACCACCGCTCAACATCACCGGACGGCAGAGTACACTCAAAAAAGAGCAACGGAGTATCTGTTTCTTTCTGCTGCTTCGCTTGGTTGATGGTAAGCATAATTTTTGTCTTACGTTGCTGCCTCAATACTTACGGTTGTGGCGTATGAATTAATATCCTCGGCCGTAATTTCAAGTTCTTCGATTGCCCAGTGAGCATTTGTATAAACTCCTCCCATTCCACCGGTAGGTTTATAACGAGATGGTAGAACTTGAGCTTCGAGTTGCATTCCATACAGCATCACCTGTTGTCCGGCGGCAAGCTCTACCCCCACAGTCAGAATCGATCCACTATCGTTCAGCCGACCGTTTGAAATCAGCCGATTCCAGCCTGGATACACTGCCATGGCAGATGATTGCTGCGAATTAGGACCTCGCCGGAAGACTGTGATACTAGCCTGCTGAGTTGCCTTGGCAAAGAAAGAGAAGCAATACTGATAATTCGCCGGAGCCCGCACGCTCTGTGTCAGTTCCTGCGTACTTTGTCCATAATTAATGACTGTTTGAGCTCCAACGCCGCCGACTGGATCTGTTGTGCCTGACTGGATTTGCAGGAGGCTTGATTTCTGCCAAGCTGCGGCTGTTAAATTCGTGCTTGACGCCAGCATATTTCCGGTTGGGTCAATAAAAGTGAATGCAGTTAAAGGTCCGCTGCACGTCTTAAAGTGCAACTCCAAAGCCTGAATATCAGGGAGCGAAAGCTGTCCATATTCGAGCTGCCAGAGAGTTCGTGTCGCACCCAAATCTGGCAAGAGAATCATGTTGCCGTCCGGCAGAACGTTCTTGATAGTGCGCGCAACTTGTGTTTTTCGGATTGGGTACTGAGCTAAAGCGCCGCTTAACAGCTGCGGATAAAATAAATCACCCATTTGTTTCAACCACCCACAACGTGCTGGAACTGTTATCAACTCCGATCAAGTCAGTCACTAAGCCCGCAGCACCCAACCTGCAGTTCGGAATAACCTGATTGCTGATCGGATCTGGAAAATCGAAGAGTGAGTACTCACCCTGCTGCGCCACAAAGAAAAATTGAATTTGGTTTATCTCTGACTCGTTTAGTAGGTTAAGGGTGATCTGCCACCTTCGGTATTGTCGCCCCTGGTTGAGAAATCGCTGGTCAGAACCATCTAAGAAACGCAACACTTGAACGCTCTGGCTTAGCACAAGATTAATGGGGTATTGAGCTACGGCACCGGAGTTTAGAATCGGAAACGTAGCCATTTATATCTCCGCAATAATATCGTTTAAACTGCTGGAAGTTAAAAGTGCATTCTTGACAGCTTGCACAATTTCTGACTGCTTGTACAACGGCCCTTGTGATTGAGCGTTGCCGTAGGCTTCTCCTTTGTTGTTACTCTGAGAACCGGCTGTATTACCAGCGGATGAGAAAAAACCTTCTGAACTCACGTACATTGTTTGCTGCTGAGAATCAGGAAGTGCAAAACGGACGAGGGGGGATTCGGTCTTTCCACCTCCATCAAACAGGTTCATTATGCCGGAAATTAAAGAATCAATTCCCGATTGCAGGAAGCCTCCCCCAAGCAGATTGTCAATAGTTCCTGAAGCAGCGTTACTCAGTAGATTTGTCCACTCATTCCCGGTGCCAGCCGAGGCGTGCGACTTTGAACCGGCACTCGAAGGTGAGCCAAACTGGATACTTTTCGGAGCTAGTGTGCTGCCGATTGAGAGCTTCTGAAAATCTGTCGACGTGCTGACTTTTGTCGACTGTCGCACTGTTCCTTGCTTTCTATTTACTAGGTCAGTTGGCTTAACCCCACTGCTTGTATTTTGCCCGTTAACTTGTTTGCTGGTTTTTGGTTTTCTAAATTCTGTCACCTTGCTCCTCCACTCGCCATGCTTTTTCTAGAACCAGAAGAGCGTCCGCTGTTTTAGCGTCGGTCCAAAAAGGGAACCCTCCTCCGAACTGCTTCCACAATCGAAACTGCTCTAGAAAGGTCTTACTCTGTGCCGAAATCACTGATTTTGGGCACTGCAAAGACACAACATCACGACGAGCCCAAACTGCGCGGTCAGTTTTAGTTTCAAGTTGATTCGTCCATGCGCAATTGCGTATAGTTACCAGTCCGCTTGTCCGGCAAGTTTCGCATTCCCACGCGGCTGGCGAGGAAAATTGGAAGTGGAATGCGATTAGTAGTTTTTTCTTTCTTCTTCAGAAAGCTCAAGCTCTGCCCGAACGGAAGAAACAATTTCGTCGCACAGCGACTCTGGCCCTTTTTCCACGAGTCGTTCTACTGAGGCGTTTTTTCCATCAATAATAAGTCCTTCTATACCTGCAAGACCCCACTCAAGATATAATTGCCGCACCAGCAAGTCTGCAAGGTGAGCCTCAGTTCTCTCTAACGCGTCACCCGCTTTTAAGAATTCGTACTTGTTGCTAAGCTCATGGATGCGCTTTGCCATCTCAATGCGCTGAGTAAGAGAGATTCGCCGTATCGAGTACCGAACGTTCTGGTAGACGTTGCTGTTGTACCAAACAACACTAGAGTACTCAGTTTGATTATGCAAAGGCAATGTAAATTTCGTCATCAGCAGTTCCTTGAGCAGTGTTGTTATTGAAGGACCAAGCTAACCTAACGTCGGAGTCCACATAGTCTGGCATCTCGGGTATGACGTTCGGCATGTATATACCGAGCAGTTGTCCTTGTTGCTGACCTAGTTGCAACATTGCTGGAATCGGGGTTCTTTGCTTTGCTGCATTGTATAGCGCTGCGGTTTGGGAATCTTCTTGCACAAGAAGGCTGAACTTCGATTTCACTTGCCGCTCCCCTGGAACCATCGCTCTGGGATAAACAGAACCAAACTCATAACGGCGAAGCTCAAGACTATTCTTGACCTGCACCATGGCTTCAGTCAGAGTAAAGAATTGACTCGGCTCCTGCCCGAGCCAAACTTGGCCAAGGTGTCCTGGAACCCCTGTGTAGTTGAATATTCCTATTGTCGGCTCAGATGGATAGCTCTGAAGACCTGCGGCTCCCGGTTGAAAACTGCTTGCATCAAGAATATCTGCGGCCGCTCCTGCAAAAACGAAGTCGTGACGATCTCCATTAATAGAAACCTGTAGACTATTAACAGCTGCCCCAGTAATCACTCTACTGGCAATTGAGTTCGTCTCCCAATAATCGTATAGAGTCACACTCGGTAAGTTTGTAGATAGTGAGTATGTGAGTGTAGGAGATAAACAGCTATTTACGGCTGGTGCTTGTGAAAATGGTGCATTGATAACAAACGTTGAAGGGTCAATAATAGTAGTAACAAATCGAATTTCGCCGTTATAAGAAGCTGCGAATCCCAAAGATAAACCGTGGGGCGTCGTAGTTTGGAACTGTGTAGCATTGACAACAGAACCAATTACGAGCCCGATGGAGAGCTGTGGCGCAGCCCCCATTGTTCCTTGGAACAGTGGGCCGTAGCATGGCTGCCCTGCTCCGCTCCAGGCGGTCAGGTAAGTCCGCACTTGAAATGCTGTTCGCCTTCTGCCTTCGCGGGGTCCACCCAAAAATGTTCGGGTGCCAGTCTTGTATAATCGTGCGTTCTGCTCCACAATTTGTTGTGCTTGTAAGCGCATGGCAGGAAAACGGCTGTCTGACGTTATTGCTGCTGCTTGCGCGTACGCCGATTCAATCGCCACGTAAAAGCGATTTGCGTTGGATAGTATGTAGCCTGACATCGGAATTCACTAATTTCGGCTCACGTTCAACTGAAAAGCAATTCGCGCCATTTGCACGAATCCCAAGCCGCCCACCTTAGGTGATTGCAACTGAACCTCATAAATGCCTGAAAAAAACATTCCATCTCCCCAATCGCCTACGTTGTTGCGCAGCAGATTAGTAACAGCTTCTACGTAAAAATGAATCCAGTGATCTACGTCGCCAATTAAGTTTCCGCTCGCCCATACGTCTGCCGCCATGGCCAGAGAACCAGATAATGATCTGAACTTTTCTACTTTGGTGTTTTTGAGTCCCGCACTGTACAAACAGACTCGCGGATAAGTCAGTTGAGCATCTCTATCACCGAGATCTTGGGAAACAGAGCTAATTGTGACTTGAGATGCCTCAAGTATCGGAACATTCACGCTGCAGCAACTGGCCAACATTGTGATTTCCTGTGCCAATGCTCCTCCGCTAGTAAATAGGTCAGAGGTTTTTTGAGCTGCAAGTATAGTCAGAGGTAACATTAGTTTCAACCTCGCTGCCATCGTCGGGTGCAAGGAATAGTGACATCTGGTACCTGTCCGTTCCTCGGGCTTTTTCCAGTCACAAGATTGCCGCTTGATATCTGCCAAGAGGACCCAATGGCCAAAGGCAAACTGTTTTGACGTGTTAAGCCCTGTTGTGTCGCACTGGCATAAACGTTCCAGCCTATGGCTCCTACGGGAGCTTGTGCATCAGCTTCTGCCATAGCTACTTGTATACTGGCCGAACCGTTAAGAATGACGCCGTTAATCGGACTTGCTGCACTCTCGTTGCCAAGGCGGTCTACCCACGACGTTTGTACGAAAATGGAAGGAACTTGGAAAATTCCAACTCCGGTTTGAACTGCCGGAATAGTCGGCTTCGGCAAAGGATTAAGTACGATTCCAATACCGCCTGCAAGGAAAGTTTCGTTAGCCGTGCTGGACTGCTGTTGGTATTCAGTCCATTTTCCTTGAAAACGCGTATTGAGTTGAACGTTGTACGCCTCAGCATAAACACGAGCTAACGAATCAAAGCATAACCACCGAGCTAAGCTGCTGGTAACGACCACCGTCGACAGGCCAATCTTAATTCGTTGAAGCCATTGTGGATCTGACTGTCCTGCTCTCAAAAGATTAAGCATTAACTTGTCACCGATTTCATCAGCTGCAAGCCTTATCTTTGCCTGAACGTCAATCCCATGGGTTGATGACACTTGTACAAGGGAGTTCTCAAACAGGAGGAGGTCGTCGAGTGTGACAACGTCCGCGTCGGTGAATAGAGGCATAAGACCTGATCCTACTTTTTGCTAACCGTTTTAGATACGTTTGTAGTCTGCAAGTCGGGGTCGGCGATGATTGCTACTTGTAACCGGCGAGCCAGCTCAGCTTTTTCCGCCGCTCTTTTAGCAGCTTCTTGCTGCTGGAAAAAGAGTTCTTTTTCTTCGACAGTTGCTAGCGCTGCTCTTCGCTCAACGATCAGTTTTGCTGCTACAGCACGAGGCACCTCGCACACAGCACCGGCTTTACCGCCATCCGACGTTTCAAGGCTGACAACAATCGGATAAGGCTCCGTTAGGCTGCCCTCGATTTCTCGTATCTTTCGGAAGTACTGTTTTACGTCCATTCGGCATCTCCTTAAAAATAGGGAGCTGCGGAAAGCCGCTCCCTATGCTACTGACCTTAACAACGCTTGTTAGCTGTTTACTTGTACGGCAAAGTTGTTCCGGAGAACGCCGCAACCGTAAAGCATGTCCACCGTGAATTGCTGCGACAGTGTATTCGGTTGATAGCTCATCACGACTCGAATTCCAAAGTTGCCCATCTCGGCATATTCTGCAACGGCTCCCGTCCCTGGTAACGGTTGAGGAAGGCGACGCACCACTAGCCCCATAGCATCACGTGTAAAAGCAAGATTGTGTGTACTAACTGTTGTACCGCCAGTGCTTGGGACATACTGTGAACGGAAAATAAAGAAGTCTTTCATCTTTCCGACGTTGCCCTCAACCAGCGCTTTTAGGCCAGCATCTCCGGATGAGTAGTATTCACTGAAACGGGGAATCTGGCGAATTTGCGAGTAAGCGTTTGAATCGACAACCAAATACTTCGGAGCGCTTGCAGGAACTTTCGCCGCAAACAGAGCCGTTTCGGCCAAGTCGATGGTACTTTCGGTGATCGGTGAATTAGCTGTGCCGACCGGCGTATTGGCGGAAAATTGTGCGTAAAGGTTAAGCAGATCCCGCTCGACCCTTTCAGCTATCGCGATAACCGCAGGTTGCATGTATGTCTTCAGGAGTTCGGGAAAGGCAAGCGCTTTGGTGACGTCCGGAATCTGAAAAGTTGCTTCCGCATGAGTGTTCAGAACGATTTGAGCATTTCCTAAGCTCGGATTCTGAGGCGTGACCGTACCGCCCTCAGCAATATTGTTAGCAACCAGAACCGGCGGAATTGGTACGTTGACAGTATCGCCTGCGTGCGCCAGCACGGGTTCGTAATCACGATTGACCAAATTGCCCATAATGAGATTTCCCATCAGAGCAGGTAAAGCATCGGCAGCAACGAGCTTTACGATTGCGTTCGCCAAATTGGCGGAAGTAATAATTGACATGTTTCTCCTAAACTGACTTGTAGCAAGTTTGTTACCTTGCTTTTTTTCTGCTTACTTAATTACTAACTGTGTTGTAAAATTTTAGTGGTTTACTTTATAGCAGCCAAAATTACTTTTACTTAGGAACCATACACGGATTGTGAAGCCAACCGTGAGATTTCTTTTCTGACTTGATCGAGTTCGTCTTTGCTCATTCCAGGTCTGATGGTATTAAGGTCAATCGACGTTGACGCTGGCGTACTATTCTTTGTGGCCGTTTGTGCTCCGCTTCCGCCAGGAATCCGGGCTGGGAGAAGTTCAGGATTGTCTTGCACAAAACTTGCCAAATAATCTTGTAACGGCTTATTTTCTAAGCCTCGCCCAACCAAACGGCCATCTTCTGTTCGAATCACGTCGTCCTTCACAGCGCGGAATGCCAAATCGACTTTCGCTACCCCAAGTCGTTGTAGCTCAGATCGAATTTGTGAGCTTCGGTCAGCCTCTTCCGCAAGCGCGCGTGCCTTCCGGTTCTCCTCAATCAATTGGTTTAGCCGTAATTCCAAAGACTCCCGGCGTTTGCGTTCGTCTTGTAGTTCAGCTTTGTAAGCAGGCTCAGCCTTCTGATGTTCATTACGTACGAACTCATCAATAGCTTGTCTTACGATATCTTTCACATCCACACCAGTAGGTGTTTGGTTGTCAATCGACTCTTGCTGTGCCAATCAGCCTTTCCTCCCTTTAAGCAAACTGTGTATTGATCTCGTGTGCAATCTGATTTTTTATCTCTTGGCAGGCGTCGTTCAGATACTTGGTTGCTAGCCGCTGATAGATTTGACGCTTTAGCGTCGGAGACTGAATTCCTAACTGCAGCAGATTCCTGGCGTCCTGCAGTTCAGTAGCAAAATCTCCGATTTCCACTTCGTCAAGCCCTGTTACGGAAATCGCAACATCATCTTGACGAGCTTTGCCGATCCCACCCAGCACCTTTCGAATGCAATCCTTAACAACAGAGCCATAAGCACGCAGAACCTCTTGAGTTATTGCAAAATCCATCTGCTTGCTTAAAGCAGATTGGGCATGGCCGCTCACCATTTCGCCGGACGCCTGCGAAAGATAGCAAACTCGATAAATTTCCTCTTTCAGCATTTCGAGGTTAGTGGCGGCAATCTGATAAACCTTGCCGTCCGGCTCAGTCCAGCCAAACTTGTCCGTTGGCCCAAGTTGTATATAGTAGCTTTCACCAACAATTTGGTTCCACTCACGATCGGAATAGATCACGGGCATCGCGAAAAGACCCATCGTGATCGCCCATGCCAGAGCATTTGACTTATTGAAGTGTTCTAGCTGGAGATGTGCCGCTTTGTTAGCCAACCAAAGCCCATCGCTAACTTGCATCGTGACAAGCGGAACCCGATTCTCGCGGCTGTAAGCATGAGAGCCGCTATCAACCAAGGTGATAATTGCCTCACTGCCTTGTCGTTCAGTCCGACGGTAAGTCTCGAACCTTGTTCGATCGTAATAGCGCCAATATGTCTCTTCAACAATTTCCGCAGAGTTCACATTCGGTTGTCGCCGCACTTTTTGCCGGAGCACAACCCAGTCGTATTCCCCATGCTCGTCAACGCTCCAATTGATCAGGTCTTCAGCCTGATACTGCACTAAGTAGGCTCTTGATAGGCCAGCCGCTTCTTCTTCCGCCCTGTTAATGGGGACTGTCTTGATGCGCGGAAAGTCGATCAGGATGTGAGTTCGGCCTGCAATCAGCATGTCGATCAAGCATTGCCGAAAAAAAGTGGAAAGCTTTGTACCCTTCCGATCGCAATCTCCTACAAACGCGGAAAGAAACTTTTCACCGGCATCAAACCGGCCCTCGAATTGAATCGAAGGTTCACGCCGGAACAGCGTCGACGCGTACCAATCGATAATAGAACCAAGATAGTTTTGGTAAAACACGCGTTGCAAGCGCTCGCCATAAACATCAAGAGGCTCCTTTTGCCGCCGCAGCAGATACTCGCCTGCTCGCTGCTTAAACTGTAAACCGCCGGCGTACAGGTCGCGATACATACGAAACGTGTGTTTCTGCTTTTTGAAATCTGGGTGTTCCTGGTCTATGTCAATCATGGATCGCTGCTCTGAATCAACCCTCATCCGCTTATGAAGGTAAAGCAGCGCTTGGAGCCAGCAACACTTTTCTTAGATCTAAGTTATTGAATTGAAGAAAGATAAAAATTTTCTATCTGCTGTGATCAACTTCGCCGGTAGGTATGGGCAAGCTGCTGGCTAAAACGATACACTAGGAATTGCAATCAGTCCTGATTCAATCCGCAATGGACACCCGAGACGCTCTCGTTGCGGATCTCTGGGCGTACGGCACAACTGGCATTATCGAAAACTGGGACACGGTACAAGCATTTTTTAATGATGACGCCGAGATATCGCACATAGTAAGCCAGTTACCTTACCCGGTGCTGCAGATGCAGCATGAAGCCGATTTAGCAACGCCATCTGCCCTGCCTCAAAATAACGATCCTATTTACGCTGGCCAGCATTTCTTTATTGTGTCCTCCTGGATGGACCAGCCGACGCCGCTTGGCCGTCGACGCCTAACAATTGATGCGAATAATGCTTTTGGAAGTGGCAACCATGAAAGTACACAGCTAGTGATCCAGGCTCTGGAAAGGTGTTTGCAGCCTGGAGTCACTGTTTTGGATATTGGGTGTGGTTCCGGAATCTTGTCCGCAGTGGCGCAAGAGCTTGGGGCAGGTCAGGTATTTGCGTGTGATACCCACATCGGGGCTCTCGGCTCCGCTCGGCGGCATTCCGAGAGCTCACACTTTTTCGCTGGCAGCATCGACTCAATTACCCACTCTCTAGCTGACGTAGCGATCGTCAATATCAGCGCTCGGATCATTGATTTACTAGCCGATGAACTTCGTCGTGTCAGCAAACCAGGAGGATTAATTGTGTTGGCTGGATTCACAAACGACCATACTCCTACGAAAATCTCTCCTGAAAAGGTTTTCCAGCTTAACGATTGGGTTTGCTGGCTTTGTTGGCCGGAAATTATCAATAGAAGTACACATCAGCCACAAGCTGCTTTACAGCCCTTCCCGGAGCAGTGGTGGTAGGCTGCTGAATCTTCCGGATTTTGGCGATAGGCATGTAACATTACCCATCGAAAACGTCTCAAACCAGCATGTTGCGAGACTCGCTATTCCTCGTTATATTTTTCGTTCTCCTGATTGTATGGCTGTTGGGCTGGACTGCTTTTCACGTAGCGAGCGGTCTCATCCATCTCCTTGTAGTGGTTGCAGTTATTTCACTCATCATACACTTCGTTCGTGGTCGCAGATCTGTTTGAATTCAGCATGCTGCATTCATCCTTAATCGAAGATACTGATCCGTGTCAATTTCCGATTGGCTATTAGCTGATTTACGTTTACCGAAGGGTATAAGAGAAGAACCTGAGAAACAGCATTCCTGGTGGAGTGTGATGTGCCTTACGGGTGTGGATTACTTTTCCACTCTGGGCTACCAACCGGGCATAGCGTTCCTAGCCGCTGGCGCTCTTTCCCCACTTGCCACCCTCATTCTAGTGTTAGTAACTTTGTTCGGCGCTCTCCCCGTGTACAAACGCGTCGCTCAAGCAAGCCCAAACGGTCAGGGAAGCATTGCCATGCTTCAAAACCTGTTTCCGCAATGGGGAGGTAAATCTTTTGTTCTGATTCTGCTTGGCTTTGCAACGACAGATTTTATTATCACGATTACTCTTTCGGCTGCCGACGCCGCAAATCATTTCACTCAAAATCCTTTTACTCCCGCATGGCTGAAGAGCCAAATGGGAACTACTCTGCTGCTGATCTTACTCTTAGGCGGTATCTTCCTAAAGGGCTTTAAGGAAGCAATCGGTGTAGCCGTAGTTTTGGTAGCCGTCTATCTAGGGCTGAATACTATTGTGACTGCGGTCGGGATTTGGGAAGTTCTGCGGCACCCGCACGTGTTTCCAAACTGGAGTCGTTCCCTCTCGACGCACTACAGCAGTCCTTTAGCGATGCTGGGCGTTTCGCTTGTATTATTTCCCAAGTTAGCCTTGGGACTATCGGGATTCGAGACGGGAGTAGCGGTTATGCCCCTGATAGAGGGTAGGGATGTCAATCACCGCATACAGAATACTCACAAGCTCCTGGCATCGGCGGCCGTTATCATGAGCATCTTCCTGATTGCGACCAGCTTAGTGACAACTCTTCTCATCGAACCGGACAAATTCAAAGATGGAGGCGAGGCAAATGGCCGTGCGCTGGCATATCTGGCCCATAAATTTCTCGGTAATGCTTTTGGAACAATTTACGACTTCAGTACCATCCTGATTCTTGCTTTTGCGGGCGCTTCGGCTATGGCTGGCCTTCTTAATTTAATTCCGCGCTATCTGCCGCGCTTCGGCATGGCGCCTGAATGGGCACGCGCATCTCGACCTCTGGTGCTGGTATTTCTGGCAATCTCGGTAGTAGTGACTGTTCTCTTCCGCGCGAACGTTGATGCTCAGGGCGGCGCTTACGCTACTGGCGTGCTCGTATTAATTACATCAGCCGCTATCGCCGTGACGATCTCTGTTTGGAGTACTCGATTGCAATGGCCCTTTCTCTTCATCGCAATCGTCTTTACCTATACAACGGTCTTGAACATTTATGAGCGTCCTGAAGGCATCAAAATCTCTTTTGTCTTTATTGCTGCTATTGTAGTAACCTCGCTAATCTCCAGGGCGGTTCGCTCTACGGAGCTTAGGATTACCGGCGTTAACTTAGATGCGACTGCGCAGGCTCTGCTGGCGGAGGACGAAGACCAAATTATCCGTATCGTCGCCCGTAAAGCATCAAAAGAAACGGAACAGCAACTTGACATTGTTGATCGCAGTATCCGATCCGCTCATAACCTTGATCCCCAAGAGCGCCTTTATTTTCTCGAACTGGAGCGTGGCGACGCTTCGGAGTTTGAAGAAGAGTTGAAAGTGACGGGCACGCGGGTCGGCAAGCATGCGGTTCTGCGGGGTAGAAGCCCGGTCGTCGCAAACGCGACTGCGGCCATGCTCATTCACTTGGAACAAACCACCGGTCATAATCCGCATGCTTACTTCCAGTGGACTGAGGGTAATCCAATTGGCAACTTGTTTCGTTTTTTCTTTCTTGGAGAAGGTGATGTCGCGCCACTCACCCACGAGGTTCTGCGGCGTGCCATTCCCGATGAAAAGCATCGACCTTGTATCCACGTCAGTTAACTTATTCAGCTTTGACCTTCATAAAAAATCGTAGCGTAACGTATCCCATCACTGCTACTGCCGCTATTAACACCGCTGTCAAAAAATGCGGGTGTTGATCAGTCCAGGGCAGGCGAGGAGGCTCATATTGCGCATTTGTCTGCCATTCTCCTAGGATAACGACCGTTGCGTTTACTGAATCGGGTACCACCCGCACAAAATCGTATGATGACTCCTTTGCTGTGCTATTTCCGGAGTACAGCCAGTATGGTCCCGGCTCTACCGACGGAAATCTGACAATCCGTCTGGTTCCACTAAGGATTACGCGCCCTGCTGACAGCGGCGGATTGTCGCCGTTGAAAATCACTACCTTGAGATAACGAGTCCATTGCTCCGGAACCTGAACTGATAATTGTGAGCGCTCGCTTGTCCTTGAAATCACGCTGGCCCCTACAAAAAACCACTGCTTTCCATCGCTGCTGCTGAAAACCTCGACATCGCGGAAAAACATTCCTGAACCTATCGAGAGCTCCAAGCGGTCATACGGCATGCCGTTAAACCCAATATCAAGAAAGAGCGAGGTCGTCTGAGCCTGTGAATCTTCGTTTACAACCGGCGTCAGCGTTGCAAAGGCATCACGAACAGCATCAATTTCGTTCCGGTAAGTGAGCCATGCTGATTGGAGATAGGCCGGGTCCTTCCATTCGGGAATCGTAAGCCGCAGATAGCGCCGGGTTGATACCGGATACTCCACTGTCAAATCCGCTATGTGTCGATCTTGCCGTGAAATATCAAAAATTAGTCCATCGTCCCGAACCAGCGACCAGTTCCGGTCATCGTCGCTCGTCTCCACGCGCACCGTTTCTCTAAAATTACTTTGTCCGGTTACGATTCGCAGTCGGTTGTGCTGTTGATGCCCTTTCAGGTCCAGCACGGCTTGTAAACCCGTGTGTGCAGCCACAGCTTTATCCAGCAGCGCGGGCCTTAGTTCCACTTCTTCCTGCCTTCCGGAAAGCGCCTGTAGCTGGTAAGGAGTTTCCGAACCATTGCGAATAATGCGAAGATCGCTTAACCGGGCGTGCGAATTGCGGTACACGCTCCCATCGACGGTGAACATCGAAATAGCCGCTTTTTCCTTGACTTGGATCGGCGTACGGAATTGCCAGTGCTGCCCGTTAAAATCGGCACGGAGCAAGCATGAAACAGCCAACAAGCTAAGAACGAGCTTCGTCATCTTTCCACAAGCTCTCAATCAATTGCCGGAAACGGGAGTATAAGAAGGACGTCCCCATCAGCAACAATCCCAGGGCCACAAAGGCGGAAATACGGTAAATGCGCTCCAATTGCCATACATCAAACAAATAAAGTTTTACAATCACAAGCCCAATCAACACCAGCCCGGCAATTCGATTGATCGCCGTCCTCGTGCCCACCCCCACACTCACCAGAACCACCGCGTAGACTCCGAACAGAAGGGAAACGGCAACGGTTTCCACGCTGAGCAGATTCTGTGGCGGAGTCGACCTTTCCGCCCACCCAATTACCTCCATGGTTAATCCCCATAACAGAACGATGTGCCCGGCAAAATACTCTATAAGCGCTCTAGAACGCGACATCTGCGAAGCCCAGTAAGCCGCTCCTAACAAGCTGATTGCGGCGACTGCAAAAGTCACGAACCGCCTGTTCCATAACAACTGATAAGCTCTAGGGTCCATCAGGAGAAAGCTGTCGATCAGAACCAGGCGCATCAGCACCAAACCAAAAACCAAAAGCGCTCCATCCAAAGCCCACTGACTTTGGAAACGCAGTCCGACCCATGTAAGTACTACCGCCTGCAAGGACCAAGCAATCGTGATGGTAAAACCGGTGAACTGTATCGGTATCGCCAGCGTAATAAAACAAATCGACATGCCAAGCGATAGCAGTACTGGCCGTAGATCCTTTTCCGTTAGTACCCGCCCACGGTACAAATATGCCCCAAGTCCCAGATAAACGCCTGCCACCGCTACGGCGAGAAGACCAAGATATGCATGATGCTGTGGATTTAGCAATGCATAAGCAGCTCCGTAATAAGCGATGCCGTTTACTGCCAACGTCAACAACTGTTGAACAGTAAGCGTTTGGTGCTTCGCTGCGATCCACCACGCAAAGTAACCCTCGAAAAGCAAAAACGCCAGCGTAATCCCCCAAAATGCCGGAAGCCACTCGGTTCCGCTATAGTTGATCACTTGCCGCAATGCATAAGAAAGCCAAAACGAAACAAATGCGACGCTCAGGGCAGACGGCAAACTCCGTCGCTCCGCATTCAGCATTCCTCCCAAAGCAACCAGTAAAGCGAAGCAAAAGAATGCGCCTGCGCTGTCGTGCCATATCACGCTCAGTGCCAAGGCCGCTAAAAACTGCGTAGGAAGAAACAAAAACCGTAAGGACGCTTGCGAGTACAAAGCATAGTAGGCAAGCAAAGCAATGGTTGCCACCCCTGTTTGGTTGTGCCGACTAAACGCGTCCAGGAGCCAACCGCCATAAATCAGAACAGTAGCCGAGAAGCTGAGCACTTCCAGCCCGCGCCATTTCCGCCTCGCCGCTAACGCCATCGTCGCCGCATTCAAAAGAAGCAGATAGCCAAACAGAAACCAGGGATGGTCCTCGCCGCTGCTCAACGCCAACGGAGTCAGATACCCGCCGAAAAGCCCTAACGCTGTGATTGCCTGTGAGTCATAGCGCAGCGACAAAGCAATAGCCATGCCCGTAACCGAAAACATCAACAGAAAAGCGAATCCCTGCGGAATTAAATGGTAAAAACCGAAAGCTGCGTAAAAAGCAAGATAAAGAACGGCAACTCCAGTGCCGGTTACGCCTTGTGCAAAAACCTGTTGTCCTTTGCGCCACAAAAAATCAGCCGCTCCCAGCGCCGCAAAACCGGCAAGCACGCCAAGAATGACGCGCCCTCCCGGCCCGATCCAGTTGTTATCCACCGCCCACTTAAAGAAGAACGCGACGCCTAACACCAGCGTTACAACACCGATCCGGTTGACAATCGTCAAACCGACCTTTGTTTCGAGCTTCGGTTTCGTCGGTGCCGGGGCAGTTGCGGATTTCTCTCGGCCCGGTACAGGTTCAACAACAGGAAGCGTTTCCGTAAGCACTTTTTCGCCTTCAGTGTGAGGCGGAGGAGAAGGCTGCGGCTCTGCTGCTGGTGGTGGTGCCGGTGTTTGCGGCAAAACAGCCGCTTCAATCCGGGCTAGCCGCTGAGCAAACTCATCCTGCCTTCGCCACAACTGCGCCAGCGAGTTCGCAATGGCATCCACTCTTTCCTGTTCTGGATTCGGCATCAAAACCAGTAAAGCACTGCCCTGCTGCGAAGCCAACAGTCGAAGCTCTTACTCCCTAAGGCTGAGTACTCGTACCACTTTCAAGGTATTCCGATAACGCCAAACTGCGATTGCCGCTCCTATCACGATTGCCGTCACTCCGAAGCTACCCGGCTCCGGCGTTGCTACGGGAGTCACCGCAATATCATCAATGGAAAAGAATCCAGTATCGTCGCGGAAGCCGAATAGCAGATTAGTTGCAGAAGAGGTCGCCACTACATTAAAGCTATAGCGGGTAAAAGGGAAATCCGAAGCTTGACTCAGGGAAGCCAGCACCGAGTTTCCAAAACTGGCGCTGAATAAACTCTGATAAGGCGCAGGCGTGGCGGGAGATTGCGCCAGCCAATAACTAACGGTGTAATTCATCCCCGGCGTTGTGGTAAGGATCTGGCCTAAACTCAGCACCCCGGCAAAGCCGCCCAGGTAAGCGCCGTAGTTTCCGCTATGCGCATCCGCCTGATCGACTCCATGAGCAATTCCGTCATAAGCGGGTCCCGAATCAATTCCGCTTAGGCTCCACCCCGCAAACGTTCCCGTCTCAAACCCGCAATTATTGACCAGGTTTGAACTGTCAGACCCGCACAAATCCGCACGTACCGGAACTGTGCAACAGAGTCCAAAAGTAAAGAAGATAACTGCTGAGAAAATTTGCCGCATGATGTCCTCCAAAGGCTGCTACTGGCTGCCCGTCGCGCTCTGTGCGCTTAATGTCACGCCGCGACTCCAGTTTGTGACCAGATTGTACGCATTGACGCTGCCGATTCCGGTTGTGAAATCCCACCCAACCCCTGCCGTATAAGCGGGCTGGAACGAAGTAGTCGATAATGACATCACGCCGTACGTCCCGGAAGGAGCATAGCAGTTCGGGCTACCCGGTTGGCAGATGACGACATTATCACCTTGCGTTATGTCGTAAAAGGTGCAATCTGCTCCCACCATATTACCCAGGCTCGCATTGCAAGCCGCGCTTCCGCTAGAGCCGTACTGATCACGCGCCAGCGCATAATAGACCGGATTGGGATTGCCCCAGCTTTGTCCGGTTTTCTGATTAATCAGCGCCTGTATGCCCGCCATAACCGGAGCCGCAGCCGACGTTCCGCCCGAAGTTTGAAAATTTGTCGAACAAGGAATTCCGTTGCGGGCTGGATCGGAAAAACAAAGTAAATAGGAATGTCCCCATCCTCCCAGCGAAGCAAACAAAGCCACGTCCGGCAAATCGCGAACGCCGTCGTTAGGGTTTCCGAGAACATTCTGCCAAGCTGGTTTAGGATAGCCGCTACAACTGCCGCTCACTACTCCAGGCGCAACTGGTCTTCCAGAAGCACAACTGCTCGGCCCGCCGCTTCCCGCCAAGCCTGTCAAAAAATTTGCAGGCACAGATGGGCTATTACAAAAGCTGTCGCTTCCATAAACCCTGGCAAAGTCATAGTAATTTGCTACCAATTGACTGGCGCACGAGCCATTCCAGGCAATCTCCGGAACGTACGATTTTGCCGACGCAAAGGCAAAGGTATTCGTCGTATTCCAATAAGTGTTGGTCTGACCGAAATATACATCCTCAAAATCCGTTCCGCCAACGGCGACGTTGTACGGTGTCGAGGCAAACGCATTCACGCTCATTCCATGTTGTGAAGCGGTGCCACGGTCGGCAAAGAACGAATCCGCGCCCCAATCACCTGCTGACACAAATATGGAAACGCCTTCTGCCGCCGCTTGCAGATACAAAGAGTAAACGGAAGCATTCTCAGCTGCGCTCACCCCTGCCTCTGAACCGCCATAACTCAGGCTCATGACGGCTGGAGGATTGGGTGAGTTCAGCAGGTTCCGCATGGCAATAAAGTAGCCCCAGTCAAACCCGGTCGCACAAGAAGCTACCACGATGTTTGCGTTTGGAGCCGCCGCGCTGGCCCACTCGGCGTCGGTAGTCGCCTCTCGGTCAGCAGCTATCGTCGGTCCTGGGTCATCACACGGGTAAACCCTGCTTCCAGGATGTATTTCTGTCAAAGTCCCCGCAGGATACCGTTTCGTTAGCCCGAAGACTCTGCGAAACGCATACCAGTCGCCCGTGCTGTACAGATCACTGCTTTCCAGCACCACAATCGTCTGACCCTCGCCTGAAACTCCCTGCTCAAACAGAGGGTTGAAATTATAAATGACTGCGAGATCTCCAGGAGCCATATACCGTCCTGTGCCAAAGTCCTCGTTTGAGACGGCACCGCCTTCCGAGCGCATCGGCTGTGGTCGAATATCATGAAGCGCCACTATGCCTGCAATGGCCGGCTCAAGCGCAGCGGGGATTTGCGGATCACTCATATTGGCAATATGCCGTTCGCCTTTTAGTCTTAGGTAATGCATTTCCGTATGGAAAGCCCTTTTTACCTGTCCGGCTGTACCTGAGAAATCAATGGCGGTTTTGCTGGGAAACACAACATTAACCGTGAAGCCGTTCGACCCGAGCCACTCCTTGACTGCATCAAGGTCCTGCTGCGCCGGTCCAAACCGGGAGCCGATCTGTTCCGCAGTGAGCCATTTGTGGAACAACGGCGAGGAAGGATTATGCAAGGACTCAACCAGTTTTTCGAGTTCTGCCTGTTGCTCCGCTGCCCGTTTTAGCTGCAACACCATATGCTGCATAGCAAAACTATCGGGAACCCGTCCACGATCATTCTCCTGCCTTGCTTGGGGGTGCGTATTGCCTTTGAGCGTAATCAGCTTACTGTCATCAATGCTCTGTGTAATCAGTACTTTCAAGCCAAAACTTGTCTGTGCAAATACGGAATCTTGCAAAATCAGCAACACGGCGCAAATGATTGTCCGTCGTACAGTTGCGAACATAATGAATGATTCCGTATGGATGCTGGTAATACCCCATTCGGTTACAGCCCTTGCTGGTCAAATAGGTTTTGAGTACAGCACCATAACGCCGCTCGTTCAAGATTTCAGAGTTTTAAGATTTTTTCGGAGAAGATTGGCCGTTAGCACCAGAGTCTTCCTTACCGGTAGGACAATAGTATATAATTTGCTACACCCATTGTATGCAGCCCCGGTATTCCCACTATTCACCTCTCGCCCTGTTGAGCGCTTTCATTTGGCTCGCATGTGGAAGTGTCGCACTCCCGCAAACAAGTTCCGCCGACGCCAAGGAAGGAGTTCCCAGGCTCGCGTTTGAAAAGTACACCCTGCCCAACGGTCTTCAGGTGATCCTTCATACCGATCACAAACTCCCGATGGTGCATGTCAACTGCTGGTACCACGTAGGCTCAAAAAACGAGCGTCCGGGTCGCACAGGCTTTGCGCATCTTTTTGAACACATGATGTTTGAGGGATCAAAGGACGCTAACACAAAGTACCTCGCCTATGTTGAAAAGGCAGGGGCCAATCTCTTCGAAGGAGGCGTCAATGGAACCACCAACGAGGACCGCACTAATTACTTTGAAAGCGTTCCCTCCGGCAGTCTGGAGTATGTACTGTGGCTGGAGTCCGATCGTCTTGCCACCTTAACCGACGTGCTCACAAAGGCGAAGCTCGACAACGAGCGCGACATTGTCAAGAATGAGCGTCGCCAAGGACTGGAAAATCGACCTTATGGCCGTGCGTTCGATCTAGTATCGACAAACGCGTTTCCTGGGGGCCATCCCTATGCGCATTCTGTCATCGGTAGCCACGAGGATCTGACGGCAGCCTCAGTGGACGACGTGAAAGAATTCTTCCGCACTTATTACACGCCCAACAACCTGTCACTGGCAGTAACCGGCGATTTCGATGTGGCGGAAGCCAAGCGGTTGATTGAAAAGTACTTCGGACCGATTCCCGCAGGTCCCGCGCTGGATCGCCCCAAGCTGTGGGTTGCCGCGCTCAATGGCGAAAAGATCGTAGATGTAAAGGATCACGTGCCGCAGGAGCGTACTTATTTTGCTTGGCCCACCCCGGCTTACTTCAGCGCAGGTGATGCCGAGCTTGATCTCACATCCCTTATTCTGACGGACGGCTTGTCTTCGCGCCTGCAAAAATCGCTAGTTTATGACAAGCAAATTTGCTCTGACGCAGTGTCTTTTCAGGGCTCTTCTGAAATAGCAAGCCTGTTCGTGATCTGGGCAACAGCCCGGCCGGGCACTCCATTAGGGCCAGTGGAAAGCGCAGTCACGGAAGAAATCGCGCGTTTGGCAAAAGAAGGCCCTACGCCTGAAGAGTTAAATCGCGCCAAAACCAAATGGGAATTTCAATATGTCACCGGCCTAGAACGCATCGGCGGCTTTGGCGGCCAAGCGGATGTATTGAACCAGTACAACACTTTTTTAGGTGATCCCGACAAGTTTGCCGCAGACGTGCAGCGGCACAGAACCGTGACCGCTAACGCCGTACGGGAAGCAGCAGGGAAATGGCTCAGCAGCACGGATCGCCTCCTCGTTCGCTTCCATCCGGAAAAGGCAGCTTCCGAAACCAATATCACGCTTGACCGCTCAAAATTACCGGCGCTAGGTGCGGACCGCCAGTTCCAGGTTCCCGAAATAAAAACTGCTTCACTCGAAAACGGAGTAAAAGTGTTTGTGGTTGAGCGAAAAGATTTGCCCAAGGTTGCTGTAACAATTGCTACGCACGCCGGAAGCATTGCTGATCCGGCAGGTCAGGAAGGCTTGGCTAGTCTTAGCGTCGAAGCAATGAAACGAGGAACGCAAACAAAAAAAGCCCTGGACCTTGACAACATGTTGGGAAATCTCGGCACATCGCTGGAAGCGCGGGCTGACCGCGAGTACTCTATGCTTAGCCTTGAGGTGCTCAAAAGAAATCTGCCCCAAGCGCTTTCGGTAGCTGCCGATGTGACACTCAATCCGAGTTTCCCGGCGGATGAAGTCGAGCGCGAAAAGAAAAAACGATTAGATTTATTGGCCCAAGCGGAAAATGATCCGAATACACTTTCGCGGCGTGTAGGCAACATACTTGCCTTTGGCAGAAATCACCCTTACGGCC